>JALUVJ010000078.1 GCA_027020665.1 Nitrospira sp.
AAGGCGGGGCTTCCCTATTTTCAAAAATTCTTGTTTGAACATCGCGGGTGTTAAGTGTTTACTTGCCTCAGCCAGATGGATGAGGTGATCCGGAAAACTGACTTCAAGCAGGGCGGCCTTCAAAGAGGCTTCTTTTGTTGCGGCGTTCCAAAGGTTTTCGGTTTGGTAGGTGTCTCCACTGTAAAGCATGGATGCGTTGTGTTGCCGAATGATAAAACCGGAGGAAGGCACCGTGTGGTTCACGGCATAGGCCCTGACTTCGAGATCGCCAATTTCATAGCGTTCACCTTCAGAAAGCGCCTGCATGCGAAAGACGGGATGTTCCCGGCTGGGCAGTTGGGTGAAGTCGGGCCAAACCCGATTGTTAAAAAAATATTTTTTCAGGGCATTTAGCACAGGTTGTAATCCGATGAGTGTAACCGGGGTGTCAATCGGTTCGGTTTGCAAATTCTCTGAGAAAGAAGCGAGTCCTTTTGTATGATCCAAATGAATATGCGAAACCAGGATATGCCGTACCTGCCGCTGTTCTGCAAGGCTCAGTGCGCTGCAAATCGTTCCCGCGTCAAGCAATAGGGATTGGTTGATTTGAAATCCGCAGGTCTTCCGGTCGGCAAGTTCCGCACCGTGACATCCCAAGACCCGAATTCTCATGCGTTCCTTACTCCTCACGGATTTCGTTGATTTTTCGTAACTATTCGGATTGCCCCTGATTTGCCCGATGACGGCGTCAAAATGCTCATTTACACCTGTAAACTGCGCGTTTTCTCCTTGTCCTCGAACAAATCAAGGTCACAATCTAAAATAGTTACATACTCAAGGTGGCCTAATTTTGCTCCAAGCCGAATCGTTACGATTTTTTAAGACCTAGGATTGGATCACCTGTCGGCTGTACTATACTGCACCGTGTTTTGTTTGGCAAAATGTTGGGTGTGACGGGCCGATAGATGAGACTTAATCAAAGCGTCCTAAACGGCAAACATGGAACAGGCGCAGTTTTTTCTCACCGTAATCCCAACTGCTTCATAATCCGCGATAGATTGGAGGAGCGCATGCCAAGGGCTTTGGCTGTTTCGCTTTGATTGCCGCCCATTTTTTCTAATGTTTTTCGGATAAGTTTACGTTTGAAGCGGTCAACGGCTTCGGCCATGAGTAATGAATCTCCGTCGTCGTCTATTTCAGGAACACCGTTTGTCCGCACGCTGTTCTGGTGACAAATTTCCGCAGGCAAATCTTCTCGTGTAATGACGGGTTCGGGGGCAAGGACGACGGCCCGCTCTATCGTATTTTGCAGCTCCCGCACGTTTCCCGGCCACGGATAGCTTTCCAGACATGCGAGCGCAGAGGGCGCAAGGGTCATCGGGCTGCGTTTGACTTCATGACAGTGTTTCCTGATGAAATAAGCGGCGAGTGCCGCGATGTCTTGCGAACGTTCCCGCAATGCAGGCATGGTCACGGAAACCACATTGAGCCGATAATATAGATCTTCCCGAAAATCCCCCGCTTTAATGGCCTGTTGCAAGTCGCGGTTTGTTGCGGCCAAAACCCGCACGTCGGCCTGGATATTTTTTGATCCGCCAACGCGCTGAAATTCCCGTTCCTGAAGCACGCGCAACAAACGGGTTTGCAGGGAGGCGGAGAGGTCTCCGATTTCATCCAAAAAAATCGTGCCGCCTTGCGCCACTTCAAACTTTCCTTTTTTTTGCGCAAAGGCTCCGGTAAAAGAACCTTTTTCATGACCGAAAAGCTCGCTTTCCATGAGTTCGGGCGTGAGTGCGACACAGTTGACGGCGATAAAAGGATGGGCGGCACGCGGACTCCATTGATGGATGGCACGTGCCATGACTTCTTTCCCTGTCCCGCTTTCTCCAAGCAGCAACACGGTGGTTTTCATCGGGGCAACGCGCCGCGCCATGTCTAGTACGCTTTGCATGGCCTTGCTTTTTCCGATGATGAAACGATAGTGATTTTGAACGATTTCTTCAAAAGCATTTTTTACATTTTCCGTCATACTGAAGGCTTTTGCACGTTCGATGGCGGCCCCGGCGGGGCCGCAGAAGGTGGTGAGAAATTTGAGATCGGCTTCTGTGAAGCCCTTCGGATTTCGGGTATTGAGAACTTCAATCGCTCCGATTGTTTCACCGCCTTGTTTTAGAGCGGCACAAAGTACGGATTGTGTTTTGAAGCCGGTTTCTTGATCGACCTGCTTAAAAAAACGCGGGTCTCTGGAAACGTCGTTGGAAATGATGCCTTTGCCCGTTTCGGCCACGGTGCCGATAATCCCTTCTCCCAATGCCATGCGAAATTCGCCGACATCGGCGCCTCCGGAAGAAAAAGCGAAGTTGAGTTGCTGATCGTTCAGATCAATCAGGGCGATGCTGCATGCTTCCGCTGAAAATAATTCCGTTGCGGAATCTAAAATCAATTTAACCACGGATTTTGCATCGACCGTGTTCATGAGTAATTGATTGACTTCGATCAGTCGTTCCAAGCGCAAGCGGCTTTGCTCGAACGGGATGTTGTCCATTAGAGGGTGAGCCCTAACTACAAAAATATTGCGATGACAATGATGACAGGCATCCGTTAAAAAAACGGGAACATAATAGATCGCTTCTCCGAATTCTGTCAAGTATGCACATTTTTAAAATACCGATATAGAGTTTAATGTGCCGGCCTAAGCAATATCATTTTGAGTTTCCGCTTATCGAAAAGATATTTTTTAATTTTGATAACTGTTCTGAAAATGACCCGGTATTTTTTATAACATATTGTTTTATATGAATATTTTAAGGGTTTATTCAACCGCTTTATGAAATATAATTTTGGCACGGTTTATGCATTTCTTGCAAAGTAAAAACAGAATGCCATTTGTCAATACGATGAACTGCCGTTTCTGTCGTTTATGCGCGGGACGGTAAGGAATGGAAAGGCAGGGTGAGCTGTCTTTCCATTCCGCTCGGGGGGGGAGATGTTAAAGAAGCACGAAAAAACGGGCGAGCCGGTTTTGATTATTGGCGCAGGCCTCGCGATGCAAACATTGAAAGACGCAGTTTCGAAGTACGGAAATCGTGGTGTTCGACTTTCTTATTTTGAGTGGGATTTGGCGCAAGGTCATTTGCATGATAATGCGGTGAAAGCGGTCAAAAAAACCATTGCATCACAAGAGATTAAAAAGATTGTGGTTGCCATCGACAATCGACGCGGCGCGCTTCCGGTTGATTTGCTTTTGGATCTTCGGGTTGAAGGGATTGAAGTCGTGAAAGCGGTTGCTTTTTATGAGCAGCTTTACGGGAAGATGTGGGTGGAATCGCTGAACCCCAGTGATCTTATTTTTGGAGAAGGCTTTAAGCGCATGATGTTGATTCGCTTAAGCAAAAGAGTCTTGGATTTGGTCGCGGTCTTCTTTGGGTTTATTTTTGCTGCGCCGTTTTTTGTCGTGATCCCGATTTTAATCAAGATGGATTCGCAGGGGCCTGTTTTTTACCGACAGGAGCGGGTGGGGGAGGAAGGCCGTCCCTTTGATGTCTTTAAATTTCGCTCAATGCATCAGGATGCGGAGGCGAAAACAGGCGCGGTCTGGGCGACGGAAGGCGACCCGCGGGTGACGCGGGTGGGACGATGGTTGCGCAAATTGCGTCTTGACGAACTCCCGCAACTCGTCAATGTCTTAAAAGGGGAGATGAGCTTTGTCGGTCCACGGGCGGAGCGCCCGGTTTTTGTTTCCGATTTAGAAACCTGCATCCCTTATTATGCGCTTCGGCATACGGTGAAACCGGGATTAACGGGCTTGGCACAAGTCAAATATCGTTACGCTGCGACCAGGGAGGACGCCTTGGAAAAACATCAATATGATCTCTATTATGTGAAACATTTGTCGTTACTTTTTGACCTCTCGATTATTTTCGCCACGGTTCGGGTTGTTTTGAGGGGCGTGGGTGCGCGTTAATCAGAGGGCTCTTGTTTGAATTCTGACTTCGATGTCCATCAGTTGCTTTTTATTTAAGCCTTTTGTTATCCTATCCGTGTATTCGATTTCAGGATTTTCCGAGCGTGACTTGTGGGGGTAAAAAAATTCATGATCTATAGGGTTTCTCCCTTTTTTCAATAAGATCGAGCGTCAATTTCTGAAGTATAAGGAGATCAGTGTATGCCTAAAGGTACAGTAAAGTGGTTTAATGCCAGCAAAGGCTTTGGTTTTATCGAACGCGAAGATGGCGGAGATGTCTTTGTACATTTTTCGGCTATTCAGGACGAAGGCTTTAAATCGCTTGATGAAGGACAGGCCGTCGAGTTTGAGATTACCAGTGGTGCAAAGGGAGACCAAGCGGCGAACGTTGTGAAGCTTTAATAATCCTCTTCCCTTGTTTTTAAATAAAAAAGCCCCCTTGATTTCAATCAAGGGGGCTTTTTTTGTCGGGGCCGCTTTTCCTCGCTTAGGGCCGATCCATGTGAATTTTCCTGTGTCCGTGCTGAGTTCATCAGCCACTGATTTGATCTTATCGGTCCTGCTTTAGACGGAGATGTTTTTAAAATCAGGAATTTCGGTTTGCATATATTTTTTGAGTTTTTTAAGCAGATTGGTTTCGACTTGACGTACGCGCTCTTTTGAGATGCCGTATTTTTGTGCGAAGATTTCCAATGTTTTGGGATGCTCTGACAAAACGCGATTGGAAAGAATGTCGGCTTCCCTTGTTTTAAGTTGTTTGGAGAAGGCGTCAAGTTTTGACTGAAACAAGGTTTTCAGTTGTTTATCGGCCAAATGTTTTTCCGTATCTTCCTGAGGGGCAGGTAAAAGGTCGCCAAAAGACGTATGTTCTTCTTCCCCGACTGGCGTACTGAGGGAGACTTCGTGTCCCTCAAGTCGCTGTGTCATCTCAAGCACTTCTTTTTCTCTGACATTCAATTGATCTGCCAGCAGTTTGGGCGTAATGACCATGCCGCGTTTTTCAAGGGCTTCCCGTTCTTTTGAAAGTCGAAAGAAGAGCTTGCGCTGGGCTTCCGTAGTGCCGATGCGAACCAGGCGCCAATTCTGAAGGATATGTTTTAGAATATAGGCCCGGATCCACCATGCGGCATAGGTGGCCACACGCACGTTTTTGTAAGGGTCGTATTTTTTGACGGCGTGCATCAGCCCCACATTGCCTTCTTGGATCAGATCCATTGTATTAAAGGGCAATTTTTTGTATTCCATTGCAATGGATACACTCAGCCGCAGATGGGAGAGGATCAACTGTGTGACGGCATCCAGATCCCCTTGTTCCCGGAATCGAACGGCAAGCTGATGTTCTTCTTCACGGCTTAAGAAAGGGTATTTTCTGATTTCCACAAGATAGCCGCGAAGCGGGTCATAGCTGGAGAGTCCGCGTTCATCGACTTTTGGCAGGACTTCCGGATCTTGAGGGTGCTTGTCTGCATCACCTAAAATGTTATTCATTCCATAAAGTCTCAAAGGCATATCTGAAATTTTTGAAGGTGCCTTTTATCGGAAGTCATTGAAAATATTGGTAGGCGATGCGGGTATCGAACCTGCGACCTCTTCCGTGTGAAGGAAGCGCTCTACCACTGAGCTAATCGCCCATCCCTGAATGTGCAGTTATTGAGATGAAGCGCATTTCTAACAGATCGGGCTTCTTTCTGTCAAACCGTTCGCGCCGATTATGGGCCGTCGATGACCTCGACGTCCTCAGGAATTTTAAAATCAAATAGAGTATCCTCGAGTCCTGTGTTGATTTGTACGTTTTCGAAGGTAGAGGTGGAAATATTGCCGTTTTGCTCATACAAGACGACCTGATCGATCACGACCCCCTTGATTTCTTCGGAGGGAATGAGCGTAATGACGATTTGATTGACACCCATCCCCTTTTTGGGCAAAAGTTTGAGATGCACGGCCTCGCCCGGTTTGGGGGCTTCGATTTCAAAGCTGACTTCAAAATCCTGATCCAGCCGTCCCAGCCCCGAAAGCAGCTTGAGGGGCAGATGCGCATCGGACTGCCCCCCCACTTTACTGCGAATGACCTGCTTGTGATCCGGCACGTAAAATTGAAATCCGCTGCCGTTCACATAAATCATTTGTTTGCCCGGCTCAACATAATCCCAAAGCATCTTTCCTTTTTTGATAAAAACCTTTCCTTTTGAAACATAGAGGGTATCAAAGCCGTCGATTTCGACCGTTTGCACAAAATCGGCTTGCAGGTCATTGATTTTTTCATAAGACGCATGAACATGCGCGACGACTTTCTGAACGGCTTCGGCATCGGTCTTTGCCAAACCGGTCGAGGGAAGGCTGAAACCCCACAAGAAAATCAGTATGCCCAACACATTGTTGTTTCGGTTGAATTTATAAAATCGCAATGCAGATGCTTTCATCAAATAGGATCTCCTTCTTCTTTTCGAACAAGCACTTCTCTGGGTTTACTGCCGATCGCGGGACCGATAAGGCCGTCTTCCTCCATCATTTCGATCATGCGTGCCGCACGGGGATACCCCACACGCAAACGCCGCTGAAGAAAAGAAGCAGAGGCCTGGCGTGTGGAAATAACCAGTTCGCGTGCATCTTCATAACGGTCATCTCGCTCATCATTGTCCTCGTCGTTATAATCTTTTACGGAGGATTCTCCCTCGTCAAATGTTGATTCATAGTGGGGCTGACTCTGATCTTTAATAAATGAAACCACTTTTTTGACCTCGTCTTCGGCGATATAGGCCCCATGCACACGCGTCAGTTTCCCCGTGCCCGCCGAGAGATAGAGCATGTCTCCTTTGCCCAAGAGTTTTTCCGCACCATTGGCGTCGAGAATCGTCCGGGAATCTGTTTTAGAGGACACATTAAAGGCGATGCGCGCGGGAAAATTGGCCTTGATCAAACCTGTCAATACATCCACCGAAGGCCGTTGTGTCGCCAGCACGAGGTGAATGCCCGCCGCACGCGCCATTTGTGCCAGGCGCGCAATGGAATCCTCAACCTCGCGTGAGGCCACCATCATCAAGTCGGCCAATTCATCAATGAACACGACAATAAAGGGCAACAAGTCGATGTCCTCGGATTGCGCGGCCAATTTATTGTAGGCTCCGATATTGCGCACGCCTTTTTCCGAAAGCAGTTCATAGCGCCGCTGCATTTCCGCGACCATCTTTTTGAGCGCGGCCGCTGCCGCCTTGGGCCGTACGATGACGGGTGTGATAAGATGCGGAATGCCGTCGTAGAGTGTGAATTCCAGCATTTTGGGATCGATCATCAGCATCTTAACTTCCGCCGGTGTGGCCGAAAACAAAATAGAAAGCACCATCGCATTGAGCCCCACGCTCTTTCCGGACCCGGTCGCGCCCGCAATCAAAAGGTGTGGCATTTTTGCCAGATCGGCCGAAAGCGGATTGCCGAAAATATCCTTGCCCAAGGCCAGCTTTAGCTTCGAAGTGATGCGGTTATGAGAGGGCGATGAAAAAACCTCCTTTAAAAAGACGGCCTCTCGTTTGCGATTTGGAATCTCAATCCCCACCGTTGCTTTGCCCGGCAAAGGGGCGACGATGCGGACGGACAGCGCACGCATGCCGAGCGCGAGGTCATCGGAGAGATTGGTAATTTTATTCAGCTTCACACCGGGGGCAGGTTCAAACTCAAACATGGTAATGACCGGGCCGGGATGCACTTGCGTCACACGGCCTTCCACCCCAAAGTCGCGCAGCTTTTTCTGAAGGATGTGGGATTGTGCGATTAGTTCTTTTTGCGTCATGCCGCCGGTCATGAGTGGCGGGTCGGTCAAAAGACTCAGGGGCGGCAGTTTGTAATCGCCCAAATCTTCCCGTGTAAAGTCAAAGATTTCTTGTTCCGGTTTGGCTGTGATGCGGGGCGGCGGGTCGGCAATCTCAGGTTGCGCGGGCGTTCGAGGCGCTTCTTCCAACTCGTCCACAACTTGCTGTAGGGGTGTTGCGCCTGTGTTGACCGTTGCAAAGTGTTTCTTTTCTCTTTTTTTGCGCCATACCTGTATGGCCCAGCTTTTTGCTGCCGCCATGTTTTTCAGGGTTGTCTGCAAGCTGCGTGTTGGAGAAAAAGGAAAGGCCAGCATGGTTCCGATTAAGAAGAGGGAAGAAAAAATAATGTAGGCCCCTGTCAGGGCGAAATAATGTAAAAAAAAGGCCGCGATGATTTCCCCCGTCATGCCGCCGGTGTTGTAAGGCGCGGCCATGAGCAGGCTGTTTTCTGCGGGATTTTCCCAACTCAGGCTTCTTAACGCCGAGAGGGAAACGGACATAAAAAGGAAGCCGCTGATGAGGGCCGCGGTATTGCGGGCGGCGGGTTTGACCCGGATTTGCTTGACGCCGATGATGATTAAAAAAACCGGGAGCATGTAAGAAGAGATGCCGAAAATCTGTACGAAAAAATCCGCGAAGCCGGCGCCGATTTTTCCAACGGCGTTTTGCACTTCCGTGCCGGAGGTGACGGTCGAAAACGAAGGGTCGGCGGGAGAATAAGAAGCCAGGCTGACGGCGATGAGCAGCGCAAAGAGAATGAGGGCGGTGCCGATAATCTCATCCGCATAGTGTTTTTCAGTGCCTTTTGAGACCAGCTTATTTACACTTAATGCCATTAAAATACCTATACTTTAAACATCCAAATCTATCATACACATTTTTTATTATCAATTTGCGCCGGAACTCCCGAAATCGGCGATTGATTTTGGGGGAATTTTACGGGAAAGACTTAAATTCCTAAATCATGCAGTGCATCGGAGAGCAGGGCAAATTCGGAAAGGGTGAAGGTTTCCCCGCGCCGGGCAGGATCGCAATCCATGCGTTGCAGCGCGCTTCTGAGTGTGGTTTCGGGATAGCCCGCGCAAACCAATGCATTCACGAGCTGTTTTCTCCGGTATAAAAAAGCGCCTTTGACAATTTTTAAAAATAGGCTTTCATCCCGAACGGCGATACGCGGTTTTTGAAAGGGGTGTATTGAAATCACGGCAGACGCCACTTTGGGTTTGGGATGAAAACAATGCGGTGAAACGCTGAATGCGATTTTGACATCGGTAAAAAACTGGAGAATTACCGAAAGTGCCCCGTAGGATTTTGTGCCCGCGGACGCCGTTATGCGTTCCGCGACTTCTTTTTGTAACATCAGCACCATCTGCCTGATGCGCATCTTCTCTTCAAGTAAACGAAAAAGCAAGGGTGTGGAGATATTGTAGGGCAGGTTTGCGACGATTTTATAGGGTGCGTGTAGCCTCTGATAGTCGTAACGCAGGGCGTCTTCCTGAATAAGTGTGAGATTTTCTTCGTACCTGAATCGTTTGCATTGCATCGTTTGCACCAGGTCCCGGTCAATTTCAATTGCGGTCACCTGCGTCTTGCGCGCTAAAAGATGTTGTGTCAAAAAACCCTTTCCGGGTCCGATTTCAAGAATCCGGTCTCCAGGTTGAATGGATGCGCAGTTCACGATCTTGTTTGCAATATTCGCATCCGTGAGAAAATGTTGACCCCATTTTTTTTTTGCGTGGATTCTTTTTGCAGGGCCTGCGGTTTCCGGAGGAGGATTCATGGCTTGCGACATTAAAAATAACGATCCGGCGCGCGATGTCGGGCCATCTCTGCCGCAGTGCGTACTGCGGCCTGCAAGCTGCCGGGATCGGCGATGCCTTGCCCTGCAATATCAAAAGCGGTGCCGTGATCGACGGAGGTACGAATAAAAGGCAAACCGGCTGTAATATTTACGGCGCAAGCAAAGGCGAGCAGTTTGATCGGAATCAGGGCCTGATCGTGATAGAGCGCAACCGCCGCATCGAACCGGCCTTGACGGAGTTTATAAAAAAGCGTGTCGGCGGGATAGGGGCCGCTGACATGCATGCCCGCAGCTTGTGCCGTTTCAATCGCGGGCGTGACGGCCGATTGTTCTTCTTGTCCGAGCATGCCGCGTTCTCCGGCATGGGGATTCAGGCCCGCTACGGCGATATGAGGCCGTATGTAGCCAAAATCCTGTTTCAGCGTGTGATGCGTAAGTCGGATGGTTTTGAGCAGGTTGTCTGCATTGAGTTGTGAAATTGCCTCAACCAAGGGCAAATGAATTGAAGCCAGCATGATTTTCATACTGCGGCTCGTCATCATCATGCCGAAATCATCGGTGTTTGCCGCCGCAGCGAAAAACTCCGTATGGCCGGGAAAGGCAAAACCGATGTTTTGCATGGCGTCTTTATTAATCGGTGCGGTTGCAATGGCGTCGATTTCTCCCCGAAGTGCCAATTTTGCCGCTTTTTCAATGGCTTTGAAAGCCGTTGTGGCGGAATCAGGATGAGGTGCGCCGGGTGGAAAAAGGGTCGTGCCTGTTTTTGCATCGTTTTGGCCAATCTGCAACACATTCAAGATGTCCGGACGAAAAACGGCCTCGGTGATTTTTTGCACGGGCACAACTTTTTGTTTCGGGGCAAAACGCGCCACATGCGCACGCATGACCTGTAAATCCCCAATCACACATAAATCGCCGATTTTATGCAAGACCGGATCATTCAATCCCTTGGCGATGACTTCGGGCCCGATGCCGCAGGGGTCGCCCATCGTGAGGGCAATACGGGGTTTTCGATATTTAGTTTTTTGAGGGGAGTGTTCAGTCATTTTTAAGTCCCGGAATGTGCGGTTCAAGGTGAACAATGACTTCCGCAACCTCTGAAAAAGTGTCCATAATTTTTTCCTCCACAAGATGGGCAACTTCGTGTGCCGCTTCAATCGACATCTCCGGCATCACGTGAATATGCAGATCCACATGCACATGATTCATGCTGCCGCGGGTGCGGACGGCGTGGCAGGCCTCGACCTCCGGCATTTTGGTGACCAGGTCGATAATTTCTTTTGCATCAATGCGTGAAACGTCCGTCAATACCTTCGAGCTTTCCAATAAAATTCCCCAGCCCACCTTTCCGATAATCCCGGCAATGAGGACTGCAATCATCGGATCAATCGCCGGGTAACCGAGTTTGCCGGCAATCAGGCTGCCGATCACCGAGAGGGAAACATAAACGTCACTTTTGGTATGGGCCGAATCCGCAATCAAAATCTCGCTGTGCAAACGTTTCCCTTCCCGGTGTTCCCAACTAGTAATAAAGAGATTGATCACGAGCGTGACAATCATAATCATAAAACTTGCGGATGTCACCGAAGCGGTCAAGCCGTTTTGCAGACGGTCGTAACTCGATTTCAGTACACTGTAACATGCGAGAAAAAGAAATACCGAAATGCAAAAGGCGGCAAAGGTTTCAAATTTTTGATGGCCGTAAGGGTGTTCTTTATCCGGAGGATGTGCAGAGAACCACAGGCCGATGAGCCCGGTGATATTGGATGTTGCGTCCAAAAAAGAATGGATGCCGTCGGCCTGCATGCTGATCGAATGGCTATAATAGCCCCACAGCGATTTTGCCAAAGCGGTCGCAATATTCAAAACCAGGATGATGATGAGGATCTTTTTAACCCGGGCGAGGTTTGTGTCCCATCCGGCGCGTTTTGCGTTGATCTGCTTTACTCCCTTTGATCTCTTTGTCCGCTGAAAATATAAATGCCTGAAAACGCAAGATTTTATCACGCTTCACTTGTGAAGCGAAAGGCGTTTACTTTAATGGGACAGAAACGGTCGAATGCTGTTGTGATGCGTTTTTCCGTAACTGTTCCCAAGATGAGCGATTGAATCAAAGCGTTCATGAAAAAACCCCGTCAGCTTGGTAAGATAGGGCTTCCATCAGGACCCTCAAACCGACACCAGCGAGGTGAAATAATAATGGCAAAAAATATCCTTACCTTTCAAGTTAGAAACGACAAGCGAACGGATCACGCCTCACAGCGGGCTTGGCCTGTTTGGCGAATTTCTCCACGGGTGTGAGCATCAGAAGATCCGGTTTGCCATCGGGGGCGATCTTGACGCCGCGGTCAAGACCCTGATCGCCACAACAGAAGAAGGGGCCTGAAATAAGGGGCGGATTCATTGGAAACCGCCGTTACGAGGGACGCTCAAGAATAAAAACCGCTGACCCTCCCGTCTCGGTATGTGAAATGCTCAGGTGATGAACACTTGCCCCATCTCCAATTCCAATCACCGATCTTGGGTTGTTCAAAAATGTTGACGGAAGTT
>JALUVJ010000079.1 GCA_027020665.1 Nitrospira sp.
AAGGACAAGCAGAAACTTCAACACCCCTGTCCCCAAAGAAACCCCCTCGCGGAGATTGGGATTTTTGCGTGTCATTACGATGAGGATTGCTCCGAGCAATGACACGACAACAACCAGAAACGGCTTTATGGATTCAATTTCCATGTTTGTCCCTAAATCCCCTTCCTAAAGCCCATTTCAGCCCCCACACAATATCATGACAAAAAATCCGGAAAACAACAGCGCACCGCTATATAAATTTAGGGGATGGCAAGACCATTACTCCACAGTACGTTCAATTTCCGGATGATCGTGAACAGCGGGTTTATTGCCATGAGACCAGGTATGTTCATAAGCAATCACCTTCCAGATTTCTTCTTCCGAAAGCTCATCTTTCCACGCGGGCATGCTGGTCTTTTTTACACCTTCTGCAATACGCCAAAACCAATAGCTGTCAGAGTATCGATTCGTCTTTGCCTCGCTGCGGAAATCGACCGCACCTCTTTTTTTGGGACGATCCTTCTTTTTATTAATCGCATGGCAAGTCGCACACCCTTCCTTCGCTGTACGTTTTTTACGTTTATATTCATATTCCAGTTGCCGGGTCTCGAAAATCTTTTTCCCTTCGGCGATAATTTCAGCGTCCGTCCACCACCCGTCTGGCATGTGTTTATCGGCATAAGCCTTCGGAACAGGTTTTAGCGGTTTTTCTTTCTTTGCCTGCGCAACATTCGGCAAAAACAAGAACGATAATAAAGACAAACTTAAGATCCAAAAAGACAATTTCCCGACCATTCCGTTATCCTCTCCTGTCATTTACTTAATTCTCCAAACTTATTTCACTTTCAATCATTTCAGCCACACCCGACTGACTATTGAAAGAATCGATTAAGTGACACCCTCTACAATTTTTTGACTCCACGATTTTTTTCCCTTTTGCAAGCTGGGCTGCATCAGCACTCGCCTCATCCGCAACGGTCATCGCAATAGAAGCATCCCCGGCTAAACTGTAAATATAGGCCAAAATAGACCGAATCTGGTCATCCGGAATATTAAAATTCGGCATCGGCGAATCCGGACGAATGCGTTGAGGATTTTTTATCCAATAAAACATCCATTCAGGCAATATGCGCTTCGCTGCGTATAAAAGATCCGGTCCGACAATGCCCCCGGGACCATCAGCCGAGCGCGTATGACACCCATCACAAGCATAGTCTTCTTCAAAATAGATCTGACCTTTTTCTATTTCATCGGGATCCGTGGGATTCCACCCTGCCAGTACCTGTCGATTGACACCTTCATCTTTCAGCGTCATTAAATACGCAACCAACGCATCCACCTCGGCATCCGTAAAGTAGAAATTCGGCATTTTGGATTTTGTCAGAGGCATATACCCAATCGGGCGTAAACGTTCAGGCCGCTTCAAAAATCCGGCAAGCCACTCTTTTTTCAACTTGCTGCCTTCATGGCCGATGTTTGGACCAATCGGCTGAAGCAAATTATCCTCTTTGGAGTGACACGCCACACAACCTTCATCGCCCTGTTTCCCTAAATCCGAAAAACGGACGACGGCACCTTCCTTACTGCCATTCGCAGCAGAGAGCGTTCGGATATAGGCAACAATGCTATGAATTTGGCTTTCGGAAAAAACAGCCCCCCAGGGCGGCATATAGTAGGAAATGTCAACTGCAGCCCCTCCGCCCTCAATGACCTCATAAATTTCTTCATCATCCAACTTATCAATACTTTCACTGGTCAAATCAGCGGGATGCACGTCACCTAAATAATCCGCATTCACGCCGTCGCCTTTTCCGCTGACACCGTGGCAAACTGCGCAATAGTGCCTAAAGAGGTGCTTTCCGACTTTGGGGCTCGGCTCTTCAGAGGCCTGCGCAAGAAAAGGAGAATGTAAAAAAAAGATGAGGAGAAATACAGCGACGAATAAAAATGAACTCAATTTAGCAATGGTGATTTTTCTCTCGAGCAAACTCAAACCCCTTCCACGCGTTAAGGCCAACAATCTCCCTCTTCCGCTCCCGCACCATGTACGAGGGGCTCAGAGGGTAAAGCTCAGAGTGTTACGCAAAACCGAAATACCTCTGCTTCGGTTTGGAAAGAACAGCAACTTGAACGACCTCAAACCCCATGATCGCTACTGTGCGACGCGAAAAAGTGCGACACGGTTCAACAAAGGCTGCCCCCGCTTTGGAAAACATCACGCCCAAAGCCTGAATAAATCCCTTTTAAGCATAAACAGTACCCGAAAATCCCAAAAAACCGTACCAAGGGGAACAAAAAAACGGACACGTGAAAGAAGATCCGGAAAAACAGTTTTCATCTTCATCAGAGTCCGTCCTTTCGGTTGGTTCTGCCGCGTCTGCAAAGCCGTCAATTCACTTAAACACTTGATAAATTAAATAGTTACGTAAAGATGCCTGCTCTGCTCCAGCGAAAGTTTTCGAGTTATATCACACCGCATAAACCTTGTCAATTAATTTTTGGAAGAATGAAATTTGTCACCCGGCAATCTAAAAGCAGCCAGAAAAATACTCTCACAAGGGATTTAGAACTGTTTTAAGGAGTGAAGATAATCGCTTTTATTGGAAAATCATAGCGGAACAAAAAGCTGGAGCCGTTATAGGAATAATCAAGATGAAAAATGTGTTTTCTATAAAATCCA
>JALUVJ010000080.1 GCA_027020665.1 Nitrospira sp.
CTCATGGCCCACCTTTTTTCAGTTGTCCGGAAATTGGCCGAAACAAAAGGGCTGCGGGACAGCGGCTTTAGAACGGTCATCAATTCCGGAGAACGTGCCGGCCAGAGCGTCTTTCATCTGCACCTGCATTTGATGGGGGGCCGGGTTTTCCAGTGGCCCCCCGGATGACCCCCTGCTTCCAGGGGCTGAATCAACGGCCTTGAAGCTAAACAAAGGGCGGATTGAATAATCAACCCGCCCTTTGTTTTTCAAAACAATGCGCGTTCAGAAGATTTACAGCGCGCTTTCTCCCATTTCTCCGGTTCGGATGCGAACGACTTCAGTCAGGGAGGTGACAAATATCTTTCCGTCCCCAATCGACCCCGTCCGGGCGGAATTCATGACCGCCTCAACAACCTTTTCGACCTCCGGGTCGTTCACGGCGATATCCAGTTTGATCTTGGGTACAAATTCAATCGCATACTCCGCGCCCCGGTAATGTTCCTTGTGTCCTTTTTGACGACCAAAACCCTTCACTTCACTGATCGTCATGCCCACGATACCAATCTCGGAGAGGGCCTTTTTCACCTCCTCGAGTTTGAACGGTTTGATAATCGCTTCTACCTTTTTCATGATTGTCTCCTTCCACAGCAATGGGTTTTCAAATGACTTGCATCGCCATGTTATTGATTTGTTGTCTGAAAACCATTATACGCTGCGACACCGTGTTCATGCATGTCCAGGCCTTCCATTTCTTCCTGCTCTGTGACACGAACCCCCATGATGCCTTTCAGGGCAAAAAAGAGGCCGAAGGCTGCGGCGAAGGTCACGACGCCGTATGCGATGACACCTACGAGTTGCACCCAGAGTTTATGGTCGGCATTGGTGCTGAAAATACCGACGGCCAAGGTACCCCAAATGCCGCAAACCAAGTGAACGGAAAGCGCACCGACAGGGTCGTCGATTTTTACGCGATCAAAAAACATGACGGAGAAAACAACCAGCACGCCCGCAATTAAACCGATGATGATCGAACCCATGACCGTGACGGTATCCGCGCCCGCGGTAATGCCCACGAGTCCGGCAAGGCTGCCGTTTAAAATCATCGAAAGATCCGGTTTCTTTTGTACCATCCAGGAAGTAATCATAGAAGCGAGCACACCGGCCGCAGCCGCAAGGCTGGTCGTCACAAACACGAGCGAGACCAGGCCCGGATCGGCCGAAAGCACGGAGCCGCCGTTAAACCCGAACCAACCCAGCCAAAGCAGGAACATGCCCACAGTGGCCAAGGGCATGCTATGACCCAGAATGGGTTTCACTTGTCCATTGACATATTTCCCGAGACGCGGCCCCAAAACCAAGACACAAGCCAAAGCGCCCCACCCCCCGACGCCATGCACAAGGGTTGAGCCGGCAAAATCGTAAAAACCCATTGTATCCAGCCAGCCGCCACCCCACTTCCAGGAACCGACAATGGGATACACAATGGCGACAAAAATCGCGGAGAAAACCAGGAAGCTGCTGAGTTTCACGCGTTCGGCGACGGCCCCGGAAACAATCGTGGCCGCCGTTGCGGCAAACATGGCCTGGAAGATGAAGTCGGTGTAATAGGTGTAGGCCCCATCGGCATAGCCGATGAGTCCGCCATCTCCGGCAGGCAGGCTTAAACCCACACCGGCAAAACCAATCCAGCCGTTAAAATCACCGGGATACATCAGGTTAAAACCGCAAAGGGCGTAAGTTAGCAAGCCGATCGCGACGATGGCCGTATTTTTAAACAAGATGTTAGTGGTGTTTTTGGCCCGTGTGAGGCCGGATTCCAGTGCGGCGAATCCCAAATGCATGATGAAGACCAAAAAGGTCGCCACCAGCATCCAGGTATTATTTGCGGTAAATAGACCTTGCGACACCCCTGCGGCATTTGCAGCGCCCGGTGCGATGAAAGCGAGCACCGAAACAACGGGGAGGGCAAGATAAGTGAAAAACGGATTCTTTTTCATTCATTGCTCCTTTAGTTGTGTTAAACATCGTGAATACTCCCCATTGAGTTAAGTTGGCGCTCTTCTTTGAGCGTTAATGGAAGGACTTTCACTCCTCAAAATTGGACGGAGGAGACCCAATCCTTAAATAGCCATCGTCTTTTATTTTTAAAAATGATTCCACGTTTCAAGCATGATTTTATGGGCTACAATTTCTTCAACTTCCTGAATCATTAATTTAAGTTGAGGAACAGAATATTCTACGTTCGATGGAATTGTTAGTCGATTTTCCTTATAAACCATAAATTGATGCCGACTCCCGGAAAAAGGGCCGTCAAAACCCATTTTTCGCAATTTTCGTATAAAATCTTTGCGCTTACAAGGTATCCACCGGCTCACGGACCAACTCTCGATTAAGATCAATACCTGAAATTACAGGCAAGGAATGCCCAAGCTTGAGTGCGACGAGAATCCAGTCTTCCAAAACAGAACGCAGTTCATTTTCGCATCCACGAAGCGTATCGCTGAACGAGAGAACACCCTTGCATCCGGGGATTCGGCCGCTGAAGTTCCCATCTTCAAGTTTGTCGTAAACCGCCTGTGATAAAGCTTGTTCAATATATCCGCTCAGTATGCACTCTGTCGCCATACGCCGTCCCTTTTTCATTCAAGCAAAAGTAACCGTCCTTTTGGTTTTGGAATCTCAACCTGATCTTCTTTAGCCGTTTTGATCCGGAGTGTGATTGTGCTTTCGACATTTTCAATCGCTTCTTCTTTTGAAACCGAGTGAAAGCAATAAGGCGACCACGTCGTTGAATGAAAGATTGTAATCTGCCTGTCCGGATAAAACTCTCTTTAAAGTTTTCTCCTTTTTTCCCATAAGATCAAACGAAACCCGGCAGTGCGTGCGTTTCAAATGGCGGGAGAAATTATTTCTCCCGCCATTTGAAACGTGCATCCCCCAGATGGGGGATGCACGGGTCTTACAAAGTGTTGCTTAAAACAAGGCGACAAATTGAAGCGTAGTCGCATCAGTGGAGTTGGCTCCGGCAACGTCCGGATCATCATCTCTCCACTCCAGTTTCACTTTGAGATTTTCTTCCAAGCTACAGAGTAAAGCAATGGTGAGTGAAGTCGGTTCTGCTGTGACACCATCTGTTTCAACTGTGTCGTATCGGACAGTTGCACCATGCTTACCATGCATTGCATTGAGGGTAATTCCCATCCCGTCCTGCTTTTCATTGGTGACATACTCAAGGGCATATAACAGAGAAAGGTCTTCTGACGGCATAATCGTCCCTGAAAGAATAATGTCGAGAGTATCTTCATTTGGCTTGATGCCAGAGCCAAGATAACCAATGGACAATCCCACTTCAGGCATTGGCGTGATGGCAAGTGTAGCACCGAGGGTATTTTCTTCACCGACAGAATTTACCGGAGGTGTTGCTGTTGGAGCGTTTGTTGCGAAAGGCACAGGATCTCTCCAGTCGTTTGTAAAGAGAAGGCTTCCACTGACCATGTCCGTTCCACCCGCAAGCTGGATGCCCGCCAGGTTGGAAGGCACCATGTTAAAAAGCTGTCCGTTGGAAACCTGGAGTTTGTCCGGGGCATCCTGGGATTCAAAGCCCACAGGGGAATTGAAGATACCGCCGGTCAACGTCAGTCCGAGCTCTTGTCCGACAGGAAGCATCCAGTCAAATCTCATTTGCTCGACGTCATCTGCGGCGATATTGTTACCGGTGCCGTTGAAATCAAGATCCAGTCTGACTGTAACCGAGCCCACGGTTTTCTCGAAGTCCACCTCGGCATAGGGCACGTTGAATTGCATCTCTTTGCAATTTGTGCTATTTGCATTTCCGTTCGTATCCGAGCATTGATTATCATTGGCTTCGCTCGACACATAAAAATCAATTGCACCAAAACCGCTGACTTTCAAATCGTCGGCATCAGCATAGCTTAAGCCTGCTCCGCCAACAATCATTGCCCCGGCGGCAAATAAACTCAAAACAGCATTGCTTTTTTTCATTCGATTTTCTCCTTGTCCCATATTAAGTTGAAATCGCTTCACAAATCTTATCTGCTTGATGTGTATATCCTTTGGTCAAGTATCTCTCCCCCCCAATTGTCCAGCAGACTGTAGACGGCGGCATCATAACAACATCTTCTAAAAAAAAACAAGTAAAAAATCTTCTTATTAATCATTATCTTAACTTGTCCATTTTCTTAGACAGGCTCTTTCGAAGCAAGCGCGTATTTCTTCATTTTATAAGCCACCTGGCGGGGCGTCAGTCCCAGCAAGCGACCCGCCTTGGCCTGTACCCAGGCACAACGCTCCAGAGCTTCTTTCAACGCCTCTCTTTCGATGTCTTGCATCGAATCGGACAAGGAGCCTTGTTGTTTATCCCGTTTAGGTTTTATCGTGACTTGTTGAATATCATTAAAATAAGCGGACATCCCGTTTGGAATATTTTTCAAAGTCACGGGCCCGCCGCGCGTAAGCACCACGAGGCGTTCCATGCAATTTTCCAATTCGCGGACATTGCCGGGCCAGTGATAACGCGACAAAAGATCAATCATTTCCCGGGAAAGGACGACGGTTTTTTCATTTTCCGCGTTAAACTTGTCAAGAAAATATCGGACCAAAGGCCCGATATCTTCAACACGTTCGCGAAGCGGCGGAATCTGAATGGGGATAACGCTCAATCGGTAATAAAGGTCTTGACGGTATAAACCCTCAAGAATGGCTTTTTCGAGATCGCGATGCGTTGCGGCAATGACACGCACATCCACCGAAAGCGTCTGTGTGCCGCCCACACGCTCGAATTCCATTTCCTGGATCACGCGCAAAAGCTTGACCTGCACGGACAAAGGCAGATCCCCCACTTCGTCCAAAAAAATCGTGCCGCGATGGGCCAACTCAAAACGGCCTTTTTTCATTTGAACGGCACCCGTAAACGCCCCTTTTTCGTGGCCGAAGAGTTCGCTCTCAATCAAGGTTTCGGAGAGCGCGGCGCAATTCACACGAATGAAAGGCTTCTTTGCACGCGGACTGCGCGCATGAATCAGTTGAGCGATGAGTTCTTTGCCTGTCCCGCTTTCTCCCCGAATCAACACAGTCGCCTTGCTCCGCCCCACAAGCAGCAAGTCATTGTAAATCTCGCGCATGGCGGGACTTGCGCCAACGAGGGGATTAGAAGCAACAGAGACGGGCACGGTCTGATTTCCTCAATAAAATCAAGATTGACAAGAGATAATACAGGAGGCAAAAAAAAACGCCCCACTCAAAAACTTTATCTTTTTGAATAGGACGCCATCGTCCGACTGATCGATCTCGGTGAACAGTTTTGGAGGTATTTTACGCATTCCGCGCATCTTCTGTCAAGAACCTGAATTCCGTGATTGCTGATTTTGGGAAGAACGCTTGACACGCCATTCGGCAGTCCCTACGATATTGAAGAAACCCTTTGAAAAAAGGACGCTTTTTTATATTGAGGCAATCCGGGCACGATGGTCACAAGTCTTAAAAGAAAGGGAGCCAAAAAGGTGGCGAAACAGATCTCGGTCGATGTTTTAATCAAACGACTTCGTTCATACAATAAAGAGGTGGACACCGCGCGATTAAAAAAAGCCTATGCCTTTGCGGATAAGGCCCATCAGGGCCAGCAACGAAAGTCGGGAGAACCCTACCTTTTTCACCCCATTGAAGTTGCGGTTATTTTAACGGACCTTAAGCTGGATCTTCAGTCTGTCATTGCGGGGCTTTTGCACGACGTTGTCGAAGATACGGCCTTTACCGCGGAAACCCTTAAAAAGGAATTTGGTGAAGAAGTCGCCTTCCTCGTTGAAGGTGTTACAAAAATAGGGAAGATCGTTTTCAAAAGTACGCAGGAAAAACAGGCTGAGAATTTCAGAAAGATGATTATTTCGATGTCGAGTGACATCCGCGTCCTGCTGATTAAGCTCGCTGACCGGATGCACAACATGCGAACCCTTGATGCCCTTCAGGAGGAAAAACAGGAACGCATCGCCAGAGAAACATTGGAAATTTACGCGCCGTTGGCAAATCGTCTGGGGATTGGCTGGGTGAAAAACGAACTTGAAGATCTTTGTCTGAAAGCCCTCAAGCCCGATGTTTACCAAAACCTGGTCAAAAATTTAAAAGCCGGAAGCGGAGGAAGAAAACGCTATATTAAGTCTGTTGTTTCCACGGTTCAAAAAACATTAAAAGAAAACAACTTCAAATGCGAAATCTACGGCCGTTCAAAACATTTTTTTGGTATTTACCGAAAGATGGAACGTCAGGGGATTCCCTTTGAAGAGGTTTATGACCTCATGGGCATCCGCATTCTGACGGATTCCAAAATGACGTGCTACGCCGTACTGGGACTCATTCATTCCCTTTGGCGACCGCTCCCCGGACGCTTTAAAGACTACATCGCCATTCCAAAATCAAATCTCTACCAATCCCTGCATACGACGGTCATTGGCCCGGAAGGCAAACATGTCGAATTCCAAATCCGAAGCCGTGAAATGCACAAAGTTGCGGAAGAAGGCATTGCCGCGCATTGGGTTTATAAAGAAGGCGGCACGATTCATTCAAAAGATGAGCGGATCTTTGCCTGGCTGCGTCAACTCTTGGAGTGGCAGCGTGAACTGCCGGACACCCGCCAATTCATGACCTCGGTTAAAAACGATCTCTTTCATAATGTTGTGTTTGTGTTTAGTCCAAAAGGGGATTTAACCGAGTTGATTAAGGGGTCGACGCCCATCGATTTTGCTTATGCCGTGCACACCGAAATCGGTAAACATTGTGTGGGGGCAAAAATCAACGGCATGATTGCTCCCCTGCGTCAGCCACTTCGAAACGGCGACACCGTTGAAGTGCTGACCTCTCCCGCGCAAAAACCGAACAAAGATTGGCTCAAGTTTGTCAAAACTTCGAAGGCCAAAGCAAAAATAAAACATTTTATCGGTTTGCAGGAGCGTGCGCAAAGCCTGGATTTCGGCCGAAAAATCCTTGAGCGCGAATGCCGCAAAAAAAAGCTGAGCCCCTCCGAAACCCTCAAATCCAAAGAATTGTTAAACGGAGTCAAAGACCAAGGCATTACAACCATCGGAGATCTTTTGATTGCGATTGGTTACGGTAAAATTTCAGCGCATCAAGTGCTTCGAAACCTGTTGCCCAAATCGCAGATCAAGGAAGGCATTACCGAAAAACTTATTCGGAAAACGGGCTTAGGACAGAGTGAAGTCAAAGTCAAAGGCATGGACGATATTTTAATTCATCTCTCGAAATGTTGTAATCCCGTGCCGGGAGAGGAAATCATCGGGTTTATCACGCGCGGACGGGGCCTCTCCGTTCATGCGGCGGACTGCACAAACCTGGACGAATTGGATGCCGATAAAGAACGTCTTGTTCATGTGGACTGGGACAAAACATTCAAAGGCAAACACTCTATTGACATTTCCGTGCTCACACTCGACCGGCCCGGATTGCTTGCTGCCGTGACCTCGGCCATTTCGGACGCGGGCGCAAACATCAGCCATGCAGAGATTAAAACCACGGAAGATCAAAAGGGCAACTTCCAGATCATTGTGGACATTTCCAATATCAAACACCTCGAAAAAGTTCTCAAAAAAGTCGAAAGTCTGGATGGGGTCTTACAGGCCCGGCGTCTCCGAAAAGCTTAAAAGATTAAGGAAGCTTGCACGGTCCGTCCCGGAAAAGGGAGCGGGGGGATGGCGGATAAACATCGCTTGCCTTCATAAACCCGTGCCCCTTTCTTTGCGGAGCCCCGCAATAATCCCTGTTCCTCCGATCCCACCCAATATAAAATAAAGCATACGGCAATATTTTCCCTTTCACCCCTCCCCAAATAGCAATAAATAGGCCAAACAGAGAAACACACATAAGTAATTGATAAATAAGCTAAAAATACTAAAGCACCCAGAATGAGCAAGGTTTTATTGTCATATTGAAGTGGGGCGGGCGACAAAATCGGGGCAAATCCCCCAATGTGCTTGACTCAGAGCTTCCTTGTTTTAGGCGGCGGGACGAGATTGTATTTTTCCATGCGATAACGCAGGGTATCCCTGGAAAAACCAAGTAATTTCGCCGCATTGCTGACATTCCAGTTTGTCCGTTCGAGGGCCTGAAGGACAAAGTGCCGCTCGACAACCTCCATCGCAATCCCTTCCGCAGGCAAGTGAAATTGCCCCGCGCCGCCTGCGCCTTTTTTATCAATCTCTTGCCGTTTTAAAAAACCGGGATTGAGCCGGATGTCTTCTGCGCGGATGCTTTCCCGCTCCGAGAGAAAAACAAGCTGTTCGATAAAGTTGCGCAGTTCACGCACGTTGCCCGGCCAGGCATGGGACAATAACAGTTTTTCCGCCTCGGGCGTGAAGCCCTTGATCTTTTTTCTGTACCGTTTGCATTGTTTGGCAAGAAAATGATCGGCCAAAAAGAGGATATCCCGGCCCAGCGTTCTTAAAGGCGGTGATTTGATATGAATCATGTTGAGGCGAAAGTAAAGGTCAGATCGAAACCGCCCGTCTCGCACCAGGGTCTCCAGGGATTGATTCGTTGCCGCAATGATGCGCACGTCCACCTTTTTTTCCCGGAGACTGCCCAGGCGCCGGATGACCTTTTCTTCCAAGGCTTTGAGAAGTTTGGCTTGCAGGGAAATATGAATGTCCCCGATCTCATCCAAAAAAAGCGTTCCCTGGTCTGCGGCCTCGAACAGCCCGCATTTTTTTTCTTTGGCATCGGTAAAGGCACCGCGTTCATAACCGAAGAGTTCCGCCTCTAAAAGCTGTTCGGGAATGGAAGAGCAGTTGACTTCGATAAAGGGCATTTTCCTTCTGGGCCCCCCGTAGTGCAGTGCGCGCGCGATGAGTTCCTTTCCGGTGCCCGTTTCGCCCGTAATGAGAACGGCGGGCGGCGCCCCTTCGGTAAGCAATTGCTCCGAACGGTTCAAATTATCGATCTGTTTTCTTAAGTTCAGCATTTCCTTGGATTCGCCGAGCAGGGTCTCACCGGCCTCTTTCTCCTGATAATAAGAAAGGGCGCCCTGTATGCGCGATTGGCCGATGGCCGCATCCAATAGAACCCTTAATTCCTTCAGCACAAGCGGTTTACTCAAAAAATCATAAGCGCCGGCCTTCATCACATCAACGGCTGTCTGTATTTGCCCGTGCGCGGTCATGATAATCACGATGACCGGCGCATCAATTTTTTTGATTTTGCCTAAAATATCGATGCCGTCGGCGTCCGGCAGTTGAAGATCCAACAAAACCAGATCCGGTTTAAAAGCCTCCACTTCACGAAGCCCGCTTGCGCCGTTTGCGGCGATCCGGACATCATATTGATATCCCTCCAGATAGCGTTTGATATTTTTTGCCAGGGTCGGCTCATCTTCAATGACAAGAATTCCGTGTGACATGGCACTCCTTATATGGTTTATTCAGAATTTCCCGAGGGTGGCAAGGGGAATCCGAATGCGGACCGTCGTTCCCCGACCTGCTTCACTCTCCAAGAAAACCTTTCCATTGTAACGGCGGATAATCCGCTTGACCAGGGACAGCCCGACGCCGGTTCCGGTCCGTTTTGTTGTATAAAACGGCTTGAACACTTTTTTAATTTGATCTTTTGGAACCCCGGTTCCGGTATCGCGAATACTGATCTCAAGGCAGCCTTCGTCCCGAAGGTAGGAACTCTTGGCAAAGATTTTTCCGCCGACGGGCATGGCATCGATGGCATTGTGAACGAGATTAATCAATACGTGGCGCAGCGGGGCTTCGTCGGCTTTAATTTTTGGAAGCGTTTCCTGCAAATCAAGGAAGAGCTCGATTTCACGCGCATTCATTTTTCGTTCAAGGGTTTCGAAGGTGCTTCGAATCACATCATTGATTTGAATCGCAGAGGATGTGCCGAAGGATAACTGCGCATAAGCAAGCAATTCGCCGATCCAGCCGGTGATACGGTCAACCTCTAAAATAATATCCTTCGCTATTTCGGGATAGGGCTGTGGCGAATGGCTTTCCAATGCTACTTCCGCAGAGGATCGGATGGCCGCCAAAGGGTTTCGAATGGCATGGGCAACCGCCGAGGACATCTCTCCGATGGCCACCATCGTTTCCGATTCGACCAATTGTTGTTGCTGTTTATAAATCGTATGGGTCGCGCGCTTCACAATCCAATAAAGCACGGCAAAGAGAAAAAGCCCGCCCAAACCCGCACTCAGCCAAATCAGTTGATTCCCTTTTTTGATGGCCTCGGATAAAGTCGCGGGGGTCTTGTAGATTTCAAAGGCGCCCACGACCTTATCCCCGCGCGTATTCCAGATGGGAAGGTAAACTTCGGCAAAATAAGGCACGTTTTCATCAAAGACATGTTCCCCTTTGGCGGGTTTCCCCGAATAACCGCTCGTAACCGCGAGTGTGCCGGAAAGTGCTATCATGAGTTCCGGATTCGGCATGAAGCTGTGTCCGATTAAACGCGCATCGTCCGACCAAAGCACCCTGCCTTGTTTGTTGTAGGCTTTGACACGCACGACTTCGGGCATGGCTGAAATGCGTTTGAACAGGTTTTCAAAGACCCTTTTGGCCTCGCCGTCATCCGCCTCTTCAAAATAAATACTCCCGTGCGCGGCCTTGGTGAGACTTTGAACAAATTGCATCGTAATCAAGCCGTCACGTTCCAGCATATTTTTGGTTAGAAATTCCGAAAGCAAAAAGCCTGAAATCGTTGAGATCAACACGATACAGACGAAGCTAAGGACGCCGTACCAACGTAAAAGATTAAAAGGAGAGACTTTTTTAGAAAAAAATGCCATCGTCCGGGAACCCCTATTCGGCCACTTTACCCGATAAGACAAAGCATGTCCATATCATACAATCCTTTACGATGAATTGGGGCATTTCACTGAAATTTCAGTGAAATGCCCCAATTCATCGTGGGGCCGTCAATGATTTCATATTTATTTTATCTTAATTATCAAATACATAGATGTTTTTTATCCGCTTAGCCTCAACTGGCCCCTATTTTGCTTTGTACCGATTACCATTAAATATAATTTGGGAAAATTATCCCAAATTAAGCAAGAAAGCGGGTTGACGCATCCAAGACGGAGCTTGGATGTTCAGAATCAAAAACTTCAATATTGTAGTTGGGTCTCCCCCCGACATCACGGAGGAAAACGATGCGGATTTTTTATTATTCCCATGACACCTACGGTTTAGGGCACATGCAACGGACCTTGGCCATCGCGCGGCAAGTGGCGCTGGATTGCCCGGAAGCGACACAGCTTCTGGTAACCGGCTCCCCCCAAGCCCATGCATTCGAATTGCCGGAGCGGCTCGATATCATTAAACTGCCGAGCGTCGGCAAATCCGCAACGGGGGATTATTGTTCGCGCACGCTGAGACTTCCCTTTAAAACCCTCAAGGCCCTCCGTGAGACCATTATCTTGGAAACCGTCCGGCATTTTAAACCGGACATCGTCCTGGTGGATAAGGCCCCGGCAGGCGTCCGGGGGGAAATGCTGTCCGCACTGGCCTATTTGAAAGAAGCCCGGCCCGAAACAAAACGCGTACTCGGCATGCGCGATATTGAAGATGATGCCGAGAAGGTTTGCGAAGACTGGAGACGCCAGGGACTCTACCGATTAATGGACGAGACCTATGATGCGATCTTGCTGTACGGCAACCGGTCCATTTACGACCCCGTTGAAGCCTACCGGCTCTCACCCAGAACGGAAAATAAAATCATTTCTTGCGGTTATATCGGCAGGCCTAAAACCGCAAAACCGCCCGAGGCCATCAGGCGCGCACTCAATATGAAGACCGACCGTCTCATCCTGGTGACCGCAGGCGGAGGGGAAGACGGATTTCCGCTCATGAACACTTATTTAAGGATGCTCTCCGATCATCTTCATCCGGAGGACCCGGGTTTTGATTCTCTCATCGTTCCAGGCCCCTTCATGGCCGAAGCCGAACGAAAACAGCTCCACGCCTATTGTTTGAAAGGGCTTCCCGTCTCCGTGCTCGATTTCACCTCGGATTTGTACAGCTATATGAATGCGGCCGACCTTGTCGTTTCAATGGGCGGATACAATTCATTTTGCGAAATCATGTCTTTGCAAAAGCAGGCGATTATCGTGCCGCGGGTCAAGCCCCGAATCGAGCAGTTGATTCGCGCGGAGTCTTTCTCGGCGCGCGGATTGGTGCGGATGCTCCATCCGGCCCGTTTAAATCCTGAAAACCTGCTCAAGGAAATTCAGATGGGTTTTGAGGGACGCGGCCCGCTTCCCCCCCATGCGGCGGGCCTGACCCTAAACGGTGCAATAAAAGCCAGCCGTGCCTTGAGTGATCTTTTGAAGGATGAAAAACCGCGTGTCCCCTATCACTTGTTGTCTTCGGAAAAAGCATCAAAACCGAAAAAACGGGGGCGGGAAATCGCAGGCTTTTTCAACAAAATGAAAGGTGTACCCGCAGGTGCGTGAAAAGGACCGGAACAAGGAATTGCCGCAGGATCACCCAGATCGACAACTGACATTGGAAGATGCGGAAATGCCTCAATTAAAAACGCTGTTGGACCCCCAAAAAATGTTGGGCGTTTTTAGGAATCAACTCCGTCCGACCGGAGAGGGGCATTACCATATCTACCATATTTCCGATTGCAAGGTTCACCGGTTCAGATACCGAAAAGGCCAGCGGGTCATCGTGCAGTATCAACTCACGCTCCATGATCAGCTCACAAAACACAACAAAACACTATGGGTCACCGGAATCAGCCGAAGTACGCCTGAGCACATGAAGAAGCTTTACAAGCGTATCTTAAACTCCGATTCATGGTGGAATATCAGTTTATCCACCCTTATTCTGGAGCCTGTTTTATATCTGCCCGCGCTCAAATTGATCCTCCAGACTTACCCGCAGGATCATCATTTGCCGACACTGCCCCTGCTCTTGAACGACCGTTTAATGATGCGTGAAAAGCTGCTTCTGAATCCGTGGCTTAAGGACTGGAAAATGATGGAAAACACATTAACCTTGATCCGGTACCGTCCTCTTTTGGGCGCAACATTTCGCTGCGATTTTGAAGCGGAACATCTTCGGACCAAAGAAAACATCAAAAAAACACTTTATTTCAAAGTGTTCCAAAAGGAAGACGGCCGTCATATTTTTGAACAACTTGTGCAACTTAAAAAAGACTTCCCGGTCAAGGAACAAGGGCTTTATATCGTCAACGCCATCACTTATTCAAAACAATTAAAGACCCTGGTGCTCGAAGCGGCACAGGGCATCCCTTTGAGTGTTTTTATTTTAAACGGGGTCTCTATTGAACAGACATTGGAGAAAACGGCCGAGGCTCTTGCGCATTTTCACCTCAGCCCTTGTGCATTGTTTAAACATCAATCAAAAGCGGTGCGTTTGAAGGGTGCGGAAAAAGCCGTCCGGTTTATCCGGGAGGTTTGTCCGGAACTGCAGGAAAAATCCCGGCAGCTCTTCTTTCAAATTCAATCCCGGATAAAAGATGTCGTGCTTTGTCCGGCGCATCTGGATCTCAAGCCCGAACATATTTTTATCGACGGCGCACGTGTCACCCTGATTGACCTGGATGCGGCCGCGATGAGTGATCCTGTTTACGACATTGCCTCCCTCATCGTCAGAATTGAGTTCCTTTCGGAAACCGGGCAGATTCCCCAAGAGGTCGTCGCGTCGGCCTTGAGGGGGCTCAAAGCACGCTATTTTTCAAAAGTCCCCCATTCCTGGAAAGAAAGACTCATTCCAAATTATTGTTGCGCTGCTCTGAAAATCGCACTTTACCATCTGCAACACCAGGAAAAGGATGCGAAACATCGTGTCGCCATCCTTTTGGAGAAATGTCTTCAGTATCTAAGCAAACAAGAAAGGCAGGAAAAACCATGAAAATCCTATACATCTGTGCCGATTTCGGCATCCCGGTACTCGGAACAAAAGGCGCCGCCGTGCATGTGCGGGAGATGATCGCAGCCCTAAAACGTGCGGGGCATTCCGTTACCCTTGCCGCGCCCAAACTTCAAAAAAACCTTTGGGAAAACCCGGAAGAAATCGCGAGCCGCCTGCTGCATCTGCCGCCGGCCCCCGCTAACCGCGAAACCATGAAAGACTTGACGGAATTTGAAGAGATGTTGGGCGAAACCACACCCCTGCCCGGACAAATCCGTCGCATGCTCTACAACAAGGAAATGGCGCATCAATTGCTCCGCCGTTTCACAACACACCCGCCCGACTTGATTTACGAGCGGGCCGCGCTTTTTTCTACCGTCGGGGTCATGGTCGCGGAAACCTTGAACAAACCCCTGATTCTGGAATTAAATGCCCCCTTGGCCGATGAGCAGTCGGCATACCGGGGGGAATGCCTGGGCGGCCTGGCAAAAAAAACCGAAGACTTTGTTTTAAAACGCAGTGACGCCATCCTGAGTGTTTCGGCCTTGCTCAAACAATACGCCGTTTCGGCGGGCGCAGACCCCGGGCGTGTCCATGTTTCCCCAAACGGCGTCAATCTTCAGGCTTTTCAAAAAAATACCGATACAAAAAAAACAAGGGCCACATGGGGATTGGGCACAGGCCCCGTCATCGGATTTGTGGGCGGGCTTCGGCCCTGGCACGGGGTAGGCGCCCTGCCCGCATTGCTTGAACGGCTCCGCCCGAAACATCCGGACATGCAATTGGTCATTGCCGGGGAAGGCCCGCTGCGTCCGGCCTTGCAGCGGGCCTTCGATGCCCTGGGGTGCGCAGACTCTGTCTGCTTCACGGGCGCGATTTCCCATAAAAAGATTGCGGCACTCGTCCCGTGCTTTGACATCGCTCTCGCGCCCTACGAAAAACTTGAGCATGATTTTTATTTTTCGCCCCTGAAGCTCTTTGAATACATGGCCTGCGGTGTGACCGTTGTGGCCGCGGATGCCGGACAAATCGGAGAAATCATCACCCACGGCCAAACCGGTCTGCTCTACCCTCCCGGCGAGACGGAAGCCTTGGTCGCATGCTGTGAACAACTGCTGGCCGCCCCCCGTTTAAGCCGGCAGATGGGGCAGGCCGCCGCCAAAGAAATCCGCGCAAATTACACCTGGGATCACAACGCCGCCCGTGTCGTTTCGGTTTTTAAGCGGCTCGAAGAAAAAAAGGAGGTGTCATGAAAAGAAATAAACCGGCACGCATCGCCTACGTGCTGAAGGTCTTCCCCAAGCTTTCGGAAACCTTTATCGCCAGGGAAATTGCGGAGATTAAAAAACGCGGGCTTTCGATTTGCATCCTCTCCATGAAACGCCCAGATGATCCCGTTGTGCACGACATTGTGCGGAAGGCCGGCCTGGAAAAAGAAACCGTCTACGGTGTGGAGCGTTTCGCCGAAACACTTGCAGCCTTCAAACCGGATTTAATCCACGCCCACTTTGCAACAGAGCCGACGGCGGAAGCCCTTGCACTGGCCTCGGCATGCAAATGCCCCCTCACCTTTACGGCGCACGGCTACGACATCTACCGCCGACCTCCCGCCGATTTTCGGGAACGTGCGGCAAAAGCTGCGGCAGTCATCACGGTCTCCGAGGCCAACCGGGCCTATATTGCCGAAACCTTCGCTGTGCCGAAACGGAAGCTTACGGTCATTGCTTCAGGGGTCGATACCCGCGTATTTCGGCCCAATAAACAGGCAAACACACAGCCGCACATTGTCTGTGTCGCAAGGCTTGTCCCGGTTAAAAACCTGGGCCTGCTTTTGTCCGCCTGCAGGATTTTAAAAAACCAGGGCGTCGCCTTTCAATGCGTCATCATCGGGGAAGGCCGCAGCCGCGCGGCACTTGAAACGATGCGAAGAAAACACCGGCTGGAAAAGACCGTGGTATTGACCGGCGCGGCGGACAGCCGTCAAGTCCTGGCCTGGTGGCAGCGGGCCGACCTTGCCGTCTTAAGCAGTACCAGCGAAGGCATGCCCGTGAGCCTCTTGGAAGCTGCAGCCTGCGGCGTGCCTATTGTGGCCACCGCAGTCGGCGGGATTCCCGAACTCGTGCAAACGGGCAAAACCGGCTACCTCGTCACCCCCGGCGACGCCCCGGCCTTGGCCGAGGGCATCAAGGCCCTGCTTTCGCATCCGGACCGGGCCCTTCGCATGGGGCAAGCCGCCCGGAAGATCATTGCGCAACGCTTTTCAATCGCGCATCAAGGGGATCGCTTGCTCGCACTTTGGACGGACATCATGCATAAGGAGCAATGCCCATGAATGTGACCGTACGCGACCCCTTCGGCATCTGCCGTGATGCGGCCATGCCGACGCTTGCGGCGGCAATCGATCCTGCGGCCGTTGAAAAGGAATTCCGCAAACGTTTGCCGCAACTGTTCTCGGAAAACACCCCGGCCCGTTTACGGGAAATCCGGGTCATTCGTTACAAACCCGCGCGGCGCTGTTTAATCGAATACGATATCGCATGCAAACAGCCGAAGGCATCCTGCTCATGCGCAACCTTCATTGGAAAAGTGCGTGTCCGGCGTTACGGCAAGGCCGACTACCGTTTGCAAAAGGCATTCTGGGCAGCCGGATTTCAGGCGGACTGCGAAGATGAGATTGCCGTGCCCGAAACCGTCGGAACCCTTCCGGCCTTCCGGATGTGGCTACAGCGCAAAGTTTCGGGGCGCCTTGCAACAGAGCTCCTCTTAAAGACAGAGCATCAATGGCTGGCGATTAAAATCGCGGAAGCCGCACACAAGTTGCACCGGGCCAATGTTCCCGCAAAACGGGTGCACCTGATGATGGATGAACTGCGCATCCTTCATGAACACCTGCCCAAAGTCGGTTTGAAAAACCTGCGATGGAGCGGACGCATCCGCCGGATTTTGGATGCGGCGGACCGGCTGGGGGCAATGACACCCGTTCCCACCCTCACCGGAATTCATCGCGATTTTTATGCCGACCAGGTCATCGTGGACAACAGAAGACTTCATCTGATCGATTTTGACCTCTATTGTCTGGGGGATCCGGGTCTCGATATTGGAAATTTCATCGCCCACGTCACGGAGCAAAGCCTCAGAACAACGGGCGATACCCGTCAATCGCACGCATTCGAAGCACTCATGGAAGCGCGCTTTGCGGCCCTTTCCGGGGAAAAGGTCCGGGCATCCGTCAGGGCCTACACCACCTTGACGCTCATCCGGCATATCTACTTGAGCACTTTGTTCCCGGAGCGCCGCGCATTCACGGCATCCTTGATGGAAATTTGTGAAGAACGCCTGCATATTCTAAAAACCCTTGGGAGCGGCATTTCATGAAGACATACCAACAAACCCGTTTTAAGCACCTGCTTTTAAACCATCTTTCAGAGGTCAAGGGTGCCCTTTTCGCCGCAGTGCTCTGCTTGATCGGTTTTACCGCAACGGAATTGCTCGGCCCCTGGCCCCTCAAAATTATTTTTGATTACATTCTTTTGCCGAATCCCTTGCCGGAATCATACTCTTTTTTGGAGCCCGTCTTTGCAAAAGGCCATACCTTTTCCCTGACGGTCCTGGCAGGTGCAGTACTCATCATTGCCCTGTTGCAGGGGGGGTTCTCCTATTTTCAGGTCCTCATTACCTCCCGCATCAGCTTTCATTTTGTTTATGTTATCCGGCGGGCGCTGTTCGACCATCTGCAACACCTCTCGCTTTCCTTTCACGACCGTGCGCGCTCGGGCGAACTCATGACCAAGATTTCGGGCGATACAAAAATTCTAAAAGAGCTTTTTTCGGAATCCGCCCTCAATTTCGCGGCACACTTGATGAAGATTATCGGCATGTTTACGGTGATGTTTTTGTTGAACTGGAAACTCACGCTGCTGGTTTCATTGACGCTTCCTCCGCTGATCGCCCTGCTTTTTTATGCCTTTCAAAAAATCAAGCACCAGGCAAAAAAACAACGCAAGGAAGAAGGCCGGATCGCGAGCAGAATCAATGAACTGCTGACCATGATTCCCCTCGTGCAGTCCTATGCGCGCGAGCCTTATGAAAAGGCGCGTTTTGAGAGCGAAAGCAGCGAAACACTGGAGCGCTCGATTCGCATAACACGCCTGACGGCGATCAGCACGCGCACGGTCGAAATCATCTGTGCCGTCGGCATTGCCGCCGCCATTTTTTTCGGATCGCAGCAAGTCCTTCATCGCTTCATGACACCGGGCGACTTGCTGGTTTTCATGTCTTATCTCAAACAAATGTATACCCCTTTAAAAAAATTGCCGCGTCTTTTGTCCAAGTTTTCAAAAGCAAGGGTCAGCGCAAAGCGCATTGCGGCCCTCTTTTATGAAGAGCCCGAAATTTCAGACGCGGCGAAGCCCGTTTACGCCGAAAACCTGCGCGGAGAGATTCGGTTTGAGTCCGTTTCTTTCTCATACGATGACGGCCGGAAAATACTGGATCAGGTTTCCTTTTCCGTCGCACCGGGGCAGCGGGTCGCGCTTGTGGGAGCTTCCGGCGCGGGGAAATCGACAATCGCGAAACTCTTGTTGCGGCTTTACGAATTTCAGGCGGGTGAAATCCGCATCGACGGCGTGGATATCCGAAAATACGCGCGAAAGTCCCTGCGCCGTGAAATCGCACTCGTCTTGCAAGAATCCGTTCTGCTCGGCGCGAGCATCCGGGAAAACATCGCCTACGGGAAACCCGATGCGACGGACACGGAAATTGAAGCAGCCGCAGAACTTGCCTGCGCCGCAGGCTTTATAAAAGCTCTGCCCGAGGGCTATGAAACCCGGGTCGGCGAACGGGGCTGCACGCTCTCCGGCGGACAGCGGCAGCGCATCGCCTTGGCCCGCGCCATCATCCGGCAACCTTCCATTCTCATTCTGGACGAACCCACAGCCGCCTTAGACGCCGCATCCTCCAAGGCCGTTCAGGCGGCGATGGCACGCTTCCAAAAGGGCCGGTCGGCCTTGGTCATCGTGCATCAACTGCATGACATCCGGGATTTTGATCAAATCATCGTTTTGAAAAACGGCCGGGTGGTCGAGCAGGGCACGCATCAAGACCTGCTCGCAAAAGGCGGATACTATTATGACTTGAGCCGAGCCGCCCATACGCTTCAGGGGATTTCATGAAGGGGGTGATGCGTCAACCGGCCTTCGTGATTTTCTGCCTGGGGTTTTGTTTTTTTCTTGCTTTTCCGAAACCCGCGCACGCGGCCGAGAAAACAAAGGACGCTCCGGCCATTGATCCGGAAGCTTCCCCCCCCTTGCGCCACCGGCGCAGCCCGGCATTTTCCTGGGGTGCGAAAATGAATTTGGAAGTCCGCCTCCGGGATAACCGAGATCTGCGTACGCGCCGTGATGACCGGGACACCCGAACGACAGGGGAGCTTACATTTGCAGGCCTCTACCTGCCGCAAATAAAAGCTTTGCCCCCGGGACTTGCCTTTTTTGGAGAATTTGGGCTCACACGTGTCATCCGTCACAGAGAGGGACGCGGGAAGACAAGCGATGAAACAAGGCTCAGCTTTAGAAAGGGGCATGTGACTTGGCCGCGTTTTTTGCACCCGGCACTGCGCCTGCGCGTGGGGCGGCAACGCTTTAAAGACCGGCGCGAATGGGTTTATGACGACACGCTTGACGCGGTGCGCATTTTTTATAAAAAAGACGGGCTCAGGCTCCAATTATCTTACAGCAGCAATGTTTTTGATCCCGAAAATACGGCAGACCGGATTAAAAACCTCATGTTCTTCGGACTTTACAGGATTTGGAAACAAGATCAGACCGCCTTTTATTTCATCAACCGCCGCGGAAAATTCAATGAAGCCGACCCCGATTTCGACTTGAATTTCATCGGCATCTCCCTGCATGGAAAATCCTTGAAAAGACAGCGGTACTGGCTGGAATCGGCACTGGTTACGGGAGATGAAAAACAACGGGATGTGCTGGGGTACGGTTTTGATCTCGGCTGGATTTCGCGGCTGAAACACCCTTACAAACCGGCCCTCACCCTGGCCTACGCCTTTGGTTCGGGCGATGCGAACCCCGACGATGCACGCGACAGAAGCTTCCGTCAGACGGGGCTGCAAGACAATGATGCCAAGCTGCGCGGCGTCACAAAAATCAAACAATACGGCGAACTCTTTGAGCCGGAACTAAGCAATCTTATGGTGGCAACGCTTGGGTTCGGATTCCGTCCCGCCAAAAAGGCTTCCATAGACATTGTCTATCACCGTTACACTCAGGTGTGGGCCTACGCGGGAAGAGAAAATGTGCTCCGGGATGCGGGCATTAAAGAAGACCCCAATGGAAAATCACGCAATTTGGGCGATGAAATCGACCTGGTCTTCGCTTGGAAAACAAACGCAAGATTACGCTTTGAGTGGCTTGCGGCCTTTTTCCTGCCCGGTTCCGCTTTCGACAACACAGATCCGGCTTTTTTGGGAAAACTGAAAATCAGCTTTATCCTGTAGCCTGTGCGGGCGCAAAGGCGCACGATTTTGCCGTGATTCAACATGAGGGTGTGAGATGAAATTAAAAAGAAAAATCCGTGTTCATTCGCATGGTTTTTTGCAGGGCGCGCTGTTTTTTCTGCTTTGCTTGATGCCTGCCTGCGGCGGCATTGTTCCGGCATCGGGGCCGAAGGTGGTTTCAAGCAGCCCGTCGGATGAAAACAACACTGACTTCCCCTTAAACCGGGGGCTCAGTGTGACCTTCAACAAAACCATGAATGCCGAAACCCTGAACGAAAAGACCTTCTTTCTTCATGAAGCCGGCATACCGACCGCGATTCCGGCCAGGATCGCAACGGACGGCATTACCGCGCGTCTCAAACCGCTGTCCAATCTGAAGTTTTCAACATCCTACGTCTTCACCGTAAACCGGGGCGCGACTGACAAGGCCGGCAACGCATTGTCCGAGGTGTTTGCGCAGAGGCTCACCACGCTTGCCGCGCCGGCACCGGGCCCGGTTCCGGATCCCGGCGCCGGATTGGATACGGAAGCGCCCCGCATCCTCTCCGTCAGCCCCTCAAACGGGGCATCCGATGTGCGGCTTGACAGCATCATAACCGTTCTCTTCAGCGAGCCCGTCGATCCGGCGACGCTGACCGCGGAGACCTTCGACCTCAGCAAGGGCGCACAGGCAAAAAACCTCTTTTTGTCGGGACAAATGGCCGTTTTCGAGCCCGAAGCGGATCTCAGGCCGGACGAACACTACAATGTTACAATCACTACAGGTATCAAAGATCTGGCAGGAAATGCCCTTGCTTCGGATTTTATTTGGACTTTTTCGACAGAAGATGATGACGAAGATGAGGAGGACTTCAATTAAAAACGCAGGGCTTTAAGGAAGCGCTGATTAAGTCATGAATTGTTTTTTCGAGGCCAAAATTCCCGGCTTCGGCGGTCATCGCAAAGGCACGCGTGATTTTCGTTCTACTTTTCCGGCATGATTTTGAGGACTTCTTTGATGACGCTTGATGTTTTCGGGATGGGGCCGATTTCCGGGAATGCAACGGTTTCGATTGATTTGACCATGCCGACATCCAGTGCAAACCAGGTGGTGGTTTTGTCGGTGAGTTCAACGACCGTATTGTTTGAGGAAAGCGTGAATTTAATACTCATAAACCCGTTGAGCTTGAAGGCATCTTTAAATACACCGGCAGGGACGGAAACCGTTTCAAACCCTGCTACAGTCACTTCTGCTTTCACTTCCGCCAATTCTTCAATCCCGTCCTGATCCAAATCCCGTCCGAAAGGAACGGCCTTTTTTTCAACCTGCACAAAGGATTCACCGACATGCAGGGGAAATTTCATCACTAAATAGGGTACCAGTTTTTCTTCAAAAGCCGTGGTGGGCTCGCCGCCGTGATAAACAATGCTGTCCGCATTGCGTGAAAAATAACTCTGCGAAGGCCCTTGATTGCCTTCATTGCTTTCGGTAAAGACTATGACGTTTACCCCGTCTTTTTGCTTAAAGCCTTTGACCGTCGTAATGTTTGTAAAGGTTGCAATTTGCTGAATTTTTTCTTCAATCGTGCCCTCATAGGTCCAGCGCATCCCGACCTCATCGGGAAAATAACGCCCGGCATCTTTGACCGGCGGCGCGGCGTTAAGTGATGCGGCTGTGCCGACAAGCAGGCCCGAGAGTACATAAAAAAAGAGAGGGGATCTTTTTAGAACATCTTTAAAATATTGCGTCATCACTCCTCCTCATTTAATCCGCGTTTCCTTATCATCGCCCGCCCCGCCCTTGGTTTTTGGGAAAGGCTTTGATCCAGGGCGTTTGATCGGGGGTGCCGAATTTTTTGATTGCTTCAATGCGTTCCCCGTCCCATCCGTTTTTTTCGATGCGTTTCGCCAAGGCAAAAACATCGAGTGACGAAACTTCATCCCAAAGTCCGGCGGCTCTGACCGCCTCTTCCAGTTTTTGACGACCCGGGTCTTTTCGGCCGGGGAATTTGATGTTGTTGTAAAATTTGACCAAAATTTTGTGATCTTTAGTGAAGACGGTTTCGACGCCCTTCTTTTTTGTGTAATCGGTGAGGGCTTCTTTGACTTTTTTAAGTTCCTTTTTGATCTTTTCTTCTTCGGCCTGCAAATAAACCAGTCGTTCACCCAACTGCACACCGGTCTCTCCCTCGTATTCATTTTTGGGCAGGTTTTGGGTTTCAAAAAGATGTTTGAATTGCGGGCAAATGGCTTGATGTTCACACCAGTTGCAAAGACCGCTCTTTTTGCTGGGAAAGGTTGTGGCGGATTCGATTTCCCGAATCAGCGCGATGGTTTCCTCGCGCAGCGTTTCCAGCGCTTCCGCACTGCGACGGGAATGAATTTCCTGATCAAACATTAAATAATGCCAAACCAGCTCCACCTCTTCGACATCCGGCCAGAGTTGTTTGATCGCCATTTGATAATAGGCCAACTGACGGTCTTCATCAAGATCCTGCTGGCTGGGAAGGAAGGATTTGGCTTTGTAATCATGAATCCAAACCACCTTGTCTTTGGGCTGGCTGATGCGATCAATGAATCCGATCAGTCTGTACTTGCCTTCCGCATCCAAATTCAATTCGATGCGATGCTCAATGCCCAAAGTACGGCCCTGGTCAAAAGGCGCATAACGATTGTAATAATCCACGATACATTTTTCACCCAAGGCCTCGTAATTATCAGGCGTCAAGTCTTCACGGACGATTTTTACCTCGTCGTGCCAGGCCTTTCGAAAGCTTCGATGATAAAAATCCAGCAGGGATTCCAACGTCACGGTCTTACAAAATTTGAGATCCGTGTAAAGTGTTTCAAGCGTTTCATGCACACGCGAGCCCATGAAGGCTTCGATGCCTTCGGAATCGGTCGTGATGCCGTCGATATAAGTAAATTTAAATTTTTGCGGACATTGCCGGTAGGTATCCAAACGGGAGGCGGAATAAAGCATCTTTTACTCTTTCGGGTTAAATCATCAAAACGAAAGGAATTGTACTGGGGCGATTGGAAGAAGTCAAAACGACATTTTAAAAGCAACTCAAATTTAATCAGCGCTTTCTTTTAAAAAACGAAGGGCCTCACCTTGTATTCTGCATAGGCGGGGGCAGACGGTTTTTTCAAGGCAAGCGGACCAAATGAAGCGGTTAAGGACGTTTTTGAGAATAAAAAGGTGTCCCGCGCGGTGCAGGCGCTATTCTATTTTTGTGTAAATCCCTTCCACAAGACATTCTGAATGCTCAATGTGTAAACTGCCAAAACCGGTTCCGCTCAAGGAGAGGACGGCCTGTCGATTTTGCGCAAGACGGTCGCACCCTTTTGTTTTAATGTACGAAGCCGTATCTAAAACGGCATACCAATCTTCCTCTTCGCGCGTGACGGTCACAGCGTAACTGCCCATCCCTTCAACACTCCGTTTGTAGGCCGCCTTGACCTCACATTTTTCCTCGGCTTGACGAAAGCGGATTATTTTGGAGTCCGTATCGATCTTAAGAAAAGGGCCTTGATGCTGAGCCATTTCATCGCAGTTTCGGGTTTGAATCAAAATGGGTTTTTCGAAAAGCTTGAAAAAATTTTTTGAGATTTTTACGGCTTCGATCTCAAAATCTTCCGCATATACAAGCGGCGCAAAAAGAATCATGAGCATCAGGAATTTGAATAGCACAACATTTAAAACTGAGGGGGGTTCATTCATGTGTGAGTCATAAATTATTGGAATAACGGAGCCGGCGAGTGGAATTGAACCACCGACCTGCTGATTACGAATCAGCTGCTCTGCCCCTGAGCTACGCCGGCAAAAAGAGAGGATGAATACGAGAAGCGGAATTTCAGTTCAACTCAACAGCAGATTCTCCCAAAATGTCCTTGTGTACAACCTGACCGCTCGGCCCAAACGGACCCAAGTCACGACCGTCTAGTTGTACACGAACACCGCCCGCATTGCCAAGTGTTAAACGAAATTTTTTACTGGCCTTCCATTCAACGGCGTCATTGGGTTGAAGCAAGGCTTCCCGAACATCTTCATCGTCGATCGTCACCTGAACCCACGAGGCTTCCATCGCTTCCAGGGAGAGCACGTATTCTTTGACCTCCTCCACATCAGCCTGCAAGCCCTGCAAATCCGAAGTATCTTCCACAGGATCGGCATCACGGACTTCTGTCGGATCAGGGAGATCCGTCGGAGCGGTCATTGCAACCTCCGTTTCCGGATCCTCCGGCTTAAGCGTATCCATCTTGCCTTCATCTTCATCGGAAGCCGCTTCGGGTTCAGGCGGCATGGTTTTATCTTCCGAAGGAAGAGGGGTTTCCGGAGCAATGGGGTCCGGGAAGGGAAGAGCTTCGGAAACAAGTTCCGTTTCTAAAATTTCGGGCAAAACCGGGTTTTCCGGCGCGCTGACCTTCGGGGGCAATATGGAAGACAATACATTGATTTCTTTGTCTTTTTTAGAGAGCAAGCCCACCAAGGTTAAAAGTGCGAAAACCAAGCCCGCAACCGATAAGACAATGCGGCGGGGAAAGGGCAGACGATTTGATTTTTCCACCTGAACATGGGATAAAATCTTATCCCGCGCTTTAGAGTCGGAAAAGGGTTCACTGGGTGTTGCGTATTCGGAGAAGGCTTCTGTGATCCGCCTGTGATCCACCCCCACACATTCCGCATAACTTCTTAAAAAACCCTTCGCGGTGACTTGATTTGGTAACAGGTCTAGGCGGTTCGTTTCTATGGCTTCAATAAAACGAACCGGAATACGCGTAAGCGAGACAAGTTCTTCAATGGAAATGTTCTGTTCTTCCCGTTTTTGTTGCAGGTATTCCCCTAAATTTTCCATTTTATTTTTTCACATCAGGAGGCCGAAGCAGATAAGCTTCCTTTTATTCCCTTGGATTTAAACATGATCTCAGGTCTTTTTCTTCCGCAAGCTTCGGGGACAAGGTGATGACTTCTTGAAACGCTTTGTCCGCCAGGGGCTTGTCCCCTTCTTGCTGGTAAATGCAGGCGAGGTTGTAATGGGCATTGATATCCTTCGGTTCAATTTGCAATACCCTTTTGTAGGAGGCAATCGATTTTTTTGTATCGCCCATCTTGGAATAAACCCGGCCAAGCAAGTTATGAACCGGAACGATGTTCGGGTTAACACGCAGCGCATTTTTCAGGGCAGCCACGGCATCCTCATATTTTTTCTGCCGCACATAAACCAAACCCAAATTCCAATACGGTTTTTCCGGGGTTTCGTATTCTAAATTTTTAAGTGCATTTTTGTAAGATGCCGTGGCTTTTTCAAAATCCCCTTGCAATGAATAGACACGGCCTAAATAATTGTATGCTTCGGAATATTCGGAGTCGATTGAAATCGCTTTTTGAAAAGCGGCAACGGCTTTTTCATAGCTTTCTTGCTGAAAATAGATATGGCCCAGCGCATAATAGGCATCCCGATGGCGCGGGTCCAACTTGATGGTTTTTTGAAATTCAATATAGGCTTTTTGAATGGCGGGTTTCTCACCCATGAGATGGGCGATGCCCAGCTTATAATGCGAGCTTGCGGTCCGCTCCCTTTTTATCCGGGATTCGCTCATGCCGCAACCGACCAAGAGCGACAGGGTCAAAAGCAGGAGGGAAATTTTCCACGTCGTGATATGCATGTTTAAATATTTTCAAATGCGGTCAAAGCTTTAAAGGCCTGGAAACGGCTTTTAATCTCTTCCTGCTTGAGGGCGCGCATGCGATCCAGACTAAAGGCTTCGACATTAAAAGAAGCCATCGTGCTGCCGTAAACGACTGCCTGGCGAATGGTGGCATCATTCGTTTTATCGCAGGTTGCAAGGTAGCCCATAAACCCGCCGGCAAAAGAATCGCCGGCACCGGTCGGATCAAAAACTTGTTCCAGGGGGAACGCCGGGGCTGAAAAAATTGTCTGATTCTTGAACATTAAGGCCCCGTATTCGCCTTGTTTGATCACCAAAATCCGCGGGCCGTAAGACATTATTTTTTTAGCAGCTTTTACAAGATTGACTTCCCGGGCCAATTCCCGCGCTTCTCCGTCATTAATAATCAAAATATCGACCGAAGCAAGGGTTTGAATCAGGGCGTCCAACTTACCCTCAATCCAAAAATTCATGGTGTCGCAAGCCACAAGCTTCGGGTTTTCCACCTGCTTCAACACTTCGAGTTGCAAGGCGGGATCAATATTTGCCAAAAAAACAACGGGAGAATCCCGGTAGGATTGCGGCAAGTCTGGGTGAAAAGACTCAAAGACATTGAGCTCGGTCTCAAGTGTTTTAGCCTCATTCAATTGATAGCTGTATTCTCCTTTCCAGCGGAAGGTCCGACCCGGACGCCGTTCAATTCCCTCGATATTGATGCCTCGGCTTTTTAGAAAATCGAGGTGTTCTTCCGGGAAATCCTCTCCGATCACGGCAACAAGGCGGACATCCGTAAAATAGCTCGCCGCAGTTGAAAAATAGGCGGCAGAGCCCCCTAAAACCGACTCGGCTTCCCCAAAGGGTGTTTTTACGGAATCAAAAGCAACGGAGCCGACAACCAATAGACTCATGTGATCTCCATACATTTATTCAAAATCAAGGTCGGGCAATCCCTAAAATCGGTGTTCAACATCCGGTTGAAACGGGCAGCGCCGTTTTTCCGTGTTCCGACATTGTGCGCGCCATCTCAGACATCAGGCTCCGTGTTAAGGTCGTAAAGATATCATCCATCCGTACTCTTTCCAGTCTAACAGGTTCGGAAATTTCTGCGCGCCCCACACCCATCCACACGCGCTTTCCACAGATCGCATCCCAGACCTCGCCTTCAAGTACGATTTGTTTTTGGACTTGATCGGGGAAATGCTCCGGGCCGGAAGAAAAAACATAGACCTTTCCTGCAACCCCGTCTTCAGCGTATTGCGGCATCTGTGTCGCGGTGTGTTTTTCGTTGACGGGTACCTGTGCAAGGAAAAGATAACGCACGCCTTCGATTCGCCCCCATTCCGCAAGCGTCGAAGGGTCCATCACCCGCCGCAGGGCGTAGTCTTCCAAAAAACGATTTAGCTCGGGATAACGTCCGGCGGCCCGTGCCCGCCGAATCAGATCCGAACGCGGCACGACGCGGGTTTCGGGAAACACGGCCCGTAAGCCCTGAAAGAGCTCAAAAGCGGCATTCTGACGCAAGACATGCGGGCCGCCTTTCAAAATGCCGAGAATGGCCACACCGCCTTGATCCAGGGCTTCATTTGTAAAACCGGGCACATACAGGTTTGTGGTTATTTTTTCTTGAATGGGCGGAAAGGGCTGCTTCAGCGCCTCTGAGGAGGGCACGGTAAAATGCGTTGCGCAACCGCTCAGCAAAACCAAAAAGATAACAAAAAATCGCTTCACGAAATATAGGCCCCGATGATCGGCTTGAGTTTTGCTTTCAATGAGGCAGACACCGCTTCAGCCGGTGTGGCAATGGCATTTTTCAAGGCGGAAACACAGCGACAAGTGCGTTTCCCGTCTACCTTTTTCACGACGGCCTGAAGTAATTTTTTTGAGAAAAGCACGTTGTCTCTGAGGACCTGAAGAATCGTCTCGACGGTCACGGGGGCTTCTGAAACATGCCAACAATCGTAATCGGTAGAAAGCGCGATGGTGACGTAACAAATCTCGGCTTCCCGCGCAAGCTTTGCCTCCGTGGCATTGGTCATCCCGATGACGGAAACATCCCAGCCGCGATGGACTTCCGACTCCGCCTTTGTGGAAAACTGAGGCCCTTCCATGCAAAGATAAGTGCCGCCGCGATGCACCGTCCCCCCGATTTCCTCAGCGGTATCCGAGACGGAGAGCGCAAGATCAGGACATACCGGATGCGCCATGCTCACGTGCGCCACAATGCCCCCCCCAAAAAAGCTGCTTTTGCGCCCCTTGGTCAAATCATAAAATTGATCGGGAACGGCAATGTGTCCGGGCGCCACTTCTTCTTTCATGCTGCCCACGGCACTGACGGAAAGAATGCGCTCAACCCCCAATTTTTTCAGGGCAAAGATATTTGCGCGATAATTGATTTCAGAAGGCAGAATCGTATGATGTTGCCCGTGACGCGATAAAAAAGCAACCGGAACCCCTTCAAGGTGTCCCAAAATCAAGTCGTCGGACGGCGCGCCGAAGGGAGTATCCATTGTGATTGAGTTTGTGTCTTTTAGGGCATCCATCCGGTAGAGGCCGCTACCGCCGAGGATGCCGATCCTGGCCTGCTGCGCGGCTGATTGATCTGACAAATTCCGTCCCTCCCAAATCATCGGCTGGGATTATAACACACTGTCTTCTTTCTTCAAGCGCATTATGCGGTCCGCCGTTTCTGCTGCCCCTTCATCTCTTTTAAGATCAATCCATTGTATATTTTGATCCGCGCGAAACCAGGTCATTTGACGCTTGGCAAAACGCCGCGTATCCCGCTTTAAAACTGCAATGGCCTCATCCAGGGATTGCAGGCCCTTGAGATAAGGGATCATCTGTCGATACCCCAGCCCCCGCATGGCAGGCAGGTCTTCCGAAAGCCCCGCAGCCAAAAGCCTTTCGACCTCTTCAACAAGCCCTGCCGCAATGTAAGTGTCCACACGCGCCTCAATGCGTTGATACAAAACATCACGATCCCGCCTTAAACCAATTAACCGGTGAGGCGTCGTCCGCTTCGCATGGGCCGCCGCGTCTTCCAAATGAATTTCAGAAATCGACCGCCCCGTAAGATGCCGCACTTCCAGCGCGCGCACAATGCGAGGCACATCCCGTTCATGGGTTTTTTCTGCCGTGAGCGGATCGCGTTTTAACAAGTCCCGGTGAAGCGTTCCGGGGCCTTCTGCTTTTTCTCTGGCCATTAGATTTTCACGATAGGCCCAATCCGCGGGCGGCCCCGCCCAGAGACCGTACAGCAGGGTTTTGAGATATAAACCCGTGCCGCCTTCGATAAGAATTTTTTTTCCCGCAGCCGTCATTTCCGCAATCAGGGACTCGGCCGCACGTTTGTACGCCCCTGCCGAAAAAAATTGATGCGGCGGGACGAAGTCGATGAGGTGACGTTTGACCTTCTTTCTCGCAGCCTGATCCGGTTTTCCCGTGCCGATCTCCAGTGTCTGATAAACCTGGCGCGAATCCGCAATCAGGATCTCTGTCTCAAATTGTCGAGCCAAAATTTCCGCAACGGCACTTTTACCCACCGCAGTCGGCCCGACAAGGACGAGCCATTTTTTATTCGGATTTATTTGATTCAACACAGACTTAATCAGCGTTTCCTCAAGAAAGCCGATTTACAATCTTTTTTGCAAGAGCGGATTTTGAAACACAGTCGATCACCTTGATAAGGAACTATTTTCTGCGAAAAAGCTTTTCGAGTTCGAGCAGGGGATAACGGATCACAATCGGACGACCGTGGGGACAGGTGGGCGGGGTCTTTCGCAGATAATACATTTCAAGCAGGGTTTTGATTTCCGGCAGCGACATCGCTTGATGTGCCCGCACTGCGCCGTGACAGGCCATTGAAGCCAATATCGTTCGAATGGGTTCATCCATGCCGCCCGTCACGCCCAAATCAATCAAATCATCCGCCACTTCATTCAAAAAGGTTTCAATATCCATTTTAAGGATTAATGCGGGCAATTCACGCACTAGGAAAGTAGTTTCTCCAAAAGATTCGATCTTAATTCCGGCCGCCGCCAGTCCCTCAAGATGCTCACGCAGCAAGAGACTTTTTTCACGGGAGAGGTCGATTTGCCGAGGAATAAGCAGGGGCTGAATCTCCAGATTTTTTTCAGCACCGCCCCGGGTTTGCCAGGCCGAAAGCAAGGTTTCGTAAAGCACGCGTTCGTGGGCAGTGTGCTGATCCACAATCGCGAAATCGCCGTCAATCTCCGCCAAAAGAAAGGTGCCGTAAATTTGAGCCAAAGGACGAATCAGCGGTCCATACGCCTCTGAAGCGCTTTCGGAGACCGCATCGGCAGCGGCTGTAAAAAGTGAGGGGGCAGAAAAAACCGCCGCGGCTTCCTGAGCGAATTCCCCTGTATTTTCAGGAGAATTTGAGAAATTGCCTTGCTCCGGCCATCCCGCCCAGCGCGATGAAGGCGAGGCGGGACGGCCTCGGCGATCTTTAAAATCCCGCAAATCCCGTTTAAACGCCGTGCTGCCGAAGGCCGGGACTTCCTTTTCTTGCACCAGCCCGGCACCGGAGGTGGACAAGGCTTCGCGTATTATATTGCGTATGGCCTGATGGATTTGGCTTGTGCTTTCAAAACGCACCTCCAGTTTTCCCGGATGCACATTCACATCCACTACCTTAGGGTCCACGGTCAAAAACACAATAAAAAAAGGGTCTTCACCCTTCATCAAATAACTTTTGTAGGCCTCATAAACGGCATGCGTCATCAGGGGGCTTTTTACGGGGCGGAAATTAACAAACAAATATTGTTCTTTTTTAAGATTTTTTTTAAGCGGCGGACGCGAAATAAGGGCTTTGAGTGAAAGCCCGGGCTGAGCAGGATGCTCTCCCGACAGGAGAATGGCCTGCGCCGTCACCTTTTCACCCAAAAGCTGAAAGGCGCGGTCTTCAAGTGAGCAGACCGCGGGCACATCAAAGAGAGTTCTTCCTGCATGCGTCAGACGAAAATGGATCGTAAAGTGTGCTAAGGCCAATTGCAGCAGTATCCGGTGAATGTGTCCCATTTCGGTTTGCTGCGACTTCAGGAACTTTCTGCGTGCGGGCACGTTGTAAAAAAGATCCCGGACTTCAAAAGTCGACCCCTTCGGACGGGCGACGGATCGAATGGATTGAATGGCGCCGCCTTCGAGATGAATTTCCGTGCCTTCATCTGCTTCAGCAGAACGGCTGACCAGGGACATGCGCGAAACGGAGGCGATGCTCGGAAGGGCTTCGCCCCGAAAGCCCAAGGTCATGATCGCAGCCAAATCCGCATCGTCCGCGATTTTGCTGGTGGCATGGCGTTCAAAAGCAAGCGGGACTTCTTCCGCCGCAATGCCTTCTCCATCATCCACAACCTGAATCAGACGGCTTCCCCCTTCCTCAATGCTCACAAAAATACAGGCGCTATCGGCATCAATGGCGTTTTCAACCAATTCTTTCACGACGGATGCAGGACGTCCCACGACTTCCCCGGCGGCAATTTTATTCGCAAGGTCGGCTGAAAGCAGATTAATTTTTCCCATACGCTTTCCGGGTTTATTTTACGGGTGAATTGATCAAAGCTTCATTGAAATCCGAGAGCATCGCTTGCTTCGAATCGAAGGGCAGGAAGGACGTCTCAAGGGCTTCTCAGGCTAACCAAGGTGTCTCTTGCGAGTGCGGCTTCGTTTGAATTGGGAAACTGCGCAATGACTTTTTCCAAAAATTGCCGTCCTTTTTGCGGTTTTTTCAGCTCAATATATGAAAACCCCGCCTTCAGTAAAGACTTTGAAACCTTTTCGCTTCCCGGATACTCTTTCACGACTTTATTAAAAATATCGACAGCCGAACCGTAATCCGCCTTGCCGTAGTAACTCTCACCCTTCCAGTAATAGGCCTGGGGAACCAAACGCGACTCGGGATAGGCCTTAATAAAGGCGTCGAAGGCCAAGATGGCCACATTATAGTCGCCTTTCACATAATCATTGTATGCGAGATTGAAGGCATCCCGCGGCGCAAAAAATTTCTTTTCTTTTTGGATCGCCCCCGGAGACCGTCGGGTTTTCTTTTTTTGTCCGCCCCCCCCGCTTTCGAGCGCAGCGATGCGGGTTTCAAGGGCTTCCAGCCGGTTCATCAGGTCTTTTGTGCGGAAGGACTCCGCATCAACCCGATTTTCGAGTTGGGACATTTTATGTTCTGACTCAGTCACCTGTCCGGAAAATTGCCGCACATCACTCTCAATGACACCGAGCTGGGCAATCAACTCCGCTGAAAGAGATTGTTGGTTTTTAACGATTTGAGAGGGGCTGTTGAGGTTTCGTTCAAGCCGTTCAATCCGTCTTTGAAGCTGAATCTGGTGTTTTCGCAGCCGGGTCGAAGAATCTTCAATATCGACCATGCTCGACTGAAGGGCACAGGCCGGCAGAAAGAAAGAGAGCAATATGATTCCCTGTAATAAGGGGCCAAGCCTTCTTGCTCTCCTCATGGTTTATCCCTCAGGTTGCATAAAGTGTGCACGGCGATTCTGCTTCCAGCACTGCTCGGCGCTGATGCGGCAAACGGGTTTCTCTTCACCAAAACTGATGATTTTCATGCGGCTGGCTTCAACGCCCAAAGCTTCTAAAAATCGTTTAACGGCACGCGCACGGCGGGCGCCAAGCGCCAAATTATACTCGTTGCTGCCGCGCTCATCCGTGTGGCCTTCGATTTGAATTTGCGTATTGGGGTGCAGAATCAAATGCCGTGCATTTTCTTGAAGCGCCTCTTTTGATTTCTTATGCAAAACGGCCTTGTCATATTCGAAATAGATGTCGGACAAGTTCATGATGACATCGGCTTGCGAGACGGCCTTATCCGTATCATGCAACAGGTCACGCGCTTGCGGCGATTGCTCCTCCAGCAGATCCATCCCGCTTCCGCGATCCCTAAAGCCTGTTACGGCTTCCTGTTCCCGGATGGTTTCATCTCCCAGGATATTGGGCGCAGCTTCTAGGTTTTGGACGCTTTCTCCATCATTTAATCCTGCCGTGCCGCTGACGGGAGCGATTTTTTTTGAGCACCCGCCCTGTAATACGATAAATACCAATCCGATAAAAAAAGAAAGTCGCGCTTTGTTCATCATCAATCCTCCTGGCCTACGCTATTCAATCTGATCTGAATAATGGGGTTTTTATAAAACCGGTTAGAAATAAGGGCCTATTCACTTGTCGGCGGAGGGGTGGACTGAAGCGCCTCCAGGCCTTGAACCGTTTTTTGAAGCAGCGCACTTTGTTTATCCACTTGAGCGGTTAGGGTATTGCCCAACATTTCTAAAGACTGACGCTGAACATCAATGGCTTCCGCTAGCGCGGCAAGACGCTTCTGCAAAGCGTCAATATCCACATCGTCTTTCAATTGTTCAAGCGCCCACTCCAGGTTGTCCACACGTGCTGCAAGTCCGTTCACTGCAGGGAGCATTTTGTCAATGAGTTCTGAAACTTGTGTGGAAACTGATTGAAGCGACTTTGTCTGTCCGCGTGTCGTTTTCTCGATGCCGACATTTTTGGCCTGAACCCCTTCAATTTGCGCTTGCAGTTTTTGAGTGGCCTGTGCTTGTCTTTTTTTCAGTTCTTGAGTGATCTGTGCTTGTTTTTTTTTCAGTTGTGAAAAGGCATTCTTTTGAGTTGCGAGGGCTTTACGAAACCCCTCCAACTCTTTGACGGTAAAATTATTGCCGCGCGCGGCGGACTCTTTCAAGCGATTGCTTTCTTCTTCAATACGACCGTGAATCAATCGATGCTGAATCTCCATTTCGGCAAAACGTTCATCCGTATCGGCGTTATTTTGCGCCAGACGGGTTCGGGCTTCGGACAAATCCCGCTTCATTTGAATAAGGGTTTTTCCCAAGGTTTCATTGGCCTTGCCGATGCGGCTCAGATTGACCCGCATCGCATCAATCCGGTTTTTCTGTTCTTTTTGAAGGTCAAAAATTGCAACACGGTGATCCGCCTTGAGCTGACGCAACTCCCGGCGGATCACCGTGATCGGATCTTCCGCTTTGCTATCAATCCGCTTAAGCTCAAGCGAATAACCGCAACTTGTCATCAAGATCGTCACTGCCGACACAAAACAAATGTACCGGTTTTGCCTTGCTCTGACTTTATTTTCCTGCGGGTGGTGAAGCAAAATGAACCGGCCTCCTTAACGCTTATTTAACGACAAAATGTGCACGCCGGTTTTTCTGAAAGCACTCTTCATTTTTTTCACCACAGACATTTTTTTCTTCCCCGTAACTAATAAAAGAAATCCGGGAAGGCGAAACCCCCAAGTTAATGAGATATCGCTTCGTCGAACGCGCACGACGCTCACCCAGAGCCAGGTTGTACTCATTGGTGCCCCGCTCGTCCCCATGACCTTCGATCTGAATCTTCACCTCCGAATTAGCAACCAACCACCGGGCGTTTTCCGTCAGCATATCTCTCGCATCGCCGCGAATCGTCCACTTATCAAAATCGAAATAAACATTCTCCGCAAGTTTCGGCTCTGATTCAGACATCCCCTGCACGGATTTGGAAGAATCTTCCAAAGAGGCCATGCCATCGCGCGGGGCCGCACTTTGATCCCTTGAAGTTATCCCTTGATTGCCTGATGAGGGCGCACTTGGGTCACGCGATCCGCTTTCGCCCGAAGCGGCCATATCCTGACTTCGTCCATCGGAACCCATGCCCGGTCCGACACCCTCTTGCGTCGATCCGCTCGGCCTGGAACCGCCTTGAGGCGAAGAGGCCGAAGCGGAGGACTGCTCTTTCCCGGCAATGCCTTCAGAACCCGCAACCGGAGAAATCTTCTTTGCACATCCCACAAGAGCCAATGACACAAAAAGAACAGCCATCGAACCCATGTATGTTTTAAAATGTGAAGCACCCTTAAACATTTGTTGATTCCCTCCCTGATAAATTGACTTTATTCTCAACAACACATCCCTTATTTGTAAACAAGCTGATCCGACACCTGCCGCAAGCAGCCGTTTTTCGCAGGTTATTTTGTCAAAAAAAGTCCTTCCTAATCAAGCCACACACCCTATTTAGTTTTCATGCGATAATAAATACGTTCATTTGTTAGCGAAGAGACCACGACGGGCTGGTATTATTTGCAGGATTTGAGGTTAGTCTGCGCAGACGGGTGCCATCAAGGTGAATGGACAGAATCTGATTTTTACCAAAACGGCTGGACGTAAAAATAAGTTCCCTTCCGTTCAGCGCCCAAGACGGGGATTCATCGTCCCAATGCCCACTCTCCGTAATGGCAATCGACTGAGAGCCATCCGAACGATCTGCGCAAATCTTCAGGCGCCTTTCTTCATTGCGACAGGCATACGCAATCCAGTCGCCCTTCGGCGACCATGCGGGAGATGTATTATAATTCCCGTCAAAAGTCAAACGGTGCACATTTGAACCGTCGGCATCCATAATATAGATTTGCGGCCCACCGCCCCGGTCGGAAGTAAAAGCGATCTGTTTCCCGCTGGGCGACCAGGACGGCGACAAATCATCCGAAGGGTTAAAGGTCAAGCGTTTCAGGCCAGTGCCGTCAGCATTAATCAGATAAATTTCGGCATTGCCGTCTTTTGTTGTCGCAAAGGCCAGTTGATCCCCCAAGGGCGACCAGGACGGAGAGAAATTCAAACCCGGAAAAGACGCAATTTCTTTCCGCTCCCCCGTTTTCAGATCAATGACATACAGGTTCGGGTTCCCTTTGCGATACGAAGTGTAAACGATTTTTGTCGCATCATAAGACCACCTCGGCGAAATCGCGATACTGCGATCCCGTGTGAAACGCATTTTATTCGCACCGTCGTAATCCATGATATATACTTCTTTTTCTCCGGAGAGGTCCGAAATATAGACCACCCTACTCTGTGCAACCCCTTTTTCCCCTGTGAAATGCAGGGTCAATTTGTCTGAAAAACGATGCGCCAGCTTGCGGAGCTTGTTCTTTCCACCAAATATTTTCACGCCGACCACCTGGTCGCCCTTAGCCGTTTCATAGGCATGGCTTTCAAGCACCCAACCCTCGTCCTGCGTGCCGAGTTTGGCCCAGGCAATGACGAGCACGCCGGCTTTAGCCGCCTTCACCATCACCGCCGAACCCGGCACTTCACCTTGATCGGCGGAAATCCCGATATCCCTTGTTTCAATCAACTCAAACACATGAGAACGCTCAAGATCTGCGCGCAAAACATTTTCAACAATCGTCAGTTCTTCTTTATGCTCCGGCGCGCCTCCAAAGGGCATAATCATCAGCGGAATTTTCCTGAAACCGGAACGCTCCATTTCCATAAACACTTCGGCCGCATGAGTCACCGATCCGTCAAAAAAAAGCCCAAGCAAGACGAATAAAACGTACCTCAACACAACCTAAGAATCCTCCCTTACCACAAAGTTCATAAAAACGATCAGTAAATCCTCGCGATAGGCCTTCGGCAGCGGGGGTAATGGATGCGCTGCGTGGATGGCTCGAATCGCTGCCTGATCAAAAAAAAGGTTACCAGAACTCTCTGCAATTTCAACGGAGGACTTATCAATGCTTCCGTTTTTCTGAATCACAAAACGGATTACCAAGCGATCTCCGCTGGCTGTCACCGGCGGAGGGGCCCAACGCCACCTGATTTTATGATCGATCTTTTGCAAATAATTCGGGAAGAGAAAAGACGAATTGCCGCCGGAGGGGCCGACTCCGCTGATGCCGGGGCCAAGTGCGGCCTGCATGGACGCTTCATTGTCCGGCTGTGACAAAGCTTCGTCGGATTGCTCTGTTGCCGCACCGTCCGGTTCTTCTTCGGACGCAGAAGCGTTGTCTTCTGCTGAAGGACTCGTTGTCTCAGGGGCAGCCGGTTCTTTCGGGAGGGCGCCACTCGCTTGCGGGATTGTTTTGGGGGCGGCCTCCGGCAGAGCAAGCGCGGGCGGTACGATATTCGGTTGTTTTTGAATGTCGATTTTGGCCGTGCGTGTGCGTTCCGAAACACCCATTTTAGGTTTAATGCCCGGCGTTACGCTAGGTGTCTTCAAGGCTTTTTTCTGCTTTTTCCACCATTCCTGCAATCGTTCAGGATCCTCTTTTTCGGCTGCGGGCGCATTTACGGAACGCCTCGGGGCCCGCGTGACCGAGGGGGCGGCCTCCGGGGCAGCTTGAAGCGGCGGCAGGGCAGGCTTCACCGACGCTTTTGCCGGCGCGGGTTTTGGCGCAGCCGGTTTTGCGCTTGCTTTTTTCGGGGCCGGCGGCGAGGTCTTTACCGCAGCTTTGGGCGATTTTTTAGGCGCGGACTTTTTAACAGATCGAGGCTTCGGTCCGCCGCCTCCGCCTGAAAGCCCGATACCCGGCCCGGAGGAAAGCAGATCCACCTGAAATCCTTGAAAAGAAGTTGTTTGAGGTGCGAAAAAAACGCGATTCAGGATCATAAACAGAAATAAACAAATATGTAAAAACATGGAGTAGGCCATCATCTTCGAAAGCCCCTGCTCGCGGCGCGGCATAAACACACCCCAGCCTCCCCGTAATGCGGTCACGGTATTTTCTCCTCACTCAAAGCAGCACTTCCAAGACCCGATTTAAATACATTAGCCAGCGAAAACGACATTGACATTTTATAGTTTACCATGAGCCTCTTTTTTTTACGCCGGCAGATCAAGGCGCGCATCATGCACACAATCGGTTGCGTTCTAGCTGAACATAAGGTGAGTTAGTCTGAGAGGAAAAGAAGACAGATACATCAAAGCGATTTTTTTGAAGTCGGTTCTGTAACAATGCCAAGCTTGACAATCCCCGCTCGTTTAATGAGGTCCATGACATGCACAACCGTCCCATAAGGTACATCACGATCCGCGCGAAGATAAAGAGAAACATCAGGGGAATTCCCCTTTAAAACCCGGAGGCGTTCTTCCAAACGAGCCAGACCAATCTCTTCCTTGTCCAAGTACACCGCCTGATTTTTTTCAACAGTGAGCACCTTTCTTTCAGTCGGTTTAATGCTATTGGTCGCCGCTTTCGGAAGCTTAATATCCATGCCCCGATACAACAAAGGCGCTGTAATCATGAACACAATCAATAAAACCAACATCACATCCACTAAAGGAATAATGTTGATTTCAGACATCATTTCACGCTTTTTGCCGGATGAGGACATCATCGTAGCATTATCTCACCAATTCCGTCGATGAGGATTCGATCATCTTCTCTTCAACCAGGGAAACCACCTCGGAAGAAAAAACATCGAGTTGCACATTCATTTTTCTAATTCGGTTCACATATAGATTATAGGCGACCGCCGCCGGAATTGCCACAAAAAGCCCGGCGGCCGTATTCACCAAGGCCTCCGCCACGCCCGGCGCAACCACCGCGATATTGGCAGAACCCTGATGTGCAATTTCCTGAAAGGCGCCCATGATGCCCCATACCGTGCCTAAAAGCCCGATAAAAGGGGCCGTATTGCCAATCGTCGCGAGTAAATGCAGGTAACGCTCCTGATGAGTAATTTCATCCTGTATCGCGCCCTGAAGGGTGCGCTCCACAACGGACAAACGCATGGCGTTACCCTCGGACGCCGCGTTTGATTCGGAAACATCTTGTTTAAAAACAAGCGAATCAATTTTTGCAAGCGCCGCAGAAAGAATCACTGCCAGGGAGCCGCCATTCCGTTTTAAGGTTTTTCGATGAATGGCGTCCAAGTCCTCCGCTTTTGAAAAAAGGATCAAAAAACGACGGTTTTCAGCATCCACGCGTCGAAAGGCCACCCATTTGTTCAGGATAATCGCCCAGGAAGCCACCGAACACAAGAGCAAGGTCCCCAAGACAAGCCTTGCGACCAGTCCAGCCGCAAGAAACGCATCTATAATGGAAGAATCGATTGGAGCATCCAAATGGTTGAATCTCTATTTAAAGGCGTCTTTTTCCATCAAAGAAAAGATGAAAAGGCCAGAATTCATCTTAATGGCGGGGCCGACGAGAGTCGAACTCGCGACCTCCGGCGTGACAGGCCGGCGTTCTAACCAACTGAACTACGACCCCGCAAACATCATTTTCCGAACAGCAACCTGCTGCCGCTGGTGGGCGGAACAGGGCTCGAACCTGTGACCCTCGGCTTGTAAGGCCGACGCTCTCCCAACTGAGCTACCCGCCCATGAGCTGCTTGAAAAGCAGTATATTGACGTGTAGAATACTACCTACTTCTGGGTTTGTCAATTGAGAATCGCTCTTTTTTTCTCTATAATATTAACGTCTTATCTCTCCGGATGCTTGTCTCCCCCGCAGAAGCTTCCACCGGCATCGCCCCCCGAAAGGCCGCCGCTCTTCCTCAACTTTGAGACCGGCGCAAACATCAAAAGCATGGCATTTGAAGGGCCTTACCTCTGGCTCGGGCTTTCAAGCGGCGTGATCCGTTACGACACCCGCACACAAGATCAGTATGAAATCTATACCAACCGCAACACAGGCGGCCTGCTGGCAAACGGCATTTACAAAATCGCCGTCGATCAAAAAAGGGGTAAATGGATCGGCACCTATGGCGGCGGTCTCTCTCACTTTGACGGGATAGACTGGCAAACATACACACCCTACGGCGGCGGAAATATTCGTTACGGCGATGCTTGGACGATTTACCCGATGGGCCGCGGTTTAGGAGATCTTTGGGTTTACGACATCCTCTTCGATGACGATGGCACTGCCTGGATTGCCACCTGGAAAGGCGTCAGCCACTTCGACGGCACATCCTTCACCACCTACACAGAAGAAGCCGGTCTGCTTGATAAATGGGTCTATGCCATCGCAAAAGACAAGAACGGACTTTTCTGGTTTGGTACCGAAGGCGGCCTCAACAGTTTTGACGGTAAAAATTGGAAGGGCTACACACATCAAGACGGTCTCGGTGCAAAAATCATCCCGCCAAAAGTGGAAAAAGAGCACGCCACCGGACATCACCGGCAACATCAAAAAGAAAATCAAATAGGCAACCCCAACTACGTGCTGGACATCGCCGTGGATCATAACAATGTGCTTTGGATCGGCACATGGGGTGCCGGGCTTTCACGCTTTGACGGAAAAAATTGGAAGACCTACATCGCAGGAAACGGCACCATCGGCGGTAATTTCGTACATGCCCTTGAAATTGATGCAAAAGGGGTTTTATGGGCGGGCACCGAAGGCGGCGTCAGTCGCTATGACGGGAAACGCTGGATCACTTACACCACACGAGACGGATTGCAAAATAACAACGTTTTTTCCATCGCCTTTGATTCGTCAGGGAATAAGTGGTTTGGCACCTGGACAGGTTTGAGTAAGATGATGGATTGAGATATATGTTTACTTAGGAGGAGAAAGCGGCGGGCCTCTATGAGCAACCTCATTCAATCGGAATTTGACGTGGTCTAATAAAATATGGATACATTCTCTAGCGAGACGCGCCCCCGTAGACGAAGTCTTGAAATTAGAGCGCCTTTATAAAACAAGCTACGGAGGCTGGAACGTCCAGCATTTTACGCGCAATATAAGTCTCACCATTTCTTTATTTCCTTGAACGATAGGTTTAAAAAACAGACATAAAAATTCAGAGAAAGGAACAAATGACGAATCCTTTGCTTAAGGCAAATAAATTGCCTTTATTTTCAGAAATCAAACCCGAACACGTGGTGCCTGCCATTGAAAAAATTTTGGAAGAAAACCGACGAGCACTCAAAACATTGCTTGCAACTGATACACCCTATACCTGGCAAAATCTCATTCATCCGCTTGAAGAGATGTCTGAAAAATTAGATCGGGTTTTTTCACCCGTTTCTCACATGAATGCCGTAGTCAATAGTAAAGCTTTACGGGATGCCTACAATGCCTGTTTGCCCAAGTTGAGTCATTATGCGACAGAAATGGGACAAAGCAAGCCGCTTTTTCAAGCCTATAAACAAATTGCGGACGGGCCCGAATATACTGCACTGGATCCGGCGCAGAAAAAAATCATCGACAATGCGTTACGAGATTTCAGATTGTCCGGCATTGACCTTCCGGCTGAAACAAAAGCGCGCTATAAAGAAATGATGCGGAAACTTTCTACACTGTGCAGTCAATTTTCAGATAACGTCTTGGATGCTGAAAATGCTTGGAAAAAGGTGGTGAGGGATGAAAAAAAACTTGTCGGCTTGCCCGATTCGGCCATTGCGATGGCCAGGCAACTTGCGGAGCGTGAAGGGGTTGCAGGATGGGTATTTAACTTGGAAATTCCCTCCTACTTGCCTGTCATGACATATGCCGATGACCGGGGCTTGCGAGAGGAGCTGTATAGGGCTTATGTCACGCGGGCTTCGGATCAAGGGACGCATGCGGGCCGATGGGATAATTCTCAAATTATGGAAGATATCCTGGCTTTGCGGCACGAGACAGCGCAATTGCTCGGTTTTAAAAACTATGCCGATTATTCCCTTGCCACGAAAATGGCGGCTTCGACGCATCAAGTCATGTCTTTTCTTGAAGAGTTATCGGAAAAGTCCTTGTCGATGGCGAAAAAAGATTTAGACGAAGTTCGCGCCTTTGCCCAGTCGGAATACGGTTTTGGGGAAATCGAAGCCTGGGATGTGCCCTATTATTCCGAAAAATTACGGCAGTATAAATATGCTGTTACACAGGAAGAACTCAAACCTTATTTTTCTGTCGATAATGCGCTTTTAGGTCTTTTTGCCGTCGTGAAGCGGCTTTACGGTTTGTCGGTTACACTGGTGAAAGACATCGACGTTTGGCATGAAGACGTGCGTTTTTTTGAAATTAGGGATCGGGAAAATCAAGTGCGTGGACAATTTTACCTTGATTTATATGCCCGGCCGCACAAACGGGGCGGGGCCTGGATGAGCGATTGCATCACGCGAAAGCGCACAGAGAACGGCATTCAAACACCGGTCGCTTATTTGGTCTGTAATTTTTCGCCGCCCGTGGGTGATGATCCGGCCCTTTTTACGCATGATGAGCTTTTGACGCTTTTTCATGAATTTGGTCACGGGCTGCACCACATGTTGACACAGGTGGATTATTTAAGTGTGTCCGGTATCGGCGGCGTACCCTGGGATGCGGTCGAACTGCCCAGTCAGTTTATGGAAAATTGGTGTTGGCAGCGCGAGGCGCTTGATCTTTTTGCCACCCATTACAAGACGAAAGAAAAATTACCGGAAGAAGTGTTTCAACGCATGCTCGCCGCGAAAAACTTTCAGTCGGCGATGCGGATGGTACGGCAATTGGAGTTTGCCCTGTTTGACTTTCGTATTCATATGGAATTTGACTCTGAAAAAGGCGCACGGATTTTTGAAATATTGGATGAAGTCCGAAAGCAAGTGGCTGTCATACATCCTCCCGCCTATAACCGTTTTCCGCACAGTTTTTCGCACATTTTTTCCGGGGGGTATGCAGCGGGTTATTATAGCTACAAATGGGCGGAAGTCCTTTCCGCCGATGCTTTTTCCTTGTTTGAAGAACGCGGTATTTTTGATCGGGCCACCGGGCTTCGGTTTATGACGATGATTTTGGAACAGGGCGGTGCACAAGAGCCGATGGAAATGTTTGTCAATTTCCGGGGACGGGAACCTTCAATCGATGCGCTTTTAAGACACACCGGATTAGCAGCATGAAGCAGACAAAAGCTGTAAATCAGTTATCGTTATTAAGGGAGTCATTCACATGAATCAACATAAATGTCGGCATTGCAGCAAATCGATTAACATCAAAAGCAGACACTGTCCCTTCTGCGGTGGTGAAAACACAAAAGAAGTTTTACACGGCAGCCCGCGCTGTCCCCGCTGTGATAAAGAACTCACACATTTTGAATACGGGGAAATAGTACTGGATACCTGCCCGGTCTGTGAGGGCTTTTGGTTGGATACGCGTGAGTTTAATCAACTCACTTCTGAACGCCGTGTTTTTGCGGACGAAAGCATTCCCTACGAATACAAAAGGCCCTCACTGCCCAATGATGCGGGTTATCTGGCCTGCCCTTTGTGTGAAAGTATGATGCACCGAAAAAATTTTAGAAAAATTTCAGGCGTGCTCATTGACCAATGCCGTGATCACGGCATTTGGTTGGACCCCGGAGAGTTGGAACACATCCGCTGCTTTGTCGCCAACGGCGGACTGAATAAAAGCCAAGACAAAGAAATCATCATGTACAAGGAAGAAATCGACCTCTTAACTCACAAAGTCAAAAATATTGAGTTCACGCAAAAAATACTCCATTTTTGGAATTTCAAGTATTGGCTTTTTAAAATTTAGAAAAACGCCCCGCCCTTAAAAGACGGACAGATCACCGAAGTCATCCACAGCATGGGTAAGACTCGGAAAGCCTTTCGCCTGATCCTCCTGCGTCGCTTTATTCACAGGTTGCGGGTAAAGTGGCCACCCACGCCGGAGCGCTGATCCAGTCCGGGTTGAATTTTTCAAAGCTCGCTTCAATAATCCACCTGAACCAACATCAAACCCTGCGGCGGAGCGGTCGGCCCGGCTGCGCTCCGGTTTTTGGCCGCGAGGATGCTTGGAATTTCTTCCGGAGCGCGTTTTCCCCGCCCCACTTCCACTAAAAACCCCACAATATTGCGCACCATGTATCTTAAAAAACGCCGGGCATTTAAGATGATCCTGATTTCATCGCCTGCCTGCCCGATTTGAATGTCATTCAAGTCGATATCATGATCCGAAACATCGGTTTCCGCGGCACAAAAAGAGGTGAAGCAGTGTGCTCCGCTTAATGCCTTTGCAGCAATTTGCATGGCGCGTAGATCTAATCCGTCCTGAACATGCCAGACTTGATTTCGAATGAAGGGATCCGCTTGTTTTGTGTTTAAGATTCGGTAGCGATAGCGTTTGCCTTTGGCCGAAAACCGCGCGTGGAAATTTTCATCCGCGAAGACGGCTTTGTTCACGACAATGTCGTCCGGCAGGACGGCATTTAAGGCCCGCACCCAGTCTGTTTCCAAAAAATCCGCCGCGCTGTCGAAATGGGCCACTTGTGCGAGCGCATGCACACCCGCATCGGTCCGCCCCGCCCCGTATACGCGAGTAATTTGCTGTGTCAATTTTTGGACTGCGGTTTCAAGTTGGCCTTGAATGCTGGGGTGCCCCACTTGTTTTTGCCAGCCGTGATAGTGTGTGCCTTCGTAGGCCAAGGTGAGTTTGATGCGCGGCAATTACGAACCTTGCTGAGAACGGATATAGCTTTTGATGCCCTTAAAAAGGGATTCGGCGGCCTGTTGCCGGTATTTCGGGCTGCGCAGGCGTTTCTCTTCTTTGCGGTTGCTGATGAAGGAAATTTCGGCCAAAATCGCAGGCATGTCGGTATGATTGAGCACATAAAAAGGCGCGCGTTTCACGCCGAGCGCGTTGGTGGGGTATTTGGCAATAAGATTTTTTTTGAGCGCATCATTGGTGAAGTGGGCCAGCTCCAAGGAAGCGTTGCGCGTAAATTCGCGTTCGAGGTCGTTTAAAATCATTTTTTCAAAATCGACGACGGATTTGTGCGTTTCGGCGTTTTCGCGCTTGGCAACAGCCAAGGCGCGTTTATCCGAAGCACGGCCGAGCAGATAAACTTCGATGCCTTTTAATTTTCGAGAAGCCGCGGAGTTGACATGCACGGAAATAAACAGATCGGCATTGTTTTCATTGGCGATTTCGGTGCGCCGTTTCAAGCTGATAAAGACATCGCGGTTGCGGGTCATGATGACTTTCTTTTTGAGCCGGGTTTCGATCAGTTTTTTCAGACGCCGCGATATATCCAGCACGAGATTTTTTTCCTTTAAGCCGCCTCGACTTCTCGCGCCCGGATCTTTTCCGCCGTGCCCCGGATCAATGACGATCGTATCGATGGCGAAGGCCGCAGGCGGAGACTTCAGGGGCGGGGGAGGGAAGAGGTCAATGACGAGCCGGTCGGGATTTTCCAGTGTCATGTGTTTGTGCGCACCCAGCTGTTTGTAGCGCAAGGAAATATAGACGGTATTTCCTCCTCTTTGCGTGACTACGATATTTTTTAGCAAGTCTCCGCTTGCGGCGAAGTCGGGGCGCTGTTTTAGGGATTTCCCCAAAACCGATTTTTCGAGCTTGACCAATAGGGTTTGAGAGGAGGCATCACGGGTGACGGCGTAGGACGCGGTTTCGCTCAGGTCGATGACGACGCGCGTATTTTCCGCGCTGTTTGAATGCCGGATTTTTTGGATGACGGTTGCGGGACGTTTATGATTCGGTTTTACATTGCGCTGAGCCGGCGTTTCCGCCTGTGCAGAACGCAGCGGAGCGGATGAGAAATCCGGAAAAAGAGAGAGGGTGAACGCAATAAAAAATACGGAATAAAAATGTCGCGCGGGCAGCTTCATCGGATATTCTAAACATAGACAGAACGGCTGAAGTTGTCAATCTCGGGCGTCTTGATATTCTTCAAGCCAGGCCATTTGAATGGCTTCCAGAATGCCTTCGTTTGAGGCGGCGGGGTTGTCTTCAAAGTCGTCCAATTCCGTGATTTTTTGGTGCAGGTCTGTAAAGCGCAGCGTGAGCGGGTCGATGTCAGGATATTTCTCAAACAGTTCAATGCCGATGTCTTCGGAATCTTGCCAAGTCAGTTTCATCGTTTGTTGTCTCTTACATTAAACATCAGTGTTGCTCGGCTTTGCGAAAGGCCTGTGTGTTTTTGGGGATTTCAACGACGCAGTCGCCTTCGACAAGGGTCTGGCAGGCCAAACGGGAGGAGAGGGTTAAGTCCGGCGAGGTATCGAGACGGTCTTCCTCTTCCTCTTCCATCTCGGAAAGATGTTCGAAACCTTCGCGAATGATGACGTGGCAGGTGGTGCAGGCACAGTTGCCGCCGCAGTTGTGTTCGATGTCAATGTCATGATCCAGGGCGATATCCAGAATGGTTTCTCCGGCTTCGACATCCAGTGTGACGGTTTCAGGTTTTTCAGTGATAAACGTAATTTTCGGCATGGGATTTTCCAGAAATTAAGGACGCGCTGATTAAATCCGGGGGGCATTCTTCGAGGTAAAAATCATTCATGACTTAATCAGCGCGTCCTTTAAATGTCAGACAATTTTTTATTTTGAAGGGCTTCTTTGACCGATTGCGACATGAGATCGGCGGCAAAACGTTGTGTGGCCTGATCCAATGCCGTCAGTCCTTCACGGATTTCACGATGTGTGCCGTCGGCGACAGCAGTTTTTAAGCGAATGGCAGCGGCTTCGATTTTATCGCGTTCGCTGCCGTCAAGTAAATGCCCCCCTTGTTTCAGCGCCTTTTCTGTGTGCCGGAGCACGGTTTGAGCTTCGTTGATGGACTCGATCTTCTGACGTTTTTCGAGGTCTTCTTTGGCATGTTCCCTCGAGGCGGTGATCATCTTTTCGGTGTCTTCGTCGCTTAAACCGTAGGTGGGCGTAACTTCCACGGAGGTTTTTTTGCCGCTGCGCAAATCCTTTGCCGTGACACTTAAAATCCCGTTGGCGTCAATTAAAAAAGTGACTTCGATGCGGGGCAGGCCCGCGGGCATGGGATCAATACCGGTGAGGTTAAATTTTGCGAGACTCCGGCAGTCTTCGACGAGTTCGCGTTCGCCTTGTACGATATGGATCTTGACCGATTGTTGCCCGTCGATCTGTGTGGTGTAGGTCTCTTTGGCAGAAGTCGGGATGGTTGCATTGCGCTGAATGAGACGGCTTACGATACCGCCCATGGTTTCAATGCCCAGTGACAGCGGAGTAACATCGAGCAAGAGCATGTCCGTAATGCCGCCCGAGAGGATCTTGCCTTGCACGGCGGCGCCCAAGGCCACAACTTCATCCGGGTTGAGTTCACTGTGCGGCACTTTTTGAAAAAGGTCGCCGACCGATTCTTTAATGAGCGGGACGCGGGTCGATCCGCCAACCAGAACGACTTCATCCACGTCCGCTGGAGAAAGTTTG
>JALUVJ010000081.1 GCA_027020665.1 Nitrospira sp.
GAGCTTGAATTGGTTCTAAGGCCTGTGTTAGTTATTTTTCAGTATCGCATATCAAACCAGTTTCATTTAACGATAAGGGGAGAAGATGTCACATCAATTACCAGCTTTGCCTTGGGCAAAAGACAGCCTGGCACCACATATCAGCCCGGAAACCATCGATTACCATCATGGCAAACACCACAATACCTATGTGACCAACCTGAACGGTCTCGTCGGTGGAACGGATCTGGAATCTAAATCACTTGAAGAATTGATTCAAAAAAGCGATGCGCTTCCGGCCGATAAAAAAACGGGGATTTTTAATAATGCCGCTCAGATTTACAATCATACCTTTTATTGGAACTGCCTCAGTCCGAATGGCGGCGGCACGCCCACCGGAAAAGTCGCTGAAGCCCTCAACGACACCTTTGGCGGCTTTGATGCGTTTAAAGAGCAATTTTCCACGGCGGCGGTCAAACTGTTTGGCAGCGGCTGGGCCTGGCTCGCAAAAGACGATGCCGGCACACTCGGCATCGTGCAGGCCCCCAACGCCGGATGTCCGCTGGCTGATGGAAAAACACCCGTCCTTACCTGTGATGTCTGGGAACATGCCTATTACATCGACTATCGGAACGCCCGCCCGAAATATGTCGAAGCCTTCTGGAACCTCGTCAATTGGGAGTTTGTCGAAGGCAACCTTTAAGATTTTCGGCAAATCGCGAGGCGATCTCTTGGGGGGACGGCGCACATTTGCCGTCGCCCCTTTTTTACGGAAATACGGGAAAAAGACAGGATGGTACCACTTACGACCCTAAAAAATACGGAAAAACAAAATATCCTCGCTTTGTCCCTTGAAGACCTCGCCGCGCTTATACGAAAACTCGGCTGGAAAAAATATCGCGCGGATCAAATCATTGCCTGGATTTATAAACGATTTGTTTCTAATTTTGAGCAGATGACCGATCTGTCCAGATCAGACCGACAAGGTTTGTCCGAAGCCTTTACGCTTTCCCATCTCAAAATCGCCGCACACCAAAAATCCGAGGACGGTACGGAAAAATTCCTTTTTGCGCTTGAAGACGGCAAAAAAATCGAAACCGTGCTTATTCGCAGCGAAAAAAAGCGCCGCACGCTCTGCATCTCCTCACAAGCGGGTTGCACTTTGGATTGCCGTTTTTGTCTGACCGCAGAAGAAGGCCTGAAACGAAACCTGCGCGCGGAAGAAATTATTAACCAATTTTTAACCGTACAGGCCCGCTTGCCCGAATCGGAGCCCATTACAAACGTCGTGCTCATGGGCATGGGAGAACCGCTCGCGAACTTAAAGGCCGTCACAGAAGCCTGCTTGCGCATGATTGCGCCCGCAGGGCTCAGCTTATCCGCCCGCCGCGTCACCGTTTCAACAGCGGGTTTAGTCCCGCAAATGAAAAAACTGTTGCAAGGGCCTGTGCCCGTCAACCTTTCTGTTTCCCTCAACGCCACCACCAATGCCATCCGAAACAAGATCATGCCCAAAGTCAACCGGCTCTATCCCTTGGAAGTCTTAATGCAGGCCTGCAAACAGCTTCCGCTACCCGTGCGCCGTTCCATTACTTTTGAATACGTCATGCTGGAAGGCATCAATGACAGCCTTGAAGATGCCGAACGGCTCACACATCTCACCCGGGGCATTCCCTGCAAGATCAACCTCATCCCCTTCAATCATTACCCCGGTTCACCCTATCAAGCGACGCCGGATGCGCAAATTCTTGCTTTTCAAAATCACCTGCATCGACAGCGTATCCGCACGACCGTCCGAAAAAGCAAGGGCAGAGATATTCTGGCCGCTTGCGGCCAACTTACCAGTCAATTTGCGCAATAACTTTGTGCGTGTTATCGTCCCTGCCCCTCTGCTTTTGCCGTCGGGAAAAAGACCCCGCACTGCCGCGATGGGGACATCGGGCCGAGTCCTCCGCCCGGATCGCAGATGCGGGGCTCGCCATGGCCTATTGTCCCTATTTTATACTTGCAACGGCCTGCATTGGCGTGTCGTTTCAACTCTGGTAGATTTGTATCTGTCCCCCTTAAAGAGGAAAAAGATGTGCCGTTTAAGTCAATCAACCTCCTATTTGGTGATTTTTCTCTTGTTTTGCATTAAACCCGCTTTTGCCGAGCCTGAAAGAAAACTGGATCTGGGTCTTGAAGTGGGGCACCGTATCGATCAGCTAAATTGGAATATTGCCGCCTCGGACGGCAATCCGAATGTGCTTTCCGAACTTACGTGGCGCGACCTCTTCATTACGCAAATCCGGGGAACAACCAAACTGCTTGTAGATCTTCCTTCATCTGTATTTTTGCCCTACATGCGAGGCGCATTGGCCTACGGGAAAATCTACAGAGGGGAAAACCAGGATTCGGATTACAACGGCAATAACCGTACCCTTGAATTTTCGCGTTCAAATAACAGTGCGGATCAGGGAGATGTCCTTGACGCCTCTTTCGGATTTGGCGTTCAGTTTGTAAAAAAGATGGCGCAACCCGGACAAACCCTACGGATTTCACCGCTTGCGGGGTATTCCTATCATCAACAAAACCTTAGAATGACGGAGGGTCTTCAAACAATCAGCACGCAAAATCCCGCAAATCTACCGAGACCGATTCCGGGACTCAACAGCACTTATGAAACCGAATGGCGCGGCCCTTGGCTTGGCGTCGATTTTTCTTTTGAGACGAATAAAAAGCATATTTTTAAAGCGTCTTTTGAGCATCATTGGGCCAACTACGATGCGGAAGCCAACTGGAATCTGCGATCGGATTTTCAGCGCCCAAAAAGCTTTACTCATAAAAGCACCGGAAAGGGAATGGTTGCATCCATCGGATGGGAATTCCGGCTTCGCCCCAACTGGTCTGTCAACGCCAATCTGGACTACCAAAGATGGAAGACGCAGCCTGGAACGGACACCGTTTTTTTATCCCCTGAGGGCATCCAAAACATATTTGACGATACCGGCATTCTTCTGAGCGATGGCATCATTCATCAACCCTTGAACCGTGTCAACTGGGAATCCCGTGCGGTTTCTCTGGGCCTGCAATATCGCTTTCAATGACGGGCATGAATCCGTGAAAATGCGATTGATCTTTCTCGGAACACCCGATATAATCGGCCTCTTTTGCGGATGGGGGATTCAAAATGCGCATTGACGGAAGAAAAGAAAACACACTTCGTCCACTTAAAATTACACGCAACTATATAAAAGATGTGGAAGGTGCCGTACTCATTGAGATGGGCGACACCAAAGTCATTTGCACCGCCACCCTTGAAAACCGCGTGCCTCCCTTTTTAAGAGATCAGAAAAAGGGGTGGATTACCGCCGAATATGCCATGTTGCCGCGTTCGTCGAAAGATCGTATTTCACGTGAATCCTCACGCGGGAAAATCGGCGGACGCACTCATGAAATTCAAAGGCTGATTGGCCGTTCACTGCGCGCGGTTGTAGACATGACGGCCTTAGGTGAACGCACGCTCTGGATCGACTGCGATGTGATTCAGGCCGACGGCGGTACGCGCACCGCCTCAATCACCGGTGCATTTATCGCCTTGGTCGATGCCATCCGTCATCATCAAAAAGAAGGTAAAATCAAAACATTTCCCGTAAAAGATTTTTTGGCCGCGATCAGCGTCGGCAAGGTCGAGGATAAACTGCTCTTGGATCTGAATTATTCGGAGGATGTCAAAGCCGGGGTTGACATGAATGTCGTCATGACCGGACAGGGCAAATTTATTGAAGTCCAAGGCACGGCGGAAGGGGAGCCTTTTGAGCAAAAAGAACTGGATAGCCTGCTTCAACTGGCTTCAAACGGCATCAGAGAACTCATCGCCGAGCAAAAACGCCTCTTAGGGGAATTGAAATAAGTGATCCTCGTGCTCGCAACACACAATCCGCACAAAGCAAAAGAAATCGCGGCCGTTCTTAAGAACGAAATCAATGTCACACTGAAAACCCTCTCCGATTTTCCCGAACTCGCCCTGCCGCCTGAAACGGGTCGCAGCTATCGTGACAACGCGATTGAAAAAGCATTGTATGTCGCAATGGAAACAGGGCATGCCGCATTAGGCGATGATTCCGGGCTTGAAGTTGAGGCACTGGATGGTGCGCCCGGACTCTTTTCAGCCCGCTTTGCGGGAGAGAAGGTTTCCTATCAAGAAAACCGGAACAAGCTCCTGAAGCTTTTAAAAGGAGTGCCGCCCGAAAAAAGAGGGGCGCGTTTTATCTCCACCCTTGCCATCGTTACTGCGCAAGGGCAGGTTGATGTTGTGGAAGGGATTTGTGAGGGACGGATTACAGAAAAAAGATCGGGACAATCCGGTTTTGGGTACGATCCCGTTTTTTATTACCCGCCGCTGCACCGTACTTTTTCAGAGCTGGACGCTGCGGAAAAAAATCGGCACAGCCAGCGGGGACGTGCCGTGCGTGCGGCCCTCCCTATTTTAAGAGGCCTCTTGGCGCTTCAAATTTGATCTGCATCAAGTAACCTGTTTATCATAGATCGTGATCACGGGGTGTGGCGCAGCTTGGCAGCGCGCCTGCTTTGGGAGCAGGAAGTCGGAGGTTCAAATCCTCTCACCCCGACCACACGCAAAATTAATTTTACAGCAAAAAAAAGGCCGCTTGATCCAATGGATCAAGCGGCCTTTTCAACTTTTCCAAAACGAGAAAATACTTACACGCTTGCGGTTTTGGACTTTCTCCATCTCCAAAAACCAAGACCCGCCAAACCGGAACCCATTAAAATCAAACCGGCCGGTTCCGGAACAGGTGCTATGCCGTCGCCTTTTCCGCTGAACGCAAAATTGATCGACTCAATACTCCCTCCGCTTCCGGGCAGCCTCCACCGGACAGACAAACTGGAGTAGTAGGTGTCCAACCACGAGGGCAAGGGATTTTGTGAAAAATAAGTACTCGAATTCATATCAAGTCCATATTCCATGGCAAGCTCATAGCTTGGATCAGCCAAATCGCCCGAAGCCGTATAAATTGTTGAACCGTCCATCAATGCCAGATCCAAGACATCCCGATCCTGAAAGGTATCAAGCATGCCAAAGGGCGTAAAAGTCGTACTGCCGTTCAAGTAATAACCGAAGGTAAGATCAGTGCTTGCACTCAACAAAGTCACACTTGTATTGCTATCTCCGTCTCCATCAATTAAAATAATCCGGCTGCCGTCAAGCGGGACAGCCCACGACACCCCCCCCAAAATAAGTGTCAATACGGCAAAAGATACTGTTGCCGCAAGCTTTAAACCCAGTTTTTTTAACATTGCTTGTCCTCCATAAAAACCATCTTTTCTAAATTCTGCGTCCAAGGCACACAAGGCCCTGGGCTTTCCCTCGAATACAAGCAAATATAATGCCAACAAATGCAAAATTGATTTTATTGTTATAAACGATTGATTTAAAATCATATTTTCCAATCTTCACGATAGAACTCAAATCCACTTTCAAGATCGATTGCCCAATTGTCAAGACAGCCTACACCTGAATATTTACAAGTATTAGGGATATTTGAGTGAAATAAATAGATTTTTCAGTAACTTAATTGATTATTTGCTCACACATAAGCTGTCCAATTTCCCGTCACTTCCAAAAAGATCACGATCTCTCAAGAAAGAAAATGTCTTTAACGCATTGAATTTGTGTTGTTTCGGGAAATGACATAAAGGATTGGGATAAGAAAATCGGACACGCGGTTTTAGGGAACTTAAAATGGGGTTGTATATTTTGGAAAATTGGAAGAGGGCTGCAGCTTATGGAAGCTCGCGATGTGTTTTTTCAAATTCTGTCGGCGGAAAAGGCATTTCCTTGAGTGTTTCGGAACGCATTTTATCAAGATCGATCTCCAATTGTTCAATGCGCTTTGATTTTTTTCTCCGGTCGAGCATCGAACGAATCCAGCCCGGCAGAAAAAGCAGGCCGGAAAAAAAAAGACCGATCAAAAAACTGCCCAGGACAATCAAATAAACGGGCAGCGGGTCTGTTTCCATGCCCCAGAAAAAATGAAGGGAAACCTGCTGTTCCTGATTTAAATACAAGGCACCGAAAAAAACAGTACTGATGCCGAGAATCAAAAAAAGACGGATCATGGCTTGCTCACCAAGGAAGCTCGGATGAAGTCTGTATTGAATTTTTCAAGAGATAAAATTTTCAGATTCAAGGCGCAACTTGCAGGAAATGGCCCGCTATTGACAAAATGTGTAACATAGAAGCTGGGCATTTTTGCCTTGAAAAAACAATTCATGACTTAATCAGCGCTTCCTTAAATCGAGGCTTCAAAAGACGATAAGTTTCATCAATATCCTCAGGAATGACCCGGTTTTCTCCCGTCACCGTCATAAAATTCGTATCTCCCACCCAACGCGGCACAATATGAAAATGCACATGATCGTCAATGCCTGCCCCCGCCGCTTTACCCAGGTTCAGCCCGACATTATGGCCTTCGGGATGAAAAGCTGCTTGAAGTGCCGAAAGGGTCAGCTTTAACAATTGCATCAAATTTGCTGTAACAGGGTCGGAAAGGTCGGTCAAGGTATTGACATGCTCATAAGGGCAAACCATGAGATGACCGCTATTATAGGGATAGAGATTCATCATCACAAAACCGTGAGCCCCCCGATGCAGGATCAAGTTTTCGGCGTCTCGGTCTTCTTTGGGTTTATCGCACAAGATGCAGCCCAAGGGTTTTTCTCCTCTAATATAGTCAATGCGCCAAGGCGCCCAAAGCCGTTTCACGACTTCCCCGGCAATGATAGCCCCAAGTCGGTCATAATCAATTGCAAGTCTGCCCACACCTTCTTTTTCTCGCCCGGATTACGCAGCAAATACGCCGGATGAAATGTCGGCAAGACTTTGACGCCGTTTAAATCATGAAAATGCCCGCGCAGGTCGGAAATGCGCGTTTGTGTCTTGAGCAAGGTTTGTGCGGCGAATGTACCCAGGGCACAAATGACCTTGGGCCGAATTGCGGCAATTTGTTGATCCAGAAAAGGACGACAGGACGAAATTTCATCTGCTTGCGGATTTCGGTTTTGCGGGGGACGGCACTTAATGATATTCGCAATGTAGACCCGATCGCGCGAAAGCCCCATTGCCCCGATCATTTTGGTCAGCAACTGCCCGGCCTTTCCGACAAAGGGCAGTCCCTTCCGGTCTTCATCCGCGCCCGGCCCTTCGCCGACAAACATCAATTCCGCCTGCGCATCACCCGCACCGAAGACCACGTGTGTCCGTGTGGATGCAAGCTTGCAGCGTTGACAATCCCCCAGATCTGCGCGAATATCCTCCAAGGTAAAACGCGGCAGAGAGGCTGAGGATCGTGATCGAATCGCCAAGGGCGGTGCCGATTGCGCCCAGGTATCAAACCCTTCTTCTTTCAACCAGGACAAACGATCACGCAGATCTCCGGCAAGGGCTCTCACATCTGTGCTTTCTGTCATTTAAAAGCCTTTGTCACAAAACCCTCTCTTTCTTCAGCAGCATTTTTCAGGCTGCGGTCTCGCCAGGCCGCATGCATGATATTTGTCGCCTGCATCTCAACCTTGCGGACAGCCCCCTCAAGCGGCTTCAGACGAAGTATCAAGCTGCCGGGAGGTAATAGGCATTCGCCCTTGTCGGCCCACTCAATCGCCGCAAGTCCGGCATCCTCAATCTCTTCTTCCAAACCCAAAGCACAGATTTCGTCCGGGTTTTCCAATCGATACAAATCGATGTGTGTGAGCAATAGACGCCCCGCATAAGATTGCATCAGAGCAAAGGTCGGACTCGTCACGTTTTCCGGCGGAACTCCGACCCCTTGAGCCAAACCCTTCACAAATTGCGTTTTGCCTGCGCCCAGCGGCCCGATGAGCGCAAGAACTTCGCCGCCCTGCGCGGCCGCACCAAAGGCCGCCCCCAGCCGGAAAGTCGCTTCAGGGCTTTGAGTTTCGAATATCACCGTATCTCTCAGGCCGGCTTTTGGCATTGCTCCATTGCCTTTGCAAGATTTACGAGAGAACGCACGTTTTTCATGATGTTGATCGATTCCGTATCCGCAAGCCCGTCATAAGGTTTGCCCACGATAAGGGCATCCGGCCCAAGCTGTAAACTTGAAAACTCATCCAGCGCGGGCAGGCGCTCCTTCAGCCCAGCGCCTTCGATGACGGCCTTGGCCTCTGCTTCGTTTTGCGAGCGAATTTCATACGCATCATCGGTGTCGGAAAGCAGGGCCCCTGCGGCCTTGACGGCTTCGGGTTCCGCTTTCATCGGCCTGTACACATCCGATTTCAGCAAGAGCAAGCTGGAGGTGATTTCCGATTTTAAACTATAAATATAATAAAGGATGTGCTTGCGGCCCACTTTAACCACTTCAAAAAAGAGGTCAATCTGTCGTCCGTCGATTTCCCCGCTAAACCGGGGATAAAAAAACCGGCTTTCCTGAATCACCTTGCCGGAAAGCGGCTCCGAGAGCTGTGAGAGATTTTGGCTGATTCGTTTTTTGTCAATCCAGCCGTGAACAATCATCGCTAACGCAATCACACCGACGATAAACAGAAAAAAAATCGTAATACCCATTTGTGACATAATTTACGCGTACTCCCTTAAATACCCGACCATGGCCTGCGGAATTTGATCAATCAGGTCGGAAGTTAAAAGGCCTGCTTTTCCGCGCAGATCCGCCGCAAGATCCCCCGCCCGGCCGTGAAGGAAAACGGCCAGGCGTGCCGCATCTTCCGGCGCAAGGCCCTGCGCGATAAAACCTGCGATCATCCCCGTCAACGCATCACCCATGCCCGCCGTAGCCATGCCCGGATTTCCGGTGTTGTTGACCCAACGTCTTCCATCAGGTAGGGCAACAATCGTGTGTGCCCCCTTTAAAATCAGGATAACATCCCACCGTTTTGCAAATTCCGCGGCAATATTGAAGCGGTCTTTTTGAACATCCGCCGCCGATTTTCCAATCAGCCGTCCCATTTCACCCGGATGCGGTGTCAATACCAAAGGGCCTCTTTTTTTCTTCAAGGTCGCAAGTTCCACGGCCACGGCATTGATGCCGTCGGCGTCAATCACGATGGGAACAGAAACGGAAGAAATGAGTTTCAAAACCAAGTGTTGCGAATCCGGATGCTGGGAAAGGCCGGGGCCAAAGGCCAGCGCCGTTTTTCCCGCTGCCGCCTCAATCAACTGTTTCTCGGCCCGCATCGCAATTGAACCGGACTTTGTTTCCGGCAGCGGCAGGGTCATAGCTTCCATCGTGTGATATGAAAAACCCTTTTCAATGGACTTGGGCAGGGCCGTACTCACAAGTCCCGTGCCGACCCGCAGAGCGGAAAGCGTCGTCATCTGCGCCGCCCCGGCTTTACCCGACGATCCTGCAAGCACTAAGAGATGTCCCATTGTGCCTTTGTGCACACCTTTTATCCGGGGACGGAGCAAGCCTTTTAAAGAATGCGGCGTGATCAGGGAAACATTAAGCCCGCTTTCTTCAATCAAGGCCTCGGGAAAACCGATATCAATGACGTGCAAAGTCCCGCAATGCGAAAGCCCCGCCTGCATGAAATGCCCTCTTTTAGGCATCGCCATCGTCATTGTCGCATCGGCTTTAATCGCCGTGCCGAGGATTTCACCCGTATCTGCGGAGACCCCCGAAGGGATGTCACACGCAATCACGGTTTTTGCGCAGCGATTGATTACTTCGAAAATTTCAGGGTAACGTCCCGTGATCGCCTTCGAAAGTCCCGTGCCTAAAAACGCATCCATGACAAGATCGCTTTTTGAAAGATCTGTCGCCAATTGCTCTAAAGTAAAGGCCCCTTCCACGCGGAGCGCACCGCCACATTCCTGCCAGATTTCCAGGAAAATCTTCGCATCGCCACGCACCAGGGCTTCCGGAGAAAAAAGATACACTCCGACCAAAGCCCCGCGCATGCGCAAGTGGCGCGCCGCCGCCAGCCCGTCACCACCGTTATTGCCGCGCCCGGCGAGAATGCTGACCTGTTTTCCCTTTACGGCGCCGTAGCTTTCTTCAATGGCGTCCACCATGCCCCTGGCAGCGTTTTCCATTAAAAGTAAAGACGGGATTTTATACCGGGAGCTTGCGCGTTCATCGAGCACCTTCATTTCGGCAGCGGTGACAACCTTCACGCGTTTTTTGTCCCTTGCAAGAGAACCTGGGCAATGGCATAGTCCGTATCATGCGTGATGCTGGAGAAAATCTCGCAGGCCCCCATTTCATCCGCCAAGGCGCGCACCCGCCCGGACAAAGCGACACGCGGCTGCCCCGACTCGCCGGGCAGGGTTTCGATTTCCTTCCAGGAAATGCCCTGGCTCACCCCCGATCCCAATGCTTTCAAAAGCGCCTCTTTGACCGCAAAGCGGCCGGAAAAATGCACATGCGCCATTTTTTTTTGAAGACAATAGGCCTGCTCCGCCTCCGTGAAAATGCGGTCCAAAAAATGCTGATTCCAGCGCCGCAGGATGCCTTCCATCCGGGAGACTTTTACCATATCGATGCCGATGCCCAATAGCGTCATCTTACGCTCAATGCGGAAATAAAGAGCTTCCTCAAGATAATTGACCTGCCGATTGGATCAGGGACTTCATCTCGGACACCGCCGCTGTCATGCCGACCAGGACCGCGCGTGCGATAATACTGTGCCCGATGTTTAATTCTTCCAACTCGGAAATGCCTGCAACCGGAAGCACGTTGGTATAATCTAGGCCGTGGCCCGCATTCACGCGCAGGCCCAAACCCGCCGCAAGCTTTGCAGACTCAAGGATATCATTCAAATGCCCGCGTCGGGCTTCGCCGACAGCATTTGCATAAGCACCCGTATGAATTTCAACACAATCCGCCGCGACCTTTTGCGCAGCTTTAATCTGATTGGCTTCGGGGTCGATAAACAAAGCAACGGCAATGCCTGCCGTGTGCAAACCTTCAATCACTTCAATGAGGCGTTCCTGCGATGAAAGCACATCCAAGCCGCCTTCGGTTGTCAGTTCCGCACGGCGTTCGGGTACAAGCGAGACCAGTTCGGGTTGAATCCGAGATGCAATTCGCACCATTTCATCCGTCGGCGCCATCTCAAGGCAAAGTTTGCTTTGTATCACTTCTCGCAAGATACGGACATCCCGATCCTGAATATGGCGCCGGTCTTCACGCAGATGCACCACAATGCCGTCCGCACCCGCAAGTTCCGCCAGCGCAGCCGCGGTCACCGGTTCGGGCGATGCGCCTTTTCGGGCCTCCCGCACGGTTGCGACATGATCGACATTCACACCCAGCTTCACCATGACATATATCCTATTCTCAAATTTAAACCGCTTGTAAATTACACGGAATTGCGGCTTTTCGTCTCAAAATCCGGTTGCGTCATTATTACAGAATCCCAAAATACCGTCAAGAAAGTCCGATTTTCAAAGGCCCGCCGCCATTGTGGCGGCGGGCCCCCAAATCAGCGATTTCGGAATTTGGGCGGGATCTTTTTATTGTGAAGCGGCCTAAAATATGTTATCTTGCGGCCTTGTTTTTGAGGTTAAAGTCCTTGTTCATCCCTTCTGCCTTTCCTAACTAGATTGGAGTTTCGATGTCCGACGTAAAATATAAACGCGTTCTCTTAAAAGTAAGCGGCGAGGTCTTGGCGGGCGGAGAGCGTTTCGGCATCCAACCGGAGATGATCGACCTCATCGCCGAACAAATCAGAGCAATGACCAAGCTGGGGGTTGAAACGGCAGTCGTCATCGGCGGAGGGAATATTTTTAGGGGTATTGCAGGCAGTGCCTCCGGTATGGAACGGACTTCCGCCGACTACATGGGCATGCTCGCCACGGTTTTAAATGCCTTGGCCTTGCAAAATGTTTTGGAGGGCAAGGGCGTCTTCACACGCGTGCAATCCGCTATTGAGATGAAGGAATTGGCCGAAAGCTACATTCGGCGGCGCGCCATTCGTCATTTGGAAAAAAAACGCGTTGTGATTTTCGCCGCGGGCACGGGCAACCCCTACTTCTCCACCGATACCGCCGCCGTCTTAAGAGCAATGGAAATTAATGCAGATGTCATTCTAAAAGGCACCAAGGTTGATGGCGTGTATGACAAGGATCCGGTAGAAGATTCTACGGCGAAAAAATTTTCGGAATTGAGTTACATTGATGTCATTGGCAAAGGACTGCACGTGATGGATTTCACGGCCGTGACACTCTGCATGGACAACAACCTGCCGCTCATTGTGTTTAACATCAAAGAAAAAGAAAATATTCGCAGGGTGCTTTTAGGCGAGCCGATCGGGACCCTGGTACGCAAACCGGAGAACAACTGATCCAAGAACAGATTTAACGATAAAGAGGACACCATGTCGGATAACTTAAAAGAAAAAATGGTCGAAAAAATGGAGGGGGCGATTCAACATCTCAAAGCGGAACTTGCAACCATTCGAACAGGCCGGGCCTCACTGGCCCTCTTTGACGGAGTGAAGGTCAATTTTTACGGTACACCCACACCGCTCAAACAGATGTCCTCTCTATCCGTCCCGGACAGCCGAACCGTTACCATTCAACCCTGGGATATCAGCCAGCTTCAGGAAATCGAAAAAGCCCTGACTGCTTCGGGACTCGGTCTTTCGGCATCAAATGACGGCAAGGTCATCCGGGTCACCATTCCCCCGCTGACCGAAGAACGTCGAAAGGAATTGGTTAAATTGGTCAAACGTATGGGCGAAGAAAGTCGAATCACCATTCGCAACCTCCGCCGGGAGGCCAATGACGGTTTTAAAGCCCTCCAAAAAGAGGGCCGTATTTCAGAAGATATGGTCCATACGGAACAAGCCAAGGTACAAAAAATAACCGACCAAAAAATCGCAGCCGTTGAAGAGGTGCTCCAGAAAAAAGAAGCCGAAGTCCTGGAGATTTAGAGGGAGGGCTTCATTCGCGCTGGATGCAAAAACCGACCGCATCTTCTTTTGTCTTTTTATCCGCACCCGTCATTCTCATGTCCTCGCCTAAAAAAACACCCAGTTTTGCAGAAATCAACCTGAGCGCACTCAAAGCCAACTTACGCCAGGTCCGGGCGCAGATCGGCGATTGCCCTATTGTCGCCGTTGTGAAGGCCAATGCCTACGGACACGGTGCGGAAGCGGTGAGCCGGTTTTTATCTGCGCAGAAGATGGGGATTAGGATGTTTGGCGTCGCCTTTTTCGAAGAAGGGCTTGCTTTAAGATCTGCCGGTATTCAAGACCCGATTCTTGTTTTAACCGGCTGTGCGCCGGATCAAATGCCCGACATGATTGAGCATCAACTCACGCCCGTTGTCTTTGATCTGGAAACACTTCAGGCAATCAATGCCGTCGCGACAAAAAAAGGAAGCGCCGTTAAGATCCATCTCAAAGTCGACACAGGCATGGGGCGGCTCGGTATTGCACCGGAAAAAGTCCGTGCCTTTGTGCAAAGCGCACGCGCCTGCCCCATGATTAGACTTGAAGGCATCCTGACCCATTTTGCCGAGGCCGATCTGGATGACCTTTCTTTTGCACAAAAACAGTTGACGACCATTAAAAATATCCTGGCCGACCTGAAAAATGAAGGCATAGCCGTGCCCTTTTGTCATCTGGCAAACAGCGCCGCCATCCTGCATTTTAAACCGGCGCATTTAAATTGGGTGCGTCCCGGCCTGATGCTCTACGGTTATTCCCCTTTAAAGGAGAACAACGAACTCAAACTCAACCCGATCATGCAGGTCAAAGCCCGCATCATCGCCCTGAAAAAAGTGTCCAAAGGCACAGCCATCAGCTATGGCCGCACGTTTGTCACCCAACGCGAAAGCCGCATCGCCACGGTCGCCATCGGTTACGCCGACGGCTACCCGCTTTCGCTTTCCAATTGCGGCATGATGATTGCCCGTGGCGTGCGGGTCCCCGTGGCGGGACGGGTCTGCATGGACATGACCATGCTGGATGTCACCGACGCCCCGCCGCTTGCCGTCGGGGATTTTGTGACCGTCATCGGTGCCGAAGGAAAAATTTCCATGTGGGCGGATCATGTGGCACGCCTGGCAAAAACCCACCCCTATGAGATCCTTTGCGGCATCGGCCCACGTGTGCAACGACGTTACATTCAGGCTTAAAACGTTCAGGAAACAGAGAGCACATCGGCTTTAAGGCAATGGCATCTTCCTTGCCGGGAATCAAAAAACATGGTAGTATTTCGTCCGCAAATCCCCTTTTGATCACCCAAACCGATTTAAGGACAGAGTAACAATGGCGTCACTCCCGGAAAGAAAAAAAACATCCTCCCGAAAGCGCGTTTCTTTAAAGGCCGCACTTGAGGAAAAAACACAAGAACTAGAACTGCTTCAACGCATTACCGAATCCATCAGTGCCAATCTCGATCTGGGAATCGTGCTTAAGGAAATTGTGGCCCTGGTCGTTGAAAAAAGTAACGCAGACGCCTGTCTCATTTACTTAATCAATGAAGCCAAAGACGCACTTGTCCTCCAGGCCTCAAAGATTCCCCACCCCAAGCTCATCGGGCAAATCCGGGTCGAGTTGGGAGAGGGCATCACCGGATGGGTCGCACGGGAGAAACGTCCTGTCGCCATTTCGGAAAATGCGGGGGAGGACCCCCGCTTTAAATCTTTTCAACATCTGCCGGAAGATCGCTATCAAGCTTTTTTATCCGTTCCCGTAATCAGCAAAAACAACATGATCGGTGTTTTAAACATCCAGTACAAAAAACCCTATTACCACACTGAAGACGATATCCGACTCCTCTCTACCATCGCCCATCAAGTCGGTGACGCCATCAGCAATGCGCGGCTCTATGATGAAATGAAAAAAAAGGCGATGCAAATCGACACGCTTTCCCGTCTTAGCAGCACCATTACCTCCGACCGCTATATTGAAGAGATTTTAAACCTTATCGTGACCATGACCGCAAGCATGATGGGCACCCAGATTTGCTCGATTATGTTGCTCGACAAAAAAATGGGTGAGCTGAAAATCGTTGCGACACAAAGTCTCAGTGAGGAATACCGCCGAAAAGCCAATGTCAAAATCGGGGAAAGCGTCTCCGGACGCACGGTACAGGAAAAACGGCCGATTGCCGTATTGGATATCGCAAACGACGCACTCTACCATTTTCCCGAACTTGCAAAAAGAGAAAATCTGGTTTCTCTGCTTTCAGTGCCGATGATGGTCAAAAATCGAGTGGTCGGCGTGCTTAACAGTTACACCGCTAAAAAACATGCATTTTCAAAAGAAGAAACGGATTTGCTGCAAGTCGTCGCAAATCAGGCCGCCGTTGCAATAGAAAATACCACCCTTTCTGAAAAATCCTCCGCAATGGAGGAAGCCCTTGAAACCCGGAAGACCGTTGAACGTGCGAAGGGGATTTTGATGAAACAGGGGAAAATTACAGAGGAAGATGCCTTTCGACTGATCCAACGTCAAAGCATGAACAACCGAAAAACCATGCGTGAAGTCGCCGACGCCATTATTTTAACCGCTAAAATCAGCCGACGTTGACCTGGACTCTGACAATACAGATTCTACGCTAAACTCAAAAAATCAAGGAAATCAATGAGCTTCTCACAAAAAAACGCGCATCTGGTTTGGCTGGACCTCGAAATGACGGGCCTTGATCCGAATACACACACCATTGTCGAAATCGCAACCATTATCACAGACAGTCACTTAAACATCCTGGAAGAAGGCCCTGTGCTCGCCATCCATCAGGACGAAGCAACACTCAACAACATGGAAAAATGGAGTTGGAACACCCATACAAAATCAGGCCTGCTGCAACGCATTGAATCCTCCACAATCAGCCTCGCCGAAGCCGAGGATGAAACCCTGCGTTTTGTCAAGCGCTACTGCACGGAAAAAAAATCCCCGCTTTGCGGAAACTCCATCGGCCATGACCGGCGTTTTTTAGAACGCTACATGCCGACCTTTTTTGAATATCTTCACTACCGGAATATTGATGTCAGCACCGTTAAGGAACTCGTCAAACGCTGGTATCCAAAAGGCCCGCCTCCCCCCGCAAAAGCAGGCAGCCATTTGGCGCTGAACGATATCCGCGAATCCATTACCGAGCTTCGGTTTTACCGGGACACCTATTTCGTGAAGTGAACACCGCGCAGCGACAATGCAAGTGCGCATTTGATGCTTCATCGTTTGACTCCAAATTAACGTTACAATAAGTCATCTGGGGTTTTGGAACATAAAGAAGCTTAAATAAATTACCTTCATTGAAGAACGATGGGAAAGGTCGATGGGAAGCGATTGTGAGAAGCAAATCGAGTTGTCCTGTTTTTGACTTTGTTGGCACGAGGCCATATAATAAAACCCCTCTGGAGTCGCCATGCTAAGAATCGTCTCAGTCCTTGTACTTTTTTTGACGGGGTGCGCATCCTCTTCCCCGCTATTGATGCCCACCGCCGAAGGACAAAACGTCGGAGGCCGCGAAACCATTCAGGTCATTGTCAAGCCCATTGCAACACAAGGCATTGGCTCAGAGGATGAAAAGCGGCTCGGAATCGACCTTTCCAAGTATTTCAGTGCCTTTGAAGTCGTTCTGGCAAATCAAACCAAAGAGGCCATCGCTTTCTCTCTTTCGAAGGTCGCCCTGACAATTGAGTCGGAACAGGCACTTTTTCCCTTAAATGAAGCAGAGAGTATCCGGTATTACCAAGAGGGAGACGACCCCACACGCATTGTCTGGTTTCCCAAGTCAAAAAAGAAAATGGCGCGAGAGATCGAAAAGATCAAAACAAACCGCCTGACGGATGGCGAGATTGCGCCGGGTGCTCAGAAAAAAGGCTTGGTTTTATTTAAAAAAGTGGGTCAAGACCACTGTCGGGATGTGGTCTTGACCCTGGAAGAAATTACCGTTATGAAGACTGGGGAGAAAAAACGGTTCTCATTCCCCTTTTCTTGCAAGACAAAGCCGTAAAACGGCTTAGACGGGTGCTACTGCGAAACCGTCTCAATGGCATCCGGAACAGCGAGACTTTTTCTTCGGTTATCCATGATGGTTTTATCCATGAGCGCACCGCAGTTAATACATTTCCACACATTGAAGATCACAAAAAAATCCGAAAGCCGCTCCAAATACATCAACCCGCTACATTTTGGACACTTCATTTTACCCCTCCTTATTTTAGTGAAAGCAAGACATTTCTTTATCATGCAAGGGTTATGCCGAAGCTGTATGAATCAAAAAAGACCTGTTTTCAACCTGGAACGGGCTTTTTTAATAGAAGTTTCGCCAAAATATTGACGCCCGTGACAAAATTTTGTCTCTTATTGATGACAGAATTTTCAATAAATGGATTCCGGATTTGATAAAATGCTGAAAATCAAGGACTGGCCAAAAGAAGAACGGCCACGGGAGCGCCTCTTAAAAAATGGCTCGGAATCCCTTTCCGATGCCCAGCTGCTGGCCATTCTTTTAAGGACGGGCTCGGACAAGGGCGATGCCTTGCAACTGGCCATCTATCTTTTGAAGAAGTTTTCTCCTTTGCGGCAATTGCTTGATGCGACCGTTTCAGAGCTTTGCACCGTCAAAGGGGTGGGACCCGCCAAGGCCGCACAACTGAAAGCTGCGCTTGAACTAGGCAGACGATCGCTCGCCGTCCCTTTATTTGAGGGCACCGTCTTTTCAAAAAGCCGGGATGTCTTCCAACATTTCTCACCCTTATTCAGAAATGCAAAAAAAGAATACTTTAAAATTCTTCTTCTGGATCAAAAAAATAAGATGATCCGTGATGTCACCATTTCTAAAGGCAGCTTGACCGCGACAGTCGTTCATCCCAGAGAAGTCTTTCATCCCGCCATTCGAGATTCCGCCGCTTCTGTGATTTTTATTCATAATCACCCCAGTGGCGACCCCGCCCCAAGTATCGAAGATAAAAAAATCACCGCGCGCTTGGCGGAAGTAGGCGAAGTCATGGGAATTCCGGTGCTGGACCACTTGATTATTGGAAACAGCGACTACTTCAGTTTTGCAGAGGCCGGATATATCCGGCCTCTGCGGCAAGCAATGTCGGTGGCAGATCAAAAGGAAGTGGTTTACGGCTAAGGATATGTATACAATACTGCCTTCACCATAGACTCGAAAGGAGTTGAATTTGAAGCCGCTGATTACATTATGGTTTTTTGTCCTGGGAAGCACCATCCTTTTGTCGGGTTTTTTTTACCTGGCTGAAAACTATGCCCACGTTATCGGAAACTTCTATTTTTTGTCGGGAGTCGCCCTGGGCCTTTATTTCATCATGATTTTTATGAAATGGATGGCCCACAAAAATAAGAAAAAAGGATTGAATCAAGATTAAATACAGCTTTGAAGAAACCTGAAGGCAATTTTTAGGAGAACATATCGTTCGATTCAAAAGCGGAATCTCTCGCTTCTGCTTTGAAAAGCAATGCATGACTCAATCTGAGCTTCCTTAAAATCCCATGGGCTTGCGCTTAAAACTGGATAAAAATGCACTGATCCCTCTTTTAGAAGAATTATCCCGCTTGCTGGAACTTAAGGGGGAAAGCCCTTTCAAGAGTCAGGCCTATGCAAACGCAGCCCGAGTGCTGAAACATTTGCAGGATGATCTGGCCGATGCAATCGAAAGCCGTGCGCTTCTGGAGGAAAAAGGCATTGGCAAAAGCACGTTTGCCAAAATTTACGAATGGGCGACAAGCGGGCGATCTTCCTATTATGAGGAGGTCAAAGCTGCGGTCCCGCCCGGGCTGCTGGAAATGAGCCGAATTCGCGGTTTGGGCACAAAAAAAATTAGAACCCTCCACGAAAGCCTGGGTATCGAAACCCTCGTTGACCTGGAGTATGCTTGCATTGAAAACCGCTTGCTCCATCTTCCGGGTTTCGGGAAAAAGACACAGGAAAAAATTCAAAACGGCATCGCCTTTCATAAAAAACATCAGGGGTATGTTCACGCACATATTGCCCGACAGATTGCAGAGGCGCTTTTGTCCCAAATTCATCAGGTCAAGGGTGTTAAACGCGCAAGCACCGTCGGGGCACTCAGGCGCCGAAACGAAGTGGTCAAGCAGATTGCGCTGATTGCAAGCAGCGGCACGCCGGAAACCCTCAAAACAGCCTTTCAGACATTTGAAGGGATTGCCGCAACACAATGTCAACTTACCGCCCAATCCGGTTTTGACACCTTAAACGGCCTTACAAGAGAAGGGATTGCCGTTCAGCTGCACATCGTGCCGGATGACTGCTATGCCCTGCTCTTGCACCATTTTACGGGCAATACAGCTTATCATGCGGCCTTTGCCGCGCATGCAAAACACTGCGGGATTAAAGTCAGCCGATACGGTCTTTTTTTGGATGACCACCCTTTGCCCTGTCCTGATGAAGAAACGCTTTTTTCAACGCTGGATTTGGCCCCGATTCCTCCGGAGCTTCGGGAGGGAAAAAATGAAATTGCGGAGGCCGCAAAACACGCCCTACCGACACTGGTGCGCAAACAAGACATTCGGGGCATCTTCCATGTGCACAGCACTTACAGCGACGGGGCGGGTGCTTTATCCGAAATGGTTGAAGCTGCAAGCGCGGCAGGGTATGAATATATCGGGATTTCAGATCACAGTCAGTCGGCTTTTTACGCAAACGGCCTGAAACCCGAGCGGATCAAAAAACAGCATGAAGAAATTGATACCCTGCAACAACAATTTGAAAACATTCTCATCTTAAAAGGCATCGAATCGGACATTCTGCCCGACGGTCGTCTGGACTATGGCGACGACATCCTTTTCTCTTTTGACTTTGTCATCGCATCCGTTCATTCTCACTTCAACTTGTCCGAAAAGGAAATGACACACCGCATCATTCGCGCCATGTCCCACCCGGCCGTCACCATCTTAGGTCACCCCACGGGCCGGCTACTGCTCTCCCGCGAAGCTTACGCCGTAAACATGCCTGATGTCATACAAGCCGCCGCAGAATATAGCGTCGCCATTGAACTCAACGCCAGTCCTTATCGCCTGGATCTTGACTGGCGTTATTGTCAATTCGCCAAAGCGGCAGGTGTGCGCCTCAGTCTCAATCCTGATGCGCATAAAATCGAAAGCATGACGGATTTAGATGTCGGCATCGGCATCGCGCGCAAAGGCTGGCTGAGCGCCCATGATCTGATTAATACACTGCCCAAAGCGAAGATCATCGATTATTTAAAAAACAGCGATCACCGCAAAAATCAAACCCTAAAAAGCCGGTAAAATCCGCTGAGAGCAGATCCGGATTCAGACCGCCTTTCCCTGCTTTTTCCCATGTAAAAAAGAGAGGAAATCCCTACCGGAGGCCCTGTCGATTTCTTGACACATCGGGCCTTCTATGATACCCATTTTAAAGACCATTCCAAGGAGGGACCCCTTTGTCCTTAAGCAAAAGCGCAATCATTGAAAAAGCACAAAAGCTTGTTTTAAAAGGGAAAATTAAGCAAGCCATTGCCGAATGGAAGAAGCTGGCGGCCGAGACGCCAAACGACGGCAATATCTATAACGCCATCGGCGATCTTTATCTCAAATCAAACGACAAGCCCAACGCAACATCAGCCTTCATCAAAGCCGCAGACGCCTTTCAAGAAGCTGCTTTTGAGCTCAAAAGCATCGCCCTCTACAAAAAGGCGCTCAAAGTTTCCCCCTCCAAAATCGAAATTCACGAAAAACTGGCAGCCGTTTATGCCGAACGCGGCCTCATCAGCAACGCGATTGACAATTACTTAAAAGCAGCAAAATTTTATTACAAAAACGGAAATTTCCGCGCTGCGCTGACTGTTTACCGAAAACTCTCCAGCCTGGACCCGGAAAATGTCAACATCCGCCTTGAAATCGCCGAGATGTGTGAAAAACAGGAAGTCAATGAAGAGGCCATTGAGGAATATAAGAAGGTCGTCGCCCTCTATGACGCAAAAAACAAAGCCGCCGAAGCAGATAAAATCCGAGAAAAAATCACTGCCCTCGACCCAACCTATGCATCACAACAAACCCCCGACTTAGAAGAAACCCCGGAAACCGAATTTGAATCCGAAAACCAAGTCACAGCCGGGCCGCTCGAAAGTGAAGCCCCGGGAACAAGAGAAACAGAAGCCAATGAAGGCATCTCAGTCGCCCCCGAACTTCCGGAAGAAAGTGCGCAAGGGTTTTTAGCGCCTGAAGCAGAGCCGCTCGCAAAAGAGCAGACCGTTTTTCCTTCCGGGCAGGGGATACCAGACGCGCTACCTTCCGGCGATAATGAAGCAGAAAACAAGGCTCCTTTTGAAAATGCGCTCACCGAGGCGGAAGTTTATATCCAATACGGCCTGATAGACAAGGCAATTGCCCAACTCAAATCACTGGCCACCTCATTCCCCGCGGAACTGAAACCCCACCTCAAATTAAAAGAAATTTATCTTCAGCAAGGGATGATGCAGGAGGCCATTGAAACCTGTGAATCCCTCATTGCGCGTTATAATACCCTGGGGGACGACGACGCAAAAAAAGAAGTCCTTGCAGACCTAAACACACTTAAGGCCCAAAAAACCGACGCAGAAACACAAACACCTTCCCCTCTCGAAGCCGACCCCTTTGGTGATGCGGTAATCGCGGCGGACTCCCTTTCCGACAACCTCTCCGAGCCGACACTGGCCGCCTTGGAAGAGATGGCTTCGGAAGATCCCTCTTTCCGGGAAACCGGTCAACCTTCTGCCGCAGCCGAAACAGAAAATCCATTGCACGCACTCAATCCGGAAACTAAAAACGAGGAATATGTCGACCTCAATTCAATTCTCTCAGAGGGATTTGGCGGTGACGAGGACGAAATCGAAAGCTCCCTGGAAAAATCCTTTCGCAACCTTCAAGAGGTGCACAACAGCCAAAATGCGGAAGAAACGGAAACCCAGTACGACCTGGGCATCGCTTACAAAGAAATGGGTATGATGGCGGAAGCCATGAAAGCCTTTGAGCTGGCGGCCAAAGGCGAGAGCCGCTTTGAAAACGCCATGATTATGCTCGCCTCATGTCACCGGGAAGAGGGCTCTACTCCGACCGCAGTCAAAATTCTTGAAACCGCACTGGCCGAACACAACAACAGAACCGGCGCCTTCATCGCTATAAAATACGAACTGGCCATGCTGTACGAAAAATTGGGAGACAAACGCTTTAAAGGGCTTTATCAGGAAATTTTTGAAACCGACCCTTCCTTTAGGGATATCGCAAAAAAATACGGTGATTTGACCTCCAAAAACCAAGCGCACACAGAAACTTCCTCCAATCCAAAACCGGCAACACTCCATAAACAAAAAACAAGAGACCGGGTTTCTTACCTCTAAGGCAAGATGAACTACATCGCATATTACCAACTGAAGGAACAACCCTTTTCGACCGCTATCGACAATCGCTTTTATTACAACAGCCACCAGCATGCGGAGGCTCTGCTGAAGCTAAAATACGCTGCGGAGCAACGCAAAGGACTCGCCATTGTCGTCGGAGATGTGGGTGCGGGCAAAACCACCCTTGCCCGGCAACTCCTGGAAGAACTCACAGAAGACCAATACGAGTCGGCTCTGCTTGTTGTTATTCATGCCGAAATTTCTTCGGAATGGATTCTGCGCAAAATCGCCGTGCAACTCGGAATTGAAAACCCGGTTGAAGAAAAAGTCGCGCTGCTCACGCAACTTTACCACCGCCTTGTCGAAATCTACGATTCGGGCAAAAAAGCCGTTGTTTTAATTGACGAAGCACAGATGCTCCATCACAAAGCGGTCATGGAAGAATTCCGCGGCCTGCTCAACATCGAACTCGACAGCAAAAAATTGATCACCTTTGTTTTTTTTGGCCTAAACGATTTGGATGAAACACTCGCACTTGACCGTCCCCTTCAACAGCGGGTCGCCATCCGGCATGAATTATGTTCTCTTACGCAAAAAACCACGGAAGACTATATTCGCTACCGGCTTGAGATCGCAGGCACACAAAAAGCACTTTTTGCGGAACCGGCCCTGCTGGCCGTTCACGAAGCTTCAAAAGGTTTTCCAAGACTCATCAACACCCTCTGCGACAACGCCCTGCTCGAAGGCTTTCTTCGCAAAAAAGAAATCATCGACGAAAAAATCATTCGGGAAGTCGCCCAAGACCTAAAACTCGCTTAGGGAAACAAATGTAATTTGTCCCAAAAAAACGAGTTAAGTTATTGGTAACGGCTGATTAAGGATAAGCCGTGTTTCTATATCCGGCCTTTTATTGAAGTGTTGACTTTGGTGGAAAGAAAACCCGGCTTACGCTCCTTAAGGTCCAATTTAAAAGTGCGACAGATTTAGAGAAAAGCCTGCCCCGGAAAACAAATCTGTTGTAAAACACAGATACGGCATGTTTCGGGGCTTGCTTTGAGAGGGCAAGCGCCGGAAATGCCCAAATGACACAGCGAAAAATCATAACGCAGCGGATCCATTGGATCACACTGCCGCAAGGCCGCTGTGATCTCTTGCGCCATTTTCCAATCCGGAGTCTTTCGTGATGTCAGTTGCAAATACTGAGAAATACGGATGATGTGTGTATCCAAAGGGATAATCAGTTTCGCAGGCGGAATCTCTTTCCAAAAGCCGAAATCCACCCCATCCTCCGGGCGAATCATCCAACGCAAAAAAAGGTTCAAACGCTTACAGGCGCTGCCCGATGCGGGAGAGGGTAATAAATAGGAGAAGCCTCTTGAGGGTTTTGTCCCAAGCAGTTCACGCAATGCGGCCACAAAACGTGACAATGTCGGGCCGATATCCGGATCATGCGCCTCATACCCGTTTTGAAACAAAGTCCCGATCGTCTGATATTTTTTGACAACGCCGCTCATCAGACACATCAAATCAAAGAGATCCTGCGTTGTATTAAAACGATAATAGATGCCTTGAAATCGCGGCCGCTCCCGCGCAGCATCAAAATCTTTCAAGTAGGCATAAAGCCCGTCCTTAGCCAGGGCCAATACCTGATCAACACAAGCCTTAAATAAATCAACCCGGCCATAGGCCAAAACTGCCGCGATGAATCCGGCAATTTCGATCTCCCGCGGATCTTTATAACGATGCGGAATTTCAATCGGGTCATCTGAAATACGATCTTTTGCAGCATGCTGCCGACAAAGCAGATCCAGTGCCCGCCGTCGTATTTCAATGACTTTAGGCAAAATCATCCGGGGAAAATCGTGCGAATCGCCAACACAAGCATCACGATCACAAACGCCATGACAACGTTTAGCTGGATCCCGGCCCGCATCATGGCCTGCATCGGCACACGATCCGTGCCGAAAACAATGGCGTTCGGCGGCGTCGCTACGGGCAACATGAACGCACAGGACGCCGAAAGTGTCGCCGTCACCAAGAGCAGCGTTATATCGTGCCCGCTGCCCGTCGCCACGGCGGCCAAAATCGGCAAAATGACCTGCGTCGTCGCAGTATTGCTCGTAATTTCGGTTAAAAAAGTCATCATTAAAGCGATGCCCAAGAGCATAAAAAAAGGTGCGACGCCCCCTAAAAAAGCCATCTGATTGCCAATAACCGCCGAAAGCCCGGAGCGTTGCATGCCCATCGCCATCGCAAAACCGCCCCCGAATAAAATTAGAATGTGCCAGGGCAAACGGGCAAAAGCCGAGAGATCCAAAATCGGACGACCTGCCATCGGAATCACAAACAGCGCAAAGGCCGCAACAATCGCCACCGTACCATCATCCACACCCGGATAGGGCAACAAAGACGACCAGCCCGGGATGACAAAATGCTCTCCGCGAATCCCTTGACGGGTCATCCAGGCCAATGCCGTCATCAAAAGCACCGTGCCCACATAGATTTCCTCCCGCGACATCTTGCCCAAATGTGCCCCTTCGTCTTTAATCGGACCAAATGCAGCGGCCGACCAAGGCAAGCGCCGGAGCTTCCGACCCAACAAGAAATACAGCACGGCCAAACCCAAAACAACCATCGGCACACCAATCATCATCCATTGCAAAAAACCGGGCGCACGATCCGGCGCAACTGACTTCATCGTCTCCATAAAAATCAAATTCGGCGGACTGCCAACGGGCGTGCCCATGCCCCCGATATTGGCCGCATACGCAACACACAAAAGCAGGCTTGCGGTAAAAACTTTGAGCTCTTTAACGCTAAATTGGGCTTCCAGCCGGGAAATGACGGCCATCGCGATCGTCACCATGAGCATCGTCGTAGCCGTATTTGAAATCCACATCGAAAGAAAAGCCGTCGCAGAAGCAAAACCCGCCACGATTTGAAGCAGGTTCGCGTGCCAGCGCGAAAGGATAAACAAGGCGATGCGGCGATGCAGGCCCGTCTTTTCCATGGCCTGCGCAATGAAAAATCCACCCATAAACAAAAAGATGGTGCTGGTCATGTAACGCGGGGCCGTTGCGTTCGCGGGCGCGATGCCGGTCAGGGGAAACGCAATCAGGGGAATAAGAGCAGTCACGGCAAGCGGCACACACTCCGTCATCCACCACAGGGCCATCCACAGCGCGATGCCCAGCATGAAGGGGGCTTTGGGATAATCTAAAATGGGAACAAAAACGGGAATCAATACGGCCAGAAGCGGGCCAAGCATTAGTACCGCAGGTTTGATCTTGGCCCGAATCGACAAGTCGCTCCCGTCTTCTTTAGGAACCTCTGATTAAATCTGGGTTGAATGTTTCGAGAGATAAAATTTTCAGATTCAAAACGCAAATTGCAGGGAATCGCCCGCTATTTTCAAGATTTGCAACGAAGAAGCTGAAAATGTTCGCCGCGAAAAAACACATGACTTAATCAGAGGTTCCTTTATGCGGTCTTTGCATGGGGCGAAGACGCTCGACATCGGGCATGAAGGGCTTTTCCGATTTTCCGGTCTGGATTTTTTCCAAACTAGGCATGTGCCAATTCACAATCGCCAAGTGATCCGAGGGCGAGGGATGCCGTGGGGAAACCGTGTGATAGGTCAATTCGATATAGGTTTCGTCAATTTCCCAAATAACCTTCGGACCCCGGAGCTGGGCTTTGGGTTTGCCCAAACGGGCGGTCCATTTGGGCAGCAGTTTTTGCACGAAGTCGGGATCATTGGCATCCTTAAAACGAATATGCACAATCGACAGCCCGTACTTTTCATGGATACCGAAACTTACGGAGCGGATATCCGCTTCACCCAGGGCTTCGCCCGAAACCGTCAATTCGCCGTCCGAGGGTCCTTCATAGGCCCAAATGCCGCCCGGATCGGCGCGCTCCGGCATTTTCATCACAATTTCATATGCTGCGATTACTTCGTCCGCACTCATACCCCAAGTGACTTTGCCAAAACCCGCTTTTAGTGAAGGAGCTTCCTTGGCCTCAAGGGCATTCAAAAAAAAGAACAGGGGCGCCAACATCGAAAACACGCTTTTAAAAACCATTCGCCTCATTTGCTTCCCTGAGAGAGCTTTGACTCAGTCCGCGCTTCCGCGCGATCGGCACACTTTTCATTGAGCCATTTCAGCAAATCCGCCACAACCTTTGTGCGTGCGATCTCGTGAAAGACTTCGTGGTAAAAACCATCATACCATAATAGCTTTTTTTTCTGATTTTTCAAGCGTTCATACAAGGTCTTTGCACCTTCGGGGGAAACAATGACATCGTCTCCGGCTTGCAAAATCAAGGTCGGCAAATCAATTTGATCGGCATGTTTTTGAAAATAGGCCTTCATCTTTTTAAATTGGATGTAAAAACGGGGCGTTGCCTTCACAACGATGAGCGGATCTTTCGCCACCGCATTCACGACAGCGGGATCATGACTGCGCTTCTTGCGCGGACTGGGGTAACGGATCGAGACGGTCGGCGCTAAAAAATAAAGCAAGTAGCCCAACAGATCCAAATGAAAGGGTAAGGAAGGCACATCGAAGGCAGGCGATGAAAGCACCAAGGCATCCACTGCACCGGGATGATCAATGCAAAAGGTGGCCGAGATTAATCCGCCCAGACTGTGACCCAGCAAAAAAATTTGTTCATCCGGACATTTCGCACGAATCAAGGCCAGTACGGCCAAGAGATCATCGTGATAATCCTGATAACGCGCCACATCCACCCGCTTGCCGCCTGAAAGTCCGAAGCCGCGTTGATCAAAAGCAAAGCTCGTATATCCCCCTTCGGCCAAATCTTCCTGAAGCAGGGTATAACGGCCTTTGTGATCATTGATCCCGTGAACAATCAAAACCACCGCTTTTGAAACATGCGGCGTCATCACCGCGTAAGAGAGGGTCATTCCTTCACGCTGAATAAAGGCTTCTTTAGCGGTAATCACACCCTCCGGAGCATGTTCCATCTAAAACCGCCGATTCGTCTGCAAGGCTGCGTTGTCAATCCTCCGGCGCCTCATCGTGCAAGAATACGCCTCAGTCGCCTGGTGGGCGCAGGCCTTGTCTTTCAGACGATTTGGCGGTTTTATGCCCATGATTCGATTTATCGCTTAAAAATTTCACCCCGGGCTTCTCAGAGTTTAGAGTTTCCCCAAGGCCCTACTTCTCAAAAAGCATGCTTTAACCCGTCAGAACAGGCATACGGAGACTTTGGCTTTTCCCCAAAAGCGTCGCCGCCGTGGCATCCGTGACCGCGATAGGGAGGATCTCCCCGATGCGATGCGGTGTTTCAGGGAAAATCACGGTCATGTTGCCTTCGGTTTTTCCCACCTGAAAGCCGGGGCGTTTATCCGATTCACCCTCAAGCATGACCTTCAAAGTGGTACCGATTTTAGCTTGGTTCTTCTTCAAGGCAATATCGCGTTGCAGGTCGAACAATTCAACAATCCGGTCCGTTTTGACCTCCGGCGGCACATCGTCCGGGAATTTTTTTGAGGCGATGGTGCCTTTGCGTTCCGAGTATTTAAAAATGTAGGCACTATCGAAACCGACCGCTTTCACCAGATCGAGCGTATTTTGATGATCGGCCTCGGTCTCGGTGGGGAAACCCACGATGATGTCGCTTGTGATTGAAATATTGGGAACGGTTTGGCGGATTTTTTCGGTCAGACCTACAAATTCATTCCGGGTGTAGGTGCGATTCATTAATTCAAGGATGCGGTTGCTGCCCGATTGCAGCGGAAGATGAATATGGGTACAGATATTCGGATGGGATGCAATCGCTAGAAGCAAAGATTCGGGAAAATCCTTTGGATGCGGCGATGTAAAACGAACACGCTCGACCCCCGGCACATCGGCCACCGCGACAATCAAATCGGTAAAACGCTGCACGCCGGCCCGATAGGAGTTCACATTTTGGCCCAGGAGCGTGACCTGAGAAAACCCCTGCGCGGCAAGGTGCCGTACCTCGCCCAGGACATCATCCAAAGGTCGGCTGCGCTCCCGCCCGCGCGTATAAGGCACAACACAAAAGGTACAGAAATTATCACAACCCCGCATGATCGTGACCCAGGCATTCACCCCGTCAAAACGCTTGGGGTCGATGCCCTGATAGGTTTCGTATTCGGAGAGATCGACGTCAATTTCCTGTTGTCTTTTTTGATTGCCCTGTGCCAGTTTGCCAATCAAGTCAGGCAAAGCCCGGTAGTTGTCCGGCCCGACCACCAGATTCACCACAGGATGTTTAAACATGTCTTTTTTCAGATTTTGCGCCATGCAACCCAAAAGGCCGACGACGAAGTACCCTTTTTCTTTGAACATCCGCTTTCGCAAGGGACGTAAGGTATCAAGGCGGCCGTAAATTTTGCGATAGGCATTTTCGCGGATGGCACAAGTGTTGATGAGCACGACCTCGGCTTCGTCAATGACGCGTGCGACTTCATGGCCCGCAGCAGCCAAGACCGACCGAATGATCTCAGAGTCGGACACATTCATTTGGCAACCGTAGGTCTCTAAAAAAACCTTCATTTCGTGTTCACCTTCATTCTGCCAATCGTCCGAGTGACAAACCGGACTCTACGGCATCAATCCGCACGGACCGCACTTGTCCACATAAATCTTCAAGCGTTTCCACTCCCACACGCACGTAGTTTTCCGTCAATCCTGTAAACAGACCCTGCCGGTTTTGGGTTTCAAAAAGAACAGAAACCGTTTTCCCAATGTGTCTGCGATAAAAAGCGTCGCGCAATTGCCCGGAAAGCGCACATAAGATTTTTGTCCGTTGTTTGATAACGGTCGAATGCACCGCGGGAAGCCTGCCTCGTGTCACGCGGGTACCCTTCCGCCGCGAATACGGAAAAACATGCACGTACGAAAAAGGGAGCGATTGAATCAAGGAAACCGTCTCCTGAAAAGCCGCTTCATCCTCTCCCGGAAAACCCGCCATGACATCCGTGCCCAAACCCAAGTTAGGCATGCGGGCCGTCGCTTCCCGCACAAAATCCAGATAGTCCTGCCGTGAATAACGCCGATCCATCGCGGATAAAGTTGCATCACTGCCGCTTTGCAGGGGCAGGTGTAAATAAGCACACAATTTTTTTGAAGTGCGCATTAAATCCAAAAGTTCGGAGGAAATCGTCGTGGGTTCAATCGAGGAAATACGAATACGCTGCAAGTTTTCGATTGTTTCCAGGGCACGGATCAAACCCGCCAAGTCTTTATCTTGCGACTGATATTCGCCCAAATTCACGCCCGTCAACACGATTTCGCGATGGCCGCGCGATGCCCAAACGGCGGCCTCCAAAAGCACATCCTCAAAGCTCCGGCTGCGCGAACGGCCACGGGTATAAGGAATAATGCAAAAGGTGCAGAAAAAATCGCAGCCGTCCTGAATCTTCACATTGGGCCGCGTCGCATGGTCAAAAACCGAAAGATTCGGCACGGTGAATTCACTTCGGCTGATTTGGGGATTGTGAAAAATCAAGGGCTCAGCACGTTTTTGAAGCGGCGCCCCCGCACCTGCATATCCTGAGATCAGCTCTTGAATCAATTCAGGCAGAGACATTTTATGATCCGTTCCGGCAATTAAATCCACGCCCCTCATTTGCCGCAACACCTCCACGCCGGACTGGGCATAACAGCCGGTGAGCACAATAAAGGTCCGGGGATTTTTTTTCAGAATGCGGCGAATCAGCGCACGGCACTTCGATTCGGCCTGATGCGTCACGGAACAGGTGTTGATCACACACAGGTCGGCGGGGGCGTCTTCATCGCACACGCGAAATCCGGCGGCATCAAATCCACCCGCCAAAGCCCCGCTTTCGCTTTGATTCAGACGACACCCCAGCGCGCGAAAAGAAACCGTCCATGCCTGTTGCGGCTTCGTTGTAGTCCGTACCGTTTCCGTAGGTTCTAAACGTATCGTCGAGATCATTGGTTCCGCTTTTGCACATCGGATGAACAGGCCCAGGATCGCGGGATCAAGAGACGTGAGACCACTTCGCCCTGCTCGACATGTTTTTCAATCACTTCAAGCGCATCCGCTTCGCTTTTTAAACTGTACCAGACGGCTTCAGGGTAAACGACCACGGCCGTGCCAAAGGCGCAGGCATCCAAACAGCCCGCCTGATTGGCACGCACCTTGCCTTTGTGTCCGCGTGCGTAAAGTGTTTTTTTTAAATAATCCCGGATCGCGTTGGCCCCTTTGTCGGCGCAGCTTCCGCGTTCATCCGTTTCAGGACGTTTGTTCGTGCAAATAAAAATATGCTGTTGATATTTGCTCATGGCACTGCTGTTTAGGAAGCCCGGATTGAGTCATTAATTTTTTCAATATCATCAATGGGTTCATTCCCAAAATAACGCACGCGCGTTTCCCCTTTTTTATTTATTTTTCAATTGGAAAACCGGCCTGCCGCCAGCCGCCAAAACCACCTTCCATCGAGGCAACGGCAGTGTAGCCCATGTTTTTAAGCGATTGCGCCGCCAAGGCGCTTCGACCGCCACCCGCACAATAAATCACGATACTTTTATCCCGATCGGCAAAATGCCGCTCGACGGTCATTTCAAGCACCCCCCGCGGAATAAACACGGACTGTACGATACGGCCTTCTTGCAATTCTTCCGCCTCGCGGCAATCAATCAATACAAAGTCTTCTTTATTGTCGATCTTTGTTTTGACATGCTCGGCCTCAAGCAGCATAATTTCTCTTTTTGCTTCCGTCATCATTTCTTTCCAACTTTTCATTTGATACCCTTTATTTCCTGTGTTTTTAGCTGTGGCCGGAAACAACCGCGCCCAAGAGATGCGCGATGACATCACGGCCAAAAAGCCGGAAGCCGCGCGCCGCTTCCGGGGGATGTCCCGCAACACAGACCACGGGTTTGCCATCGGCCACACCCAATACAATCGGTTTGCCGGAGCGCATGGGAATGCCGTTCACAATCGTGCCGGGTGCGCCCGCCGCATCAATTAAGGCCGCAGTAAAATCTTCGCCGCCGACGGCCGTACCGCCGGAAATGACGGCCATGTCCGCCGTCTCCAAGGCCTTTTTCAGACGGCCCGTGAAATCGACCGGATCATCTTTTACAATGCCTTGAAACAGCGCATCCCCGCCGGCTTCCTCAATCAGCGCGGAAAGCCCGTGGGCGTTGCAGTCCCAAATCGCCCCGATGCGAAAAGGTTTCGTGGGCGGAATGACCTCATCACCCGAAGAAAAAAGCGCCACCTTCGGTTTGCAGGTGACAGGGATATTTAAAATGCCCTGACTGGCAAGCAGGAAAACATCGTCTGCTGAAATCGCGCGATGCCCGGAGAGCAGCACCCTGCCTTTTTTTCGCGACTCGCCCCGGACTTCGATATTTTCATGCAGCCGCGCCGGTTTTGAAACAGCGATTTGATCCCCCCTGCGCTTCACATCCCAGGCACGCACGACAGCATAGGGTCCTTCCGGAATAAAGCTGCCTGTCGTCACTTGCAGCACTTTTCCGGGTGCAAGGCCTGCGGCATCAGGCTGCCCCACCAGAATGTTTCCCGCCACATCCAATACAATCGGCCCCTCCGCGGATGCATCCTCAACATCGGCCACGCAAAGCACATAGCCTTCCATGATTGAACGACTGTAGGGCGGGTCATCCATCACGGCTGTCAAGGTTTCGGCAAGGATACGTCCCCTCGCAGCCGACAGGGGAACGGATTCGGAGGCAAGCGGCCCTTTGGGCACCGCATTCAAAAACCGCCTTCGCGCATCGGAAACGGGATCCTCTTTTTGTGTCACTGCGTCTCCTTTCATCTTAGAATGGTTAAATGTGTCCGATTTATTGAACAAATACATAGCATGAACCTCCCCCCGATTCAAGGTAATGCCCCGCCCCAAATCATTCATGTTGGATTTTAAATGATTCTCGTTTATAGTAAGGCAACTGACTTACGACGGAGCAACACAAGATGGACTGGACGGTCGGCATTTTATCCGTTAAAGAAAAAGGCATCCTTCCCGGAGAAGATCGGGTGAGCAACGAAATCAAAAAGTTGATTACGGATGCAGGCGGCACGGTGACCGTTTCCGAGCGTGTGGAAGCTGATCGCACAAAAATCGAAAAAAAGTTAATCGTCTGGTCCGATCACCTCAAAACGGATGTCATTCTCACCGCAGGCGGTTCGGGCCTGGGGAAACAAGATTGCACGCCTGACGCCACACAGGCCGTCATCGACCGCGAAGTTCCGGCCATTTCTGATGTCATGCGCTTGGAAGTATTTCGAAAAAGCACAAAAAAAGCCGTCATTTCACGCGCCGTTTGCGGTATTCGCAATGACACGCTCATTATTAATCTCCCGGGCAGCGCAGGGCCTGCGCGCGAAAACCTTGAAGTGATTCTCGATACCCTGGATCACTTCGTGCACATGATCCGCACCCCGCCCGAATAGAAATGCTCAAGAGGACGATATGAGCTTTGGTAGTCCTGTTGCCGTCATGCTGCTCTTTTCATTGCTCGCGCTCTGCGCGGTCTTTTTTGCCCTTCCGGCCTTGCGCAGCCCGCCACCCGGTTTTTCCTCAAAAAAATGTATCGACTGCACACTGCTTAATCACTACAATGCAAAACGCTGCAAAAAATGCGGCGGCCCGGTAAAACCGCTGCACAATGACGCAGACAATGAATCGGAGCACGACAATGAAACATCTAAAATCAAGGAGTAAAGGAGGAACATGGTTAAAATTACCGACATTGCATTCACAGGATATCCGGTAACCAATTTGGACGCCGCGCGTCATTTTTATGAAGAGGTCCTGGGGCTGAACGCTAAAATTTATGCCGAAGAAGGGGACAAAGCCTGGGTTGAATACGAGTTGCCCTCCGGCACCTTCGCGATCAGCAATGTTGCGCCCGACTGGAAACCCTCAACAAGCGGGCCTTCAATTGCCTTGGAAGTGGCGGATCTGAACACGGCACTCAAAGATCTCAAAGAAAAAGGCGTGCCTATTGTGCTTGAGCCTTATGAAAGCCCGGTGTGTACTTTAGCCGTTATTTTAGACCCGGATCGTAACTCGATCACGCTCCATCAAAGAAAACCCTGTCATCCGGACTACGCAGGCTGAATCCCGCCGCAGCGGCAAAGGAAACGAGACATGCTCAAGCACATTGTCATCTGGCAATTAAAAAATGGGGCGGAAGGCCGTTCAATTACTGAAAATGCAAAGGTTTTAAAAGAGACGCTGGAATCGCTTAACGGGAAGATCCCCGGACTTTTAAAAATAGAGGTCGGTTTTGATGAAAGCTCGGATGAAGCGGATATCGTTTTATATGCGGAACTCGAAGACCGCCAAGCTTTGGCCGCATATCAGCAACATCCGGAACATCAGGCCGTTATTCCCCTTGTACACAAGCTCTGTACCGCACGTCGCGTTGTGGATTACCTGCTTTAAGGCACGTTTTTCCCGAAAAAAACTGCTGCTGCACGCTTTTTGGAGGTTGATCGTCTGTCCCTTGCACTCAAAGCAGAATACGACACACTAAAGGCTTTTATTATCATAAAGTTATGCGTTTCTCTTCAAGGCCTAGGCAAGCGCAGCGACCATGCGTTCAACGGTCCCCTTGGCGTCCCCAAAAATCATGAGGGTGTTTGGCTTAAAAAAGAGTGGATTTTCAATGCCTGCAAAGCCGGGTTTCATGCTGCGTTTTAACACCATAACGGTTTTTGAGCCTTCGACGTGCAGGATGGGCATGCCGTAGATGGGGCTTTCCGGGTCGGTGTCGGCGGCCGGATTCACCACGTCATTGGCCCCAATGACCAACGAAACATCCGTGTTTTCAAAATCTTCGTTAATGTCATCCATGTCGATGAGTTGATCGTAAGGCACATCCGCCTCCGCCAATAAGACATTCATATGGCCGGGCATGCGACCCGCGACAGGATGAATGGCATAAGACACCGTTGTGCCCTGAGCCTGAAGCAGGGTGGCCAGGGACTTGACGGTGTGTTGTGCCTGGGCGACCGCCATGCCGTAGCCCGGCACAATGATGACGCTTTTGGCTTTTTTGAAGATCTCGGCGGCGGCTTCCGGGGTTGCGCTTTGGACCTCCGGCTGCGCCGGGGGCGGAGCCTTTTCTGCTGAGTCCCCGGCGACCGTTTGAGCGGCGGTTTCCGCGTGTCCGAAACCGCCGAATAAAACATTTGCAAGCGAACGATTCATCGCCTTGCACATCAGTTGAGACAGAATAATGCCTGCCGATCCCACCAGGGAACCGCTGATAATCAAAACCGTATTGGAAAGCACAAAACCGCTGGCCGCCGCGGCCAGCCCCGAATAGGAGTTAAGCAGGGAGATCACGACCGGCATATCTCCGCCGCCAATCGGGATCACGATAAGAAAACCCAAGATTGCGGCGAGTGCGGCCAAGGCCCAAAACGCGAAACTTGTGCCGGGTGCAACGGTGAGCACCGCAAAGAGGCCCAGTGCAATGAGAAAAAGCAGGAAATTGAGGCCATGCTGAAATCTAAAAAGAAGCGGCGCGCTCTTCATGAGGGCCTGGAGTTTTGCAAAGGCAATGAGACTGCCGGTGAGAGTGGCCATGCCGATTAAAACCGTTAAGGCAATGGTAATCACGGCCTGTGGGGTAAGGTTGGGTTGAGCGCGCAGGTATTCCGCCCCGCCAACAAGGGCCGACGAAAGTCCGCCAAACCCGTTTAAGAGCGCGACCATTTGCGGCATGTCCGTCATTTGGACTTTTGTGGCCATAAGGGTTCCGATGGCCGCGCCGATGACAATGCCGCTTAAAATCAGGCCGTAGCTCACGATCCCGTAGTTGAGCAGAGTTGCAATGACCGCAACCAGCATGCCGCCCTGCGCAAGCAACATGCCGCGCGGCGCGGTTTCCGGTGAGCTTAAAAATTTTAAGCCGAGAATAAAGGAGGACGCCGCAAGCAAATAAGCGATTTGAATCAGCTGATCCATCAGTCTTTTTTTGTACTCTTTTTAAACATAAGCAGCATGCGGCGAGTCACCATAAATCCGCCGACCACGTTAATCGTGGCAAAAATAACGGCAAAAAGGCCTAAATACGTGCTGAGATTTGAAGCCCCCGTTCCCGCAGCCAAAATGGCCCCCACCAGTGTAATGCCGGAGATCGCATTCGCACCGGACATGAGGGGCGTGTGCAAGAGCGGCGGCACTTTAGAGATGAGTTCATAGCCTAAAAACGTCGCCAAAACAAAGAGCGTGATTGAAAAAATCAACATCGTTATGCGCCTTTCCCCGGACGGGTATCAGAGAGCATCTTGATTTTCGGATGCACAATCTCGCCCTGATGCGTTACAAGTGTTCCTTTGATGATTTCGTCGTCAAGATCAAAATCCATCATGTTCTTAGGGAACACATGGCGGACGAAATGCATGATATTGTTTGCATACATTTGACTGGCATCCGTCGGAAGCGTCGCGGCCAGATTCACAGCACCGATGAGAGTAATGCCTTCAAAAATCACGGTTTCTCCCGCACGGGTTTCGCTGCAGTTCCCGCCTGCCTCCGCAGCCATATCCACGATGACGGCACCCGGTTTCATGTCTTTCAACATTTCAGCCGTCAGCAACACCGGGGCCTTTCGGCCGGGAATCAATGCCGTGGCAATAATCACATCCGCGGCTTGGGCGCGTTCGTGAATCTGCGCAAGTTCTTGTTGCTGCGATGTCTCAGAAAGCGCCTTGGCATAACCGCCCGCAGCTTCGGTTTCTTCATGCAATTCAAGCGAAACGAAGGATGCGCCGAGGCTTTCCACCTGCTCCTTCACGGCGGGACGCGTATCAAAAGCCTCCACGACCGCACCAAGCCGCCGGGCCGTTGCAATGGCCTGAAGCCCCGCCACGCCCGCACCCAGAATCAAAACCTTTGCCGGATACAGGGTGCCCGCCGCCGTGGTCATCATGGGGAAAATCCGTCCAAACGCGGCGGCGGCAAGTAACACGGCTTTGTAACCCGCAAGACTGCTCATCGCGCTAAGCACGTCCATTTGCTGGGCGCGCGTGATGCGCGGCATCAGTTCCATCGCAAAGGCCGTGATCTTTTTTTCAGCCAGTTGCCTGATGTTTTCAAGGGCGGTCAGGGGCTGCAATAATCCAATGAGCACGGTGCCTTCTTGCAGCAGTTGGCATTCATGTTTTTTGCGTGATGGATTGAAGACGGGGTTTTGTACTTTGGCGACTACGTCCGCCTCAGAAAAAAGAGCTTCCGGATTTCCGATGACCTTGGCCCCGGCGGCCTTGTAGTCCGCGTCACTGAAGAATGCCGCCCGGCCCGCGCCGGTTTCAATACGGACTTCAAACCCCTGTTTAAGCAGGCGCCGCACACTTTGAGGGCTTGCGGCGACCCGATGCTCTTGCGGGACAATCTCTTTTGGAATCGCAATAATCATGTTTGTTTCTCACAAGGCACGGCGCGGTGGAGAAAAGGGAAGAAGCAGTCGGCGATCAGTCGCCCGAATAACGGCTCACGCCGCCGAAAGTGCCGAACCACTTGTGCCCATCGTCGTCAATGGCGATGGCAAAAACATAGTCGCCCAGCAAGCCGTCCCGGCGTGTAAAATTTTTAAAGGTCGTCCCGTCAAAACGACTCACGCCCTTATCCGTGCCGATCCACATCAGGCCCTTGGCGTCCACTTCGATGGCATTGATGATATTGCCGACCAAGCCGTCTGTCATTGTATAATTCTTAAAGGTCTTTCCGTCAAAACGAGACAAGCCGCTTCCCCAGGTGCCGAACCAAAGGAAGCCTTTGGGGCCGATGGCCGAGGAAACCACGTAGTTGGGATTGGTTTCCTGGTTTTCGCGCCCGCTTTGCAGATGGTGTTCTTCCTCTTCATCGTAGGGTTCGTCTTTTTTCGGCCGTTTCAGGGCTTGCCGGATGGGAGCGCCCAAGCCGTCTTTGTGTGTCCAGCCCTGCCAGGTCTTTCCGTCAAAACGGTTGATGCCGCCTTCCGTGCCGAACCAGAGCACCCCGGAGGGCTCTCGTTCAACCGTGTACACCCATTTATCAACCAGGCCGTCCGCCATAGTGTAGGTATGAAACCCTTCTTTGCGGGAATGACTGGCCCCTTTCCAAGTCGCGACCCACATCGAACCGTCCGGCTCAAAGAGCAAGTCATAGACCCAGAGATCTCCTAAACCGTTGTTGGGCGCATAAGCGGTCCAATTCGCACCGAAACTTTTTTGCCCATACCCGTAGGGGGTAAACAGTTCCCAATTGCGGCCGTCGAAACGGGCGAGGCCGCCGCCGTAGGTGCCGATCCACACATTGCCTTTTTTATCCGGCGTGATCGAGACAATCACGTTTGAGAGCAGCCCGGCCTTTTGCGCATTAAAAACCTGGGGAATTTCTTTTTTTCGGTCGAACTGGATGAGGCCGTTAGAGGTGCCGATCCAGATCGTATCGCCGTCGGCGGCCAGGCCTCGCACCACAACATCGCCAATCGACCAGCCCGTCCAGTTCGGATCGAATGATCCCGGCAAGGGCGGCGGTGTTTGCGCAAAAATCGGCGATTGCAGGACCCAAAATACAAAAGCCGTGCCGAGGAACAATTGTTTGATTCGTCTATTCAAAATTCTCCCCACTTCAGTTTTTGACGCAGGACTTGGTAGTAGCTGCGGTTGGGCGAAAGAATCATGCGCAGCCGGTTTTCAGCCGCCGTGACCTGCACAACATCATGGGTTTGCAAAGGGAAAACTTCCTGTCCGTCAAACAGGGCCACAGGCCCCTCTTCGGCGCTTTTTAAGGCCACACGCACCGTAGCGTCGCTCCGCACCACCAAGGGACGGTTGGTCAACATGTGCGGTGAGATCGGCGTCAAGACCATCGCATCAACGGCCGGATGAACAATGGGGCCTCCGGATGAGAGCGAATAGGCCGTGGAGCCGGTGGCGCTTGAAATGATGAGGCCGTCCGCCCGGATGGCGGTGACAAATTGTCCGTCGATGGTGATTTCAACTTGCAACAATTTTGAGAGGGCGCCTTTGTGGATGGTGACGTCGTTAAGGACGGTCACTTGAGGATATTCCTTTTCTCCTCGCGAAACAAAGCTTGTGAGGGTTTGGCGGCGGTCTTCCTGAAAGCCGTCTTTAAAAATGCGGTCCAAATTGGAATAAAGCTCATCCAGCGTGACTTCGGTCAAAAACCCCAGGCTGCCTAAATTAACCCCCAGAATCGGGATGTCCCGTCCCGAAACGCGTCGTGCGGCAGAGAGAAAGGTGCCGTCGCCCCCAAGCACAATAAGAAGATCAAGCGCGGGAGGCGGTTTTTTATCCCCGCGCCGAAGTAAAATCACCGTTTTATCCTGTGTTTTGAGCCACTGAGTCAGGGCCTGAAGTGTTTCTTCGCCTTTGGGATGTTTGGGTCTGAGGGCAATGCCGATTTGTTTCATAATATGCGTCAGTGATATTTTTTTAATCGACATAAGGGAGTGATTTTAACTATCCGCTTTTTTTTTGTCAACGCGCTCATCGGCCCGAAATCCCCGCAAGCCCAAAATAAACATTTAAGGAAAAGGCGGCTGTGCTTGTCTTCCTCATAAAAGAGATGTAAAATACCCTCCTTTTTTCCGGAGGGCATCTTTTGCCATGTTGAAAAAAATACACCGCTTTCTTGTAATTTCGGGTTCCATTCTGCTCACGCTGGGCATTATCCGGCTCTATCGCGTGATTCGCATGCATGAAAGTGATCCGCTCTTCGCGCCGCATTTGCTGGGTGCGTCCCTTTCCGCGTGGATCGCCTACGTCCTCTTGAAAATAGGCTTAAAAAGGATGCCTTTAGACCGAAAAGGCGCCATCCGGCTCATCCGATCCGGTTCCATCCTGCTGGCCATTTGGGGGTACCGTTTTTTTCTTTTTCTAAAAAATCCCGGCAATGAAGGCATGCCTTTACAGGTCTATCTCGCGCCGTTTTATGTGATCTTCGGCACCATTGTTATGTGTTTGGGTTTAAAAGTCAGCCGAGGCCTCCGAAAGCAAATGCGGGAAAGTGCCAAGGCACTTTCAGAGGAAATGCTTCAAAAAGAGGCGACCCATAAACTTTCCTGAGGACGTGCCCATCCGACAGCATAAAGGAACGCTCTCGATTCAAACAACGGGACGAGGTCTTTACGATATCAGCACAGAGGTTAAATCTCGTGTTGCGGCCTCCGGGATTCAGACCGGTCTGCTCACGCTTTACATTCGTCACACTTCGGCTTCCTTGCTCATTCAGGAAAATTACGACCCGGAAGTGTTGAGCGATATGGAACGCTTTTTTGATCGCCTTGTTCCCCAGGGCGACCCGCTTTTTCGCCATACTGCCGAAGGCCCCGACGATATGCCCGCGCATGTGCGCGCGGCCTTGACTGCCGTTTCGCTTTCGATCCCCGTACAAGAGGCCGCACCCTTGCTGGGTACTTGGCAGGGGATCTTTCTTTATGAACATCGCAGCCGGAAACAGGCAAGACAGATTGTTTGCCATATCATCGGAGGCGGGGCTTAAGCCGGAACAAGAGTTATCCATATAAACATTTGAAAATAAAAATAAAAAACAAAAAAGAGGCCGCCTATTTCCTTACGAGATCCCTTGCTGGCAAATTGACTTTTAAGGGGAAAACTGTTAGCGTCCCTTCCGATTAAAAATGATTATCGGCATACCGAAAGAAATTAAAGACCAGGAGTACCGCGTGAGCATGACCCCGGTCGGTGTTGCCGCGCTGTGTCGGGAAGGGCATCGCGTACTCATCGAGTCCGGCGTGGGGGAAGGCAGCGGTCTTGACGATGCGGCCTATCAGAGCGCCGGCGCGGAGATTTCCGCTTCCAAAAGAACGCTCTTTCAGACCGCCGAAATGATTGTCAAAGTGAAGGAGCCTCTGCCGGAGGAGTTCGCCTTGTTTCACGCGGGGCAGATTTTGTTTACCTACCTGCATCTTGCGGCGGACCGTGCACTGCTTGACTTTTTGATTGAAAAAAAAGTCACGGCGATTGCTTATGAAACGATTGAATTGGAGGACGGCAGACGTCCGCTACTAAAACCCATGAGTGAAGTCGCAGGCCGCATGGCCGTATTGATCGGCACACGGTATTTAAAAAAGACAGAGGGCGGCATCGGGGTGCTTTTGTCGGGTGTTGCGGGTGTGGCAAAAGAAAAGGTTACGATTATCGGCGGAGGCATCGTGGGCAAAAACGCCGCACAGGTGGCCTTGGCCTTGGGTGCGGAAGTTACTGTTTTTGAAGAAAGTTCCGCGCAGCGTTCTTATCTGGACGATCATTTCAGGGGTGCGCTTGTCACCTTGCCCCCCTATCCCGACGCGGTGGCCGAATCGATTAAAACAAGCCATCTGGTAATCGGTGCCGTTTCGGTGACCGGGGACAAAACCCCTCACTTGGTGACGCGGAAAATGATTTCAGAGATGATTGAGGGGACGGTCGTGGTTGATGTCGCCATCGATCAAGGAGGATGCTTTGAAACCTCCCGAAAGACAACGCATTCCGACCCCGTGTATGTGGTCGAAGGGGTGATCCACTATTGCGTCGCCAACATTCCGGGAGTTGTGCCTAAGACGGCAACCTTCGCCTTATCGAATGAAACCTTCCCTTATGTTTTAAAAATCGCCACACTCGGCTTTGAAACGGCGACGGCATCGGATCCGGCCCTCAAAAGCGGAGTCAATGTGCATGCGGGCAAAGTTGCCCACCCCGCAGTCGCGGAAGCATTTAATTTAGGGAATCATAGTGTCGGGGCGTAGCGCAGTCCGGTAGCGCACACCGTTCGGGACGGTGGGGTCGGAGGTTCAAATCCTCTCGCCCCGACCAGGATTCAGTGTCAATGAGCACTATATACGAAAAGAATATAACGTCCGCCCATCTGCTGGTCAGCGGACAGGTGCAAGGCGTGGGGTTTCGCAAGTTCAGCCAAGCTGCTGCGCGCATGCTGGCCTTGTCCGGCGCGGTACGCAATTTAAGCGATGGCCGGGTCGAATTGCAGGTTGAGGGAGATCGCAAAAACATCGAAGCCCTGATTCAATCGCTTCGGGAGGGGCCGGCCCGGGCACGGGTGGATCGGGTCGATGTATCCTGGGATACGAAAAAAAAAGGCTACACCGCCTTTTCAATTTCTGTTTAGCGGGAGCGGGATATTCCCAAAATCAATCGCTGATTTTGGGATATTGCTGCGACTGTCTGCAATAGGCTACAATGGTCTTCCGTGACGGTATCTGAAAACCTGTTGAGACAAACAATGGATAATGAGTGGGTTCAAGAAAACGGTGTTGAAGAAGAGGGCGCGGAGGACAACACAGAAACGCTTGCGGAAGGTTTTTCTGGCTTGGAGCCCGAAGGCAGTCGTGAACCGGCGCCGGAAGAAGAGCCTGATCCGCAGGATCAACCCGCCGGGGATGCTGTTAAATCCTATCTCAGAAACATCCGGCGCTCCAAACTGCTTACATTTAAAGACGAAGTCGAACTCGCCAAACGGATTTTAAAGGGCGACGAGTCCGCCCGCCAACGCATGATTGAATCCAATCTGCGCCTGGTCGTCAGCATCGGGAAACGCTACTTGAATCGCGGCCTTCCTTTTTCGGATATTATTGAAGAAGGCAATATCGGCTTAATCAAAGCCGTTGAAAAATATAATCACGAAAAAGGTTTCCGGTTTTCAACCTATGCGTCCTGGTGGATTCGCCAGTCCATTGAACGTGCGATCATCAATCAGGGCAAACTGATCCGTTTACCCGTGCATGTTGTTGAACGGGTCAATAACTACCTCGGTCATTTGGACGACCTCGTTCAGGAGTTGGGCCGTGAACCCGAAGTTATTGAAATTTCAAAAAAAATGAAAATGAAAGAAAAAGATATCGACGGTATTCAGCGGCTCATGCGGAAGACCTATTCGCTGGACAGCCCGATCACCACCGGAAAAACCATTTCATTGAAAGATGTGATTGAAGATGTCAATCAAGTCTCTCCCGCAGTGCGGGCCGAGGGCGTTCAGCGGCGTGAAGGTCTCACAAACTGGCTGTCTCAACTCAATCCCAATGAACGCAAAGTCATCGTGTTAAGGTTTGGTTTGCAGGGCGATGAACCCAACACTTTGGAGCAAATTGGAAAGGTTTTTGGGCTCACACGCGAGCGTGTACGCCAGATCGAAGCCGTTGCCCTGCGTAAACTGCGCAACATTATCTCGGAAAAGGCCATTCAATCCGATGAGATCCTGTAAAAAATCGTCCGTTTTTGATCTGTTTATGATAATTCGGGCACTGTAAACCCCTCATTTTAAGGAGAGCCTTTGGATTTAAAATCAAAAATTCGTGAAGTCCCCGATTTTCCGAAGACCGGCATCCTCTTTTATGACATCACAACCCTTTTGGCCGACCCAGAAGCCTCGCGCGTTGTCATCGACCGGCTTGCCGCGCCGTATGCCGATCAAGGCATCGACAAAGTCGTCGGCATTGAATCCCGGGGGTTTATTTTTGGCGCCACCCTGGCGGAGCGCTTGCAAGCCGGTTTTGTCCCGGTGCGAAAACCCGGCAAGCTGCCCGCAGAACGCATTGAAGAAAGCTATAATCTTGAATACGGCTCCGACATGCTTTGCATTCACAAAGACGCCGTTTCCGCGGGTGAGCGTGTGCTCGTTGTGGACGACCTGCTTGCGACCGGGGGCACCATGGCTGCCACAGCCAAGCTGATTCAACGGCTGGAGGGCGAGATTGTCGCGCTTGCCTGCGTCATCGAACTCCTGGCCTTAAACGGGCGGGACAAACTCAAAGCCCATCCCGTCTTTACCTTGCTCACTTACGATTAAAAGGAAGCGTATATGGCAACCGTAACCATCAACATTGAAGGCATGACCTGCGATCATTGTGTCGGCAGTGTGACAAAAGTTTTGGAAAACCTGGCAGGCGTATCCGAAGTTTCCGTTACCCTGGCGCAAAACACGGCAAGGATCTCTTATGATGCAAGCAAGCTCGATCCCTCCGGCATGACAAAGGCGATTGAAGACGACGGCTATACCGTCAAAAGCATCACCCCTTCCTGAAAAAACCGGGGCCTTCCCTGAATTTTAACAGATGCGCGGGAGTTGTTCGCCGCTGAGTCGATCTACAATGCGTGTGGATCCGATACGGCTTCGCATAAGCACGGTGGGCGCGCCATGCGACGGTTTTTCGATGAAGCCGATGTCTGCGGCAGTGGCCCCCAGGGGATGGGCGCGTAAAATGTTCAAGGCTTTTTCTGCTTCTTTTTTCGGCACGAATGCAATAAAACGGCCTTCGTTTGCCACGTACAAGGGATCGAATCCCAGGATTTCACAGGCCCCCCGGATTTGCTCCTGAACGGGGATCACCGCCTCTTCGATTTGAATCACACAGGACCCCGCTTCTGCAATTTCATTCAGCGCGCTCGCCAAACCGCCGCGAGTGAGATCGCGCAGGCAGTGAATCGCAATACCCGCTTCAAATAATGAAAGCACAAGCGCAGACAACGGCGCTAAATCACTTTCAATTGTCGTTTCAAAAGCAAGGCCCTCCCGCACGGCCATTACTGCAATGCCGTGCCGGCCGATGTCGCCGCTGAGCAAAATCACATCTCCGTCTTGCACCTGATCCGGCCCGACGGCGCGCGCGCTTTCAAGGTGGCCGATGCCCGCCGTATTTATAAAAACCCCGTCCCCCTTGCCGCGATCCACGACTTTCGTATCTCCCGTAACGATCTGAACGCCGGTTTCCTCCGCAGCCGCTTTCATTGCGTGCACGATGCGCCGGAGTGTGGAGACAGGCAGCCCTTCTTCCAGGATAAAACCTGCGCTCAAATATTGCGGCCGCGCCCCGCACATGGCGAGATCGTTGACCGTGCCGTAAACTGCCAGTCTGCCGATGTCTCCACCCGGGAAAAACAGGGGGTGGATTACATAAGAATCGGTTGTAAACGCAAGCCCTTCGATCCCGGGGGAAATCAGTGCGCCGTCGTGCCGTGCGCGGATCAGGGGATTATCGAAAGCGGGCAAAAAAATCCCTTCGATCAATTGCTGCATCAATCGTCCGCCCCCGCCGTGTGCAAGTTGAACGGTTTCATTTTCCCCGAAGGGCAGAGGGCAGGAAGGAGTAAATTTATTGGCAGTCATGTTTCATTTTTCCAATGCACATCGTGCAATGCGCCAATAAGGGCGTACAGAAAATTTAAACCGGGCCGCAGCAAGGTACACTCTTTTTTGGGCAGGATGAATGCCCTGCCTCATGCCGTTTTTTCAAATCAAGATGATGAGAATATGCCTCATTCGGCATCCTGCGGTCAAACAGGCAAGGGCCTGACCGCAAGGTGCGACTCATCACCTTTAAAACAGGATCGTGTTCTATACGGCTCGATCAGCGCCAAAACATTCTGCTCCGTCATCAAATTGGACAATAAGCCCTCATATATTTTAATCTCATAGTCAGAAGGCATCGCCGCCTTTGTCGGCCGCTGATACAGGCGTGATACGGCAGTATAGGGACATTATCGGACCATACCATTATTAGTGCAGTCATGACGGACTTCAGGGGAAAACAGCCGCCTTCGCTTATTGCCGCCTTGATGAAGGCGGAGCTTTATGATCATCCGCTTGGGGAGATCGTGCTGATTGAAACGCACATCTCCTGGGTGATCTTGACCGGCCCCTATGCCTATAAAATCAAAAAACCGTTGAATCTGGGTTTTCTTGATTTTTCGACCTTGGAAAAACGCGCGTTCTATTGTAAAGAGGAGCTTCGTCTCAATGCCCGATGGGCTGCGAGCTTGTATCTGGAAGTGATTCCCATTACCGGCACCGAAGAACAACCGAAGCTTGCAGGTGAAGGCGAAGTGATCGAATACGCCGTAAAAATGCGGCAATTTCCACAGGAAGCCCAATTGGATCATCTGCTTCTTGCGGGGACACTCGATCCCGCAAAAATAGATGCCGTTGCACACATGGTCTCAAAATTTCATCAGAAGGCGGATATCGCGACAGCCGAAGTGCCCTATGGCGATCCGGAACAGGTCTACCGTCCGATGGCTGAAAACTTCAGCCAGATCCGTGCCTTGATTTCAGACGATGAACAACGAAGGAAACTCACAGCATTGGCGCAATTCAGTCAATCCCGTTTCAATGCATTATTCCCTTTATTGAAACAACGCAAGGTGACAGGGAAGATCCGCGAATGTCATGGTGATTTGCATCTACGTAATCTTGCATGGATTCAGGCCCGGCCCGTCGCCTTCGATTGCATCGAGTTTAACCCTGTCCTGCGCTGGATTGATGTTTTGAGTGAAGCGGCTTTTTTTTATATGGATTTACAACATCGTAAACAAGCGGCGCTGGCACAACGATTCATCAACGCCTATTTGGAAGATTGCGGTGATTATGCGGGTCTTGCGGTATTCCGTTTTTATTTGATTTACAGGGCCCTTGTTCGTGCCAAGGTGGCGGCCATTCAGGCCGGTCAAGCGAAAGGGCGTGAGAAAGAAACAAAAGGCTCCGAATTTGAGACTTACCTTAAATTGGCGCAGACCTACACAAAAAAAGCGGCTCCGAAACTCATCCTGACCCGCGGCGTTTCGGCCTCCGGGAAAAGTACCGTCACACAAGCCCTGCTGCAAGAAATCAATGCCATTCGGATTCGTTCCGATGTGGAAAGGAAACGCTTGTTTGGTTTTTCAGGCGATTCAGATTGCCGGAACGCCATTGGGGAAGGGCTCTATTCGAGCGATGCCACCTTACGGACCTACGACCGATTACAGGCCGATGCGGCCTCTATTTTGGATGCCGGCTATTCCGTGATTGTGGATGCGGTTTTTTCGTCCCATGATCATCGCGCGCCCTTTCAAAAATTAGCTGAAGAAAAAGGCGTGCCTTATCTGATTCTTGAATTCAGGGCCTCACCTTCAACATTGCGCCGACGTATCCGGACCCGGAAAAAAGGGGTTTCGGATGCCGATCTTTCCGTGCTGGAATCACAGCTTTCACATTGGGAATCGCTCCATGAAAACGAGTCGGGATATTGTCTTTCGGTTGATACGGAAACTCCCCTTGAGACAAGCGATTTGGCAAAGCGGATTCAGCAATTTCCACAGACTTAGGGCGTGTCGACATTCAACTGGGAGGCCGTTTTTTTGAGAAATTTTTGGTCCTGACAAGGCGGTTTTTCTGCGCAATGCA
>JALUVJ010000082.1 GCA_027020665.1 Nitrospira sp.
CGCCCTGCTTGAAGTTAGTTTTCCGGATCACCTCATCCATCTGGCTGAGGCAAGTAAACACTTAACACCCGCGATGTTCAAACAAGAATTTTTGAAAATAGGAAAGCCCCGCCTTCCGGTCTATGCCTACCACATGAAACCATGTTATTTGCAGCAAATTATTAAAGAACTTGAGGCCTTGGCCTTACAGAATTTGATCCTGCTTGAAGAGGGCATGTCTTTCGAAATCTGAGAATTCAGATTTGAAGCTTGGACCAAAAATCAAAAATTTACCGTGCGCCTTTTCCCATTAACACCACACGAATCGTCGCAAAGATAATCGTCATATCAAATAAAAGGGACAGGTGCTTCACATAATATAAATCATAATGGTGTTTCGCCAGGGCATCTTCTTCCGAGGCGCCATACTGATAACTGACTTGCGCCCAACCGGTCAAGCCCGGTTTCACCGTATGACGCAGATCGTAAAAGGGCACCTTTTTTTCCAGTGTATCAATAAAAACCCGTCGTTCCGGTCGCGGGCCGACAAAACTCATCTCGCCTTTTAAAACATTTATCAACTGCGGCAATTCATCAAGCCGCAGCTTGCGCATGATTTTTCCAAGCCGGGTCACCCGAGGATCGTCTTCCGCCGCCCAGACTGCGCCCGTAGAGCATTCGGCATCCTGCCGCATGGAGCGGAACTTCAGGATATGAAAAGGGCGTCCTTTTTTACCAATGCGCTCTTGGCGATAAAAAATGGGGCCCTCCGAATCACATTTGATCAAAATAGGCAAGAGCACAAACAAAGGAGCCGAAAGGATAAGACCAAGCGACGCACTTAAAAGATCCAACACCCTTTTGCCAAAAGAAATCACCATCATCCGACTAAAACCGCCCCCAAAAATCAGATCACCGGCACTAATACTTTCCACCCAAATTTTTCCAAAGACTTGCTCGTAAAACGAAACGGCCTCAAGCACCTGAACACCTTCAACCCGAAAACGCAGCAACAAATCGACCGGAATATGTCCTCGCCTGTTGTCTGCCATGATGACAATCTTTCTGATATTTTTTTCTGAAACCATGTCACGCAGTGCATTTTCCCTGGCCTCAGAATCGCCGGAAGAAACGGGGGTCCAATCAAAATAATGGATTTGAAAGCGCGTCTGCCGCGCCTTTGAAATCGTAGCCTTAAAATCCTGCACGGACTTTCCAGAGCCGACAACCAAAACAGGCATTCCCGCAGGCTTTGCCTTCAAAAATGAGATACAGGATTTAAACAGTTCCTTCATTGTCGTCGCCTTTCGCTTATGAGAGACATCCTTCAACAGGCTTTTATTTCTTGAATATTGCAGAAGACGTGCCAAGCTTATTCAGATCTTTAAAATCAGATTTTTCACGAATTGAGCGATAGGAGGCGTTTTCTAAAAAAATAGCGGCTTATTTTTTGGAATGCGTTCTAACAATAAAACACATGCCATTCCATTTTCTGGAATATGGAAATAAAAAAAGGAAAAAATACCAAAAAATAGGAGCCCAGGCTGACCCCTTTGGACAGGAAATTACAGACTAAAGAAGGTAATAAGCACCATGCATGCCAGCATAATGGGCCAGAACAAAACCTTGGGGATCAGGTTGTCCCGGTAATGGATGATTTGGAGCCACGGTGCGGCCCGCATTGAAAAAAGGAAGGTATTTACTGAGGAGGCCAAGAGCATGGCATACATTAAAAAATAGAAATATTCCATGTACACAACACTTGTCCCCGCAAACTGCTCCCGTAATTGAATGTGCGCTAAAAGCACCACAAAAAAGAGCGCAGAAGAGGTGCCGATGACACCGGAAGTACTGAAACCGTGCCGACCGGCCAATTCGCGATCACCACTCACCGTCAGCAAAGCCCCGAACAAAAGGGCCGCAACCAAAAAAAGCGGCAACAGGTGTACGATGAAGGCATTCTTGAACTTGCGGGTAATAACAAAATTATAATGCAACTCCGGGAAGCCCTCCTGTCCCACATAACCCTGAATGCCGAAATTTGTGCTGTAACGCGAAAGATGATAGTCAAAGAAGGTATTTTTGCGCTCCCAAGTTCCCAACACGATGTCTTCTTCAATCCCGAAAATATCCTCCGGACCGGTGGCTTCATACGCTTCAAAATCGGGGACCAACACAACATTTTTCTCAAAATGATTGGACCACATGCGCACCCAAACGGTCTTGTGATCAAAGGGATAATCGACATATTGAAAGGGCTGCCGAAGGGTCGCTTCAAAATACCAGCCGATCACCTCCCCGTTGTCCCTCGGATAACGATAGACTTCCTGCGGTTTAAAACCGGAATTCACCTGCTCCGGGAAAACAAAACCGGCTTTGCCCGGCTTCGGCTTCAGCCCATCGTGCATGCCGTTTTCATAAAACTGCCAAAGATAACCCGTCAGATTCACCTCGCTGGAATTGTGAAACTTCAGGGACTGGATAAAAATTCCGGTTTTGATTTTGATCGTCTGCGCAGCATCCGCATCGAGCCGCCTTTCCCAGACGCGTGCCAAATAGCCATTCACTTCCTTTTCATTGACCAACTGCGTCGGTTCAATATCATAGGTGTTCATTCGCTTCCAAAGCTGAAGCAAGATCAAAATCAAAACAGCCGAAACAAGGACCGAAAGCCACGACCAGGATTTTTCACTCATCTAAAAACGGATACTCCGTGTTTGATTTCTGAATCTCAATCGATTAAAGGCAGCTCTGATCAAGTCTTGACAGCTCAATAGAATTTTTCAAAATGGACGCTGCGCTTCGGCATGCCTTTTTCAAGCAGCATCCCCCGCACAACTCGAATCATGTCCATATTCCCGCAAAGGTAGGCTTCAAGATCTTCGACGTCTAATTCTTGGCTTAAAAGCAATTCCGTGACGCGTCCCCTTGGCCCCTGCCAATCCGCTGAAGGTCGGGATAAGGTTATCACAAATTTAAAAAAAGAATACTGCCGCGACAAGGCCTCAAAATCTTGTTCATAATAAATATCCCGTTCACTTCTGAGCCCCCAAAAAAGTGTCATCGGTCGTTCAAGCCCTTGATTCAAAAGGTGCTTGATCATGGCATAAAGCGGAGCAACGCCCGTGCCCGTCGCCACAAATAACAGAGCGGTCTCAGCCTGTGATTTGATCGTGAAATAACCAAAAGGCTGCAAAAAAGAAACTTCGTCGCCAATGCGAAGACCGTGCAAATAGCTCGAGCCCGGGCCGCCCGGAACAAGGTTGACACACAATTTGATCACACCTTCTTCTTCCGGCGGAGAAACAATGGAATAAGGCCGGTTGTTTTGCCGGGCTTTACCCTTGTGTACTTCCGTGACCTCTATCGCAATGTATTGCCCGGCTTCAAAAACAAGCTTGGGCGGGCTAATCAAGGCCAGTGCAATTTCTTTGACATCATGTGTCAGGCGTTTAATGGCGACAACTTTCGCAAGGCACTGCATCGGGGCTCATTTTTTCTTAAGCGCATAAAATTGCTTCGTGACATCAAAATACTTCATCTGATTTTTACACGATTGCGGAAAATAAAGGAACCTTAAAAAAAGCACCCTTGGACTGACGCGACGATTTTTTTCATATCTTCCGCTGTGAGGCCCTCTGCACAAAGCTTGGCGATCTATCCTTAAAATCACGCATTTGAGTGATTGCCCCCGGCCTTCATCCTGCGCGATAATACAATTTAAGAAAGCTTCCGAACAAAAGGGGATTTCCCTCGCGCTTTTTGATGAAAACCATCAAGAAAGGCGAGGGAAATTCAAAAGGAGGTGTGTCATGCTATTTACACAATTCGGAAGAAAAACAAGACGGATGATAAGAGGATGTGTTCTATCGCTGCTGCCCTTGTTGTTTTTCGCGGGCACAGCCTTTTCCGCGACGGATATCACGTCAAACGCGAAAATTGTGGCCGATAAAAAAAGCCTCAACGGGATTCTCATCACCTTTCAAGAAGCGGAAAAAAACCTAAAAAAAGAACGGCTGCCGGGAATCATGGCACTCTACTCCGGACGCTATGAAAACCGGGGGATCAATAAAACGACACTCAAAGCCGTTTGGCAGGATATCTTCACAAGGTACGATCAATTGTCCTCACGCCATCTCTTTTCCAAGATTATTGTCGATCAAAAAAAAGGCACCGCACAAGTCACCTGCACCGGCGCCCTCTTTGGCACATCCATTCTCCAAAAAACAGGGTCGCTTTCCATCGACCATTGGTTTGAAGCCATCCATTATCTTGTGCTGGAAAAAGGACAGTGGAAGATCATCGGCCACGATCCCGCCGCCGGAAGCAGCAGTTTCGGCTCGGCGATCCATCTGCTTTTTTAGCGGCGGCAAAAGGCCCTAGCGTGTGATTCAACAAACGCAAAAAACCGATGTCCCCTTCGGTGCCACCCGATATCGCCGCACAGCAATATAAGATGGTCAGACATTTCGATTTTCCAAATCCTCCCAGCGCGCATAAAGTGAGGCCACATCTGCTTCGGTTTCCTGCAGGGTGTTGCTTCGAGCAAGCAATTCGTCCGCGTCACTTTGAATGTCCGGATCATGCAAGGCCTGTTTTGCAGCTTCAAGTTTCGCCTCCGCCTTTTCAATCTTTTTCTCAATGCGCTTTAGTTCCTTACGTTCCTCAAAATTGAGTTTTCTCCCCGCTTCCGTTTTGTCTTTCTTTTGAGAAAGTGAGGATACAAAAACTGCTTGAGGTAATGTTTTATTCCCTTGCGCCTGCCGCCACTGAGCAAGATCGGCGTAAAAAGCGGTGTGCCCGTCCCCCTCTAAAGCAAGTAAAACATCACTCAAACGCTCTAAAAGATAGCGGTCGTGGGTAATCAGCACAATCGCGCCGGGAAAGGCGTCCAGACTCTCTTCCAGCACTTCGAGAGTGGGAATATCAAGGTCATTGCTCGGTTCGTCCAATAAGAGCAGGTCGGCGGGTTTCAACATTAAATGGGCAATCAGTAAACGGGCCTGCTCACCACCGGACAATCTCGATACCGGAAGCCCCAATTGATGTGCTGTAAAAAGAAAGCGTTTGGCCCAAGAAACTATGTGAATGGGACGGCCCTGATAAATCACCTGATCGCCACCTTCCGGCGCAAGGGCTTCTTGCACCGTTTGATTTGGATTCAACTGCTCCCGTTGCTGAGCAAAGGTCACGATTCTCAGATGTTCTGCTTTTTTGATTTTACCGGCATCCGGCTGTAAATCGCCGTTTAAAAGATGGAGGAGCGTGCTTTTTCCGCTGCCGTTTGCGCCCAACAAACCCAAACGAAAACCGGGCGAAAGCATGAGATCCAGGTTTTGAAAGAGCATTTTTCCCGCGCGGGACATTTTCAAACCCTTTGTTTCGAGCAGTATTTTTGTTTTCCGGTCTGTGCTATCAAAAGCAAACTGCGCGCTTTGCTGTCGGCCGTTTCGTGTTTTGATCGCAGACAAATCATTTTGCAGACGGCCCGCCTGATCAATGCGAAATTGCGCCTTTGTTGTACGCGCCTTAGGGCCTCTCCGAAGCCAGGCCAACTCACGCCGCACTTTGCTTGCAAGCGCCTGTTCTTCCCGGCTTTGCGCATTGAGAAATTCCGCACGACGGCTCAAAAAAGTGCTGTAATTTCCCTCGACCCGAAGATAGCCTTCCGGGTAACAGCGGTTCAGTTCCACGATACGGTTTGCGGTGTGTTCCAAAAATATCCGGTCGTGACTTACCAGCACAAACGCAAAATCGGCCGTCTGTAATCGTTGCTCCAACCATAAAATGCCGTCCAAATCAAGATGGTTTGTGGGTTCATCCATAAACAAAATATCGGGTTTTTGTATGAGCGCACGTGCAATGGACAGGCGTTTTCGCCATCCCCCGGAAAGGGTTGCGACTTGTTGATGCAGATCTTCAAAAGCCAGTGCGGTCACCAAACGCCGGATTTCCTGCTGCGAAACCCAGCGTTCCGCCATCTCCGGCATATCTTCAAAAAGAATCTCTTGAACGCTTTTTTCAGAATCAAGCGGCGCATCTTGGGCAAGATAAACCCAATGCAGGTTGCGCCTACGGGAAATCCTTCCCGAAGAAGGCGTCACGACTCCGGCCAGCATTTTTAAAAGTGTCGTTTTTCCCGAACCGTTTGGCCCGATCAAACCGAGACACTCGCCTTCAAAAAAACCAATGGAAAGATCGGAAAAGAGGGTTTGAGTCCCGTAGACCTTTGAAATGGAATGACAACTGATGAGGGATGCGGCCTGCATGCGTCAGGAACTGCGATTCAGGCCGCAAGCGATGCTTTGATCATTTGGTAAGCCGCCACAACACGCCGCAGCTCACTTTCATTGCTGCGGTCTCCTCCAAGGGCATCGGGGTGATATTTTTTGGCCAGCCGCCGAAAAGCCGCCATGAGCTGGCGCAGGGTGCAGCCTTCTTCAAGATCTAAGGCCGCATAGGCTTCCGAGAGAGAGGAAACGGCCTCGTTTCCCGAAGAAGCGCCCGTGTTGTTTTGATTTGCAAATTTTTCAAAAAAATCGGCCAGATTAAAGGACCTTTGGCGCCTGCGACGGGCGCGTTTAAAAACCGCCGCTTCAAGACTATCGAGTTGATCCGCAACATAGTTTGTCCGCCCCGCGACTTGCCGAAGGCTGCTCATGCCGTCCACCAGGCTCAACTCGGCCCGAAGTCCCAAAAGCAGGTTTTCAAAACGATAGGCCTTTTTCTCCACATTAAGGTAGGTCACGGGTTGCGTTTCATAAAACCGGTCAAAAGCGTGCTCCAAAACGTCGGGCAAAACCGCCTTCATTTGTTCGAGATGACGCCGCAAGCGCCGCTTGCCCTGCATCAACTTGTTTATGTCTCTGCCTTGATTCATTGGCGGAACACTTCTTCACTGCACACGATGTGAGTCAAGGATATAAAAGGCTGATTAGTCGCCACTTTTTATCCCGCATGTTTGGCGGTTCGGCACAAACGACCGAAAAAACCCGTGAAAAAGATATAATGAAGACTTTAATCCTGAGCGATTTGCTCCGGGGTTTCGACCTCCGGAGCGACCGTGTCTGTATCCCGGACAATCCCTCCTTCCGACCGCCCGGCTTTTGCCTCTAACTTACGTTGTTTTTTTTCTTCTTTTTTTCGTTTTTTTGCAAGCTCTTTTTGGCGTTTTTCATAAGAATAGTTCTGTCTCGCCATTATGCCTCCTTACGCGATGAACAGTTCAACTCATGCCAAGCCGGGCTTCAAACAACCCCTTGGCTTTCAAGATATTGCTCGTAACTATTACTATAATCCACAATGCCTTCCGCAGTCATCTCAATAATACGTGTCGCCAAGGACGAAACAAATTCACGATCATGACTCACAAAAACCAAGGTTCCGGCATATTTTTCAAGCGCGCCGTTTAGCGATTCGATCGATTCCATGTCGAGATGGTTGGTCGGCTCATCCATCAGCAGCACATTCGGACGTTGTAAAATCAATTTCCCGAACAACATCCGTCCTTGCTCTCCCCCGGAAAGCACTTTGATCGATTTTTTCATATCATCTTTAGAAAACAGAAGCCTGCCCAAGGTTGCGCGGACAACTTGCTCATCCTCTTCCGGATTGCGCCATTGATTCATCCAATCAAAAAGCTTCATGTCTTTTTCAAAATCATCCGTATGATCTTGCGGAAAATAACCCACATTCGCATTTTCAGACCACTTCACGGTACCTTGATCCGGCTGAAGGCCTCTCGCATCGTAATCAGGTAGAAGTGTCCGCAGCAAGGTCGTTTTTCCAATACCATTCGGGCCGATGATCGCAATGCGCTCCCCCACGTCAATGGTAAGACTCAAGCCTTTAAAAAGCGGGCCTTCATCATAGGCTTTTTCCACATCCGTCACTTCAGTCACAGTGCGATAGAGTTTTTTATCTTGCTCAAAACGAAGAAAGGGATACACCCGGCTGGACGGTTTCACTTCTTCGAGTTTGATTTTTTCAATTTGGTTGGCGCGCGAGGTCGCCTGCCTGGCCTTCGAGGCATTCGCGGAAAACCGGCGCACAAAGGTTTGCAATTCCGCAATCTGGGCCTTTTTCTTGGCATTGTTGGCCAACATGCGCTCACGCGCCGCCGTTGCAGCCGTCATATATTCATCGTAGTTACCGGGAAACATGCGAATCTCGCCATAGTCCAGGTCGGCCATGTGCGTGCAAACGCTGTTTAAAAAGTGACGGTCATGGGAAATAATCACCATCGTGGAAGTGCGTTCTTTGAGCAGATTTTCCAACCAGCGAATGGCGTTCAAGTCGAGATGATTTGTGGGTTCGTCCAGCAACATCACGTCCGGATCCGCAAAGAGGGCTTGCGCCAGCAAAACGCGAAGCTTCCAGCCCGGCGCAACCGCACACATCGGGCCTTCGTGCTGCTCCAAGGGGATGCCCAGGCCCAGCAATAATTCACCGGCACGAGATTCCGCGGTATAACCGTCCATCTCGGCAAATTCGGCCTCAAGATCGCCGACCTTCATACCGTCTTCTTCACTCATTTCCGGCAAGGCGTAGATGCGTTCCCGCTCGCGCTTAATCCGCCAGAGCTCGGCATGCCCCATGATGACGACATCCAAGACCTTCTCATCTTCAAAGGCAAATTGATCCTGACGCAGTTTGCCCATGCGTTGATTCGGTCCCAGGGTCACCGTGCCGGTCGTCGGCTCCAATTCACCCGCCAAAATTTTCATAAAGGTGGACTTTCCCGCACCGTTGGCCCCAATCAGACCGTAGCGGTTGCCGTCACCAAACTTGACTGAAACATGCTCAAAAAGCGGTTTCGAGCCAAACTGAATACTGATATTTGCTGTAGAAATCAAAAATATGCTCCTAATCCAAGTCCCGGTCGCGGAGATCGAATGTTATAAATTGTGAAAAAACAACAGCCGTAGCCGCACTTTAAAATAGCCGGTCATTTTAACAGACCTATTTTTTTAATTCAAAACAGGTTCAGAACCCAAATTCCGCGATCGCGGAATTTGAAACCGCCGATTCGCCTGCTTATACGGCGTTATCGGTCATTTTGCTGCTCCCCGTACAAGGTGCGCCAAAATGGCCGCAGGCCGTATCTTTCAGGCGACTTGAGGGTTTATTGTAAAAAAGCAGCATGCTGTTTGTAAAACCGTGTAAAAAACTGCGCTCGCCGATCCGGCCGATTTCTCCGGCGCAGAAAAAACCCGAGGCGGGCACGGGCCCCAGATGTTTTTGGATGCTCATGATGTCATGATTTTTACAGGAAAAAAGATGCGCGCCGCGGCCGGTGCAATTAAAAACCAGGACCCCGGCCGGTTTCTGCCGAGGGCGGATTTTGTTTTGAAGCGCCAGAAGGCTGTCCAGATCCTCAATGGCGGCCCCGGCATCCCGCACGTGAAAACGAATGCTCTGTCCCGGATGGATTTCATCCCCAATCGAGCCGGCCCCTGTTTCCTCATCCAAACGCATGAGACCGCGAATTAAAAAATCACCGCGTCGATAACCGTCTTTGCCTTCATCCATTGCGATGCCGATAAGAATCGCTTGCTGAAACAACATCTGGTCGTGTGCATCCGCTTGCGCCGCGACTTCCTGAAAGACCTCCAAAAAAGGACGGCCGCTCACTTCATAAATGACCTGCTGTTCCGCCTTTGTCACCACAAAGGTCTGCCCAAGAGGACGGCAGCCCTGCGAAACCACGGTATCGGCAATAATGTCTCCCGTCAGCGCAAAACCGACCATGCCCTGATCATAGACGTCCTCATCCAAGATTAACGTATTGCCCTGAGGATACTGCGCGCCACTTGCCAAACCGCCCGCGACAGGAGAATCCGGATAGGCAATGTTCAATCCGCGGATACAGCGTTGAATGTCAAATAAAAAAGGATCGGGGAAAAGGAAAAAAATCGGATTTTCATTCGGAAAAAGATCAAAAAAGCGATGCCAATCCGTCGGCCCCCGCATCTGTTTTAATTCATTTTGATCCAGATAAAAAGGGCTGATTTTCACACCGGAACAACGGCCCAGAAACAAAGAGGCCGCAGGCTGCTCTTCGATCTCAATTTCACTCGCAATAACACCCGAACAGGTCCCGACAATGAAATGACGTATGGCGATATTTTCTCGAAGCCCCGCCGTAATCTCTTGAATCAAATCGTAAGACATCAATGAAAGGAATAAGATCCCGAAATCAAATACTCCCGGTGCTCCCTCGCTCAAGCGCGCAATGACAACATCCGGGTCGGCGGATTGCGCACATCTATTTTCAAACTGCATACTTTATTCCGGCCCCTCCGTTTTTGCGGTTGGTGCTTTTTCCCGCGTCTTTTCCAACCACCACTTTACAATTTTTGGAATTTTCCCTTGAAAAATCTTTTCCGCGTAATAACGATCACCGGCACGTTTGTTCACTTGAGCCAAGGTCGGATAGGCATGAATAAGACCGGAGACCGCCGAAACCGAAAGGCCTTTTTTAATCGCCAGGGCATATTCGTGAATAAGCTCACCCGCATTCGCACTTAAAATATCACAACCCAAAATTTTGCCCTTCGATGTCGTCACCAATTTCACGACACCTCGGGTTGCCCCTTCAATAATATGTCGGTCATTGTTTTTGACTTCATAACGAAACACAGCAAGCTTTTCTTCGCCAAATTTCTCTTTCGCCTGCACTTCGGACAAACCGACATGTGCCAACTCAGGGTCGGTATAGGTCACCCAAGGCACAATACCGTAAGACACCCTGCGTTTCATAAGCGGGATCAAGGCATTGCTGATCACGATGCCCGCCTGATACTCCGCCATGTGTGTAAAAAGATAGGGCCCCGCGACATCACCACAGGCATAAATTCGGGCATTGGTGGTCACTAAAGAGGCATCCGTTTCAATGCCCCTTTTGCCAAACCTCACTCCGGCGAGCTCTAAACCCATGTTGCTTGTGCGCGGCCGTTTTCCCGTAGCCAATAACAGTGTATCACCTTCAACAACAAAAGATTCGTCACCGCGCCGACACCTCAGTTGAATCATCCCTGCATTGCCTTCGATTTTCATTGCGCGCGTGCCGGTATGAATCGTCATCTCTTCATCCAAGTACTGATGCAGCATGCACGCCAGCTCTTTATCATCATTATGCAAAACACAATCCAGGGTTTCGATCAGCGTCACTTGACTGCCCAGGCGCGACATCGCCTGCCCCAGCTCACAGCCGACCGGCCCCGCACCAATGATAATCAGATGTTTGGGTTGTTTGCGAATGTCAAAAAAGGTTTCGTGCGTGAGATAAGGCACATCTTCTATGCCTTCAATCGGAGGCACAATCACGCTGCCGCCGGTCGCAATGCAAAAACGGCTGCCGATGAGGGTTTCGCCATTCACTTCCACACGATCATGTCCGGTGAAACGCGCGGTGCCCTGAATCACACGAATGCCCATTTTTCTGAATCGCCCCGGATTATCGTGCGGCTCGATCCGCATAATCGTTTCATGCACATGTTCCATCACACGTGCAAAATTGACTTGAACCGGCCCCGTCTCAAAACCTTCTTTTTGGGCGACATCGATTTTCCGCTTCGTCCGGCCCGCCTCAATCAACGCCTTGCTCGGCACACAACCCGTCCAAAGGCATTCCCCGCC
>JALUVJ010000083.1 GCA_027020665.1 Nitrospira sp.
CACAAAAGGCGCACGGGGCAACGGGCGCATTACTTCCTTTGCCAGCGCGGTTTCTTTAGGCCGTATGGATGTACTGCCCGTCTTTCCCGAAAAAACCGGGGTATTGGGCGTGGTAACCGATGTCACGGGTCAAAATGAAATAAACGATTCTCAAATATCCTTCTTCGGAAAAACAGAAACGGCGTTCGGAAACAGCGCCGGACTCTTCATTCTCCCGCTTGAAGAAGGACTTGCAACGCAGGGAGAAGTCCTCATTCGTCTTTTGGCACCCGGCTTCGGGCCTTGGGAAACCGTACATCATTTTGAAACACCCATGGACCGCGTCCGGAACAGACAACAAGCCTTTGATCCCTTAACCATTGATAATCTTGTGCTGTATCCTCAAAATCACTTACAGGAATTGGCCGAAACCGCCGGGGTGCCCCTGGATATTTCCGAATCAACCTCCTGGGGCGTCATCACCGGGCGCGTTCGGTCTGTGGACGGAACAGGTCAAGGCCTGGCCACCGTAAATGCACTGGACCAAAATGGAAATCTCTTGAATGAAAACGGCGGAGAACGCCGGCTCTTCTATTTCGAAACAGATGGCGCACTCACCCCCGGCTTGACACAAACGACCGACAATTCAAAATTCATCCTCTTCATCGACGATTGCGATTCAAAACGAAGCGTCTTTTTACACAGTTACTCCAAATCCGTAACCCTTCCCATTGGCGTTTCATCAGGCCGATCCGCTTCCTCCTGCGAAGCGGGAAAGGTCTTTGTTCAGGATATCGTGCAACAATCGGTGTTCATCGACGAACCGCTTTCGGAAGGTGAGGCGCCTTTGGTCACGGTCCGCCTGGAAGGAGATGTAAAAACCGAAACGGGTAATCTTGTACCCGATGCCGAAATACAAATACTCGGATCGACTTCAACCGCCGTCAATGCCTTGGAAGGAGGAACCTACACAATCGCCCCGGGGCCGCCCGGCGAGATATCTCCGCTGCTCGCCAACGGCAACTACACCCTCAGAGTGAGCTTGGATGAAAACTACCTCCCCACTTACCAGGAAGTCCTCATCGGTGCCTCTGAGAGCGTGCAGGACCTGACCATTATAGAAGCCTCGCAGCAAGACACATACTGCCCGGCACCGGGCGCACTGAACATGACGGGCACCGTGCTTGATCTCGGACTCTTGGATGCGTCCCGGCGGGGACGCGCCGTCAGCGGAATCTCGCTCAAGGTTTTGCAAGAAGACGGCACTGAAGTCGGACGCATCGTTTACATGGGGGCAAGCGGCGCAACATCCAATAACGGACAATTTCTCGTCTGTGATCTGCCCGGCCCGGGGCTTTACCAAGTCCGTGTCGTTTCGGATGAAGATTCCGGGGAAAAACTGCTGCGATATTACGGGGACGGCGTCACACGCTTTTCCATGACCGTGAACAAAGCCCTGCCCAAAACAGTGCGTTTAAGCGGGAAAGTCCACAATCTCATAGAATCGGAAAGCACATCCCCGCTTCCCCTTGACGCCGCGCAAATGCGGGTCATGGGCACACAGTTACAATTCAGTTCAGATAGTCAAGGCGCGTTTGATATCGATTTACCCAGTAATAGCCGATTCATCGTGCAAGTCCAAAAGGAGGGCTACCTGCCTGCGGATAACTACCAGGTCGAAAGCCCCGCACAAATCGAAGCCGCGCCGATTTCGCCGCTCTGGACACTTTCAGACGACGCATTGCAAAGCATGCGTACCCAAGCCGGTGTGACCCTATCCCCTGAAACCGGAGTTTTAGCCGGAAAAGTGGTTGCAAGGGGCCTTGAAAAAACCGGCACGCCCGTTGAAACCCTGGAGAATCCTCCCTTTAGTTTTATCTCCGGTTTTATGGATGAAGACAGCCATATCGACGTCCTGTCTATCTCTGAGAACGGTGTATCCACACTCTTTATCGGGGACGGATTCGGGGGACTGCTCAAAAAAACGCCCCCTTGTCCCGGCCTCTCTATTTCACCCGAATCCCTCAAACAAGCGGATTTAAACCTTGACGGCTTCACCGATCTCGTTGCCCTTTCAGGAGGAAGCCTATATGTCTTTACCGGAAACCGCGACGGCTGTTTTGAAGAAACGGAAGCAATCCCGGCTACGACCTTTGTCGGAACCCCAAAAGCATTTGACCTTGTGGATTTGACGGGGGATGACTTTATCGACATCCTCGTCGCAACCGATGCCGCAGCACCCTTGGAACGTTTAAACAACAGAAGAAACGGCTCCTTTATCCCGCCGCCGGAGGAAGGCAATACGGAACCCTCTCCGGCAATCAAAATGGAGGGGAGCTGCGGCACGAGCCCTGTCTCGCTCTTGGCGCGATTGTCCGCAACGGGCGCGCTGATTGACATTGTCATCGCCGATTCGCTTGTCGGCGTTTGCGACATTACCTATAATTCTGACGAAAGTGCCCTGCCCACCCGGATACTCACGCTCCCCGCACCGCTTACGCCCGCAGGGCTCAAAGGATTCCGAACCGCATTTCTCGATGCGGACGCGACACCGGACCTTCTTGTGCTTCATGAGGCGGGCGGGACATTTTTTGTGGGCCTTCCTCCGGCGGATGTGTCAATCACCGAAATTCCCCTTGAAACCTCTTTTCTGCTTTCAGGCAATTTTGATTCCGCAACGACAACCTTTGTTGACCTCAATCGTGACAATCGAAACGACTTGCTCATTGGAGGATCTGACGGTTTAATCCTCTTGCTCGGCAACGGAGACGGCACTTTCGCAGCCGCGGCCCCCCTCTCATCCTCTGCAACACCCGCCTTTGTTTTGGGGGATTTCAACGAAGACGGCAAAGCAGACCTTCTTGGCCTGCAAGGCTCAAATCTCGTCCGATTTTTTGGAGAAGACCGGCCGAGAGAAGGGGTTTCTGTTGAAGTCAAGGACACAGAGGGCACAATCATCGGCAACCTCGCCTATTTCAATGAATCAGGACAAATTCAAGCGGACGCGGAACAAACATCGGCAACAGGTCGCTTCATCGTCTTTAATGTCCCGCCGGGTGAAACATTCACACGCGTCAGCGCAGGAGGATCCGGCAATAGCCGCGTCACCGTTTTTTCCGGCGGCCTTTCTCATTTTCACTTAAACATGAATGACACCTCACCCACAGAAGTAAAACTGGACGGCCAGATTATCAATCCGACTGCCGGAGAGCTCGCAGGTGTCGCCGTCGACGGCATTAAAATTACGCCGCTGGGCACAGGCATTACAGTCGTTTCACGAACGGTTCCAGCCGACCCTGAAGATATGGAAGGGGTTTATGAAATGGTCCTGGGCGCAACAAGTGAATACATTATCAAGCTTGATCCGTAGATCGGGGCAATGGACATTTTTCATTCCAATATAGACGACGAAACCCTTAAAAGAGAAAAATCAAAGGCGCGTTTATTACGGAACAGCCAATGGTGGAAACGTCGAAAAAGCAGCGGTCTGTGCCATTACTGCGGGGCTAAATTCGCACCCGCCGAGTTAACAATGGATCACATCGTCCCCATCAGCCGCGGCGGAAAGAGCAGTAAAGGCAATACCGTACCCGCGTGCAAAACATGCAACAATCAAAAAAAGGATTTGCTGCCCATCGAATGGGAAGAGCGACTGGAAGCACTGAACAAAAAAGATTAGAGTCGTTTTTTTTCAAGATACAAAGATTGAGGCTTCGATTTCCAAACCCGCCAAATCCTTGACAATTACCTGATTTATCTGATTAAATAGGCAGCTTTTATAGGTATTTTCAATTCAAAAAGAGAGACTCGATGTTTGTTAAAATCAACGGCAAAAAAGAAGAAATCCGGGCAGGGACCCTTGGCGCATTGCTCAAGTCAAAAGATATTGAGCCTCAAATGGTTTCGGTTGAACTGAACAATCAAATAATCGCCCGTCCGGACCTGGCCGATACCCCTTTGAAAGAAGGAGATGCGATCGAATTACTTTTTTTTATGGGCGGTGGAGCCAATACGCATGTCTGTTGAGAGCACAAAAACATCGACCGATGTGACCACCCTCATCGGCAATACCCCGCTCGTGCAACTGCGCGACCTTTCGGAAGAAGGTTCGGCCAGGATTTTGGCCAAGGTTGAGTATTTTAACCCCGGCGGCAGCGTAAAAGACCGAATCTGTCTGGGCATGATCGAAGCTGCCGAAGCCGAAGGGCGATTAAAACCCGGCATGACTTTGATTGAGCCGACCAGCGGCAATACCGGCATCGGACTCGCCCTCGTTTCCGCCGTGCGCGGCTACAAACTCATTCTTGTCATGCCGGAATCCATGAGCATGGAGCGTGCGAGCCTGCTTTCCTCCTACGGTGCGCAACTTGTACTGACACCCGCCTGGGAAGGCATGCGGGGTGCGATCATGGAGGCCGAAAGCATTCTGGATCAAAACCCGGACTATTTTATGCCCGGACAATTTTCAAACCCTGCCAATCCCGAAGTCCATCGTAAAACGACCGGGCCTGAAATCCTGGCGGCAGTAACGGGAGAGATTGATGCCTTTGTGACCGGTGTCGGCACCGGTGGCACCATCACCGGTGTTGGAGAGATCCTCAAAGCAAAAAACCCCGAAACAAAAATCATCGCCGTCGAGCCCGCCACCTGCGCCGTGCTTTCGGGAAAGGAACCGGGTCCGCATAAAATTCAAGGCATCGGTGCGGGATTTATTCCCAGCATTTTAAACCGAAAAATCATTGATGAGGTGATGACGGTTACCGATGATAATTCTTATAAAATGGCCAAAACCCTAGCAAAACAAGACGGCCTTCTGGTCGGCATTTCCTCCGGGGCCAATGTATGGGCAGCCCGAAACGTCGCCCGGCAATTAGGAACAGGCAAAACCGTGGTCACGGTTTTGCCTGATACCGGCGAACGCTATATCAGTATCGAGAAATATTTTAATATTTAAAAGGGAAACATGGCCTTTACAGAAGAACAACTGGTGCGCTACAGCAGGCATATCATCCTCTCCGAAGTCGGCGGCAAGGGACAAAAGAAGATCCGTCAAGCCGGTGTTCTGGTGATCGGCGCAGGCGGATTGGGCTCCCCGATTGCCCTTTATTTGGCGGCTGCGGGCATCGGGAAAATCGGACTCATTGACGCCGACAATGTTGATCTCACAAATTTGCAACGGCAAATTATTCACCACACCACCGATGTCGGCCGTCCCAAAGTACTCTCCGCAGCGGAAAAGATCAAAGACCTGAACCCCGATGTCGAGGTCATCACCTACCAAAAACATCTGGATGCGGAAAATGCCCTTAAAATTTTTGCCGACTTTGGCTATGTCATCGACGGCACAGACAATTTCCCCGCAAAATTTTTGATTAACGATGCCGCCTTTTTTGCAAAAAAGCCGCTTATTCACGGCGGCATTCTTCGTTTTGACGGGCAACTGTTTACCATTCTTCCCGGCGAAAGCGCCTGTTACCGCTGTATTTTCCCGGAACTTCCTCCACAAGGGGTTGTCCCCAGTTGTCAGGAAGCCGGTGTTTTAGGCGCCCTTGCCGGCCTCATCGGCACCTTGCAAGCTACGGAAGTCATCAAACTGATTTTAGGCATCGGAAACCCTTTGACGAACCGCATACTTGCGTACCATGCGCTTGAGACACTCTTTCGGGAAATTAAAATCAAAAAAAACCCGCACTGCCCGCTTTGCGGATCAAGCCCTTCAATCACAAAGCTTGAAATGGCAATTCAGGAGGTCTGCGACTTTAATTCCTTGGAAAGCGCGTAAAAGGATTATTGATTCATGAGCAAAATCAAAGGACTCGTCTGTAAAGAGTGTAAAAAAACATATCCGGCGGAGGCCGTTCACGTTTGTGAATTTTGTTTCGGCCCGCTTGAAGTGGCCTATAATTACGATCAGATTCATACAAAAATCTCGAAAGAAAAAATCCTGAACGGCCCCTTAAGTCTCTGGCGTTACGAAGACTTGCTGCCCATTGAAAGCACACCGACCGTTGGGCTTCACACGGGTTTTACCCCGATGGTCCACGCCAAAAACCTGGGACCAAAACTGGGCCTCGACTATCTTTACATTAAGAACGATTCGGTCAATCCGCCCACGCTTTCTTTTAAGGACCGCGTCGTGGCGGTTGCGCTCACCCGCGCCAAAGAACTGGGCTTTGATACGGTCGCCTGCGCCTCAACGGGAAATCTGGCAAACTCCGTCTCTGCCAACGCCGCCGAAGCTAATTTCAAGTGTTTTGTCTTTATTCCCTCCGATTTGGAATCCGGTAAAATTCTGGGGAACTTGGTTTACAACCCTCGTGTGGTTGCCGTTGAGGGAAACTATGACGATGTCAACCGGCTTTGCAGTGAGATTGCAGGGGAATATCCCTGGGCCTTCGTCAACATCAACCTCCGTCCCTATTATTCCGAAGGCTCAAAAACACTGGCTTACGAAACCGCCGAGGCGCTAAACTGGAGAGCGCCCGATCATGTGGTCGTCCCCATCGCCTCCGGCTCATTGCTCACAAAAATCTACAAAGGCTTTCACGAATTTGAGCGTTTAGGATTGATTTCAGACCTAACCACCCAAATTCATGGGGCGCAGGCCTTGGGCTGCTCTCCCGTCGCCACCGCCTTTAAGAAAAAAAGCGACTTCATTCAACCCGTCAAACCCGATACCATTGCAAAATCGCTCGCCATCGGAAATCCGGCGGACGGATTTTATGCGATCAAAATTGCGCAAGAGACGGACGGTATCATCGAATCCGTCACCGATGAAGAAATTATCGGCGGCATCAAACTGCTTGCGGAAAACGAAGGCATTTTCACCGAAACGGCAGGCGGAGTGACCGTTGCCGTGCTGAAAAAATTGGCAACACAGGGCGTCCTAAAAAAAGGTGCATCCGTTGTGGCCTATATTACAGGAAACGGACTTAAAACACAGGAAGCCATCGCACCCGCAGTTGGAGCCCCGAGCCTGATCCAACCCAATTTGGCGAGTTTTCAACAAACCTTAAAAAAGGAACGACAATGATCAAAGTACGGATTCCAACGCCCTTAAGACGCTTAACCGGCGGGCAGGGGGAAGTTGATTTGGAAGGGGAGAGCATCGCAGCCCTCATCAATACCTTAGAGCTTCAGTTTCCGGGTATGAAAGAACGTCTCTGTGATGAAAAAGGCGCGGTTCGCCGCTTTGTGAATATCTACGTCAATGAAGAGGATATTCGATTTCATCAAGGTCTTGAAACGCCTCTAACGGAGGGAGACGAGGTTTCGATTATTCCCGCCATTGCGGGCGGCTAAAAACATCAGGACGCTTTGGCCTTGAAAAAATAATGCATAACTTAATCAGAGCGGCCTAAACAAGAAAAAGGAGTGCTGGATGGCGAATCTAAAAGTACGGATTACATTTCCTGAAGATAAAATTAAGGAACCTATCATTTACAATGCCGGGAAAAATTATAAAGTCGTAACCAATATCCGTCGGGCCGATGTCACCGAAAAAACAGGATGGGTGGATCTCGAATTGGTAGGCGAGGTTGAAGAAATTGAGAATGCCATTGCCGGCATGAAAGATGCCGGAGTGAAAGTCGATCCCATCGAGAGAAATATCATCGAATAAAAGAAGCTCTGATTAAGTCCGGGTTGAACCTTGCGAGAAATAAACTGTTCAGATTCAAGGCGAAAATTACAGGGAATCGCCATGCTATTTACAAAATTTGCAAGGCAAAAGCAGGGGAATTTTTACCTCGAAAAAACAATTCATGACTTAATCAGAACTTCCTAAACAAGACTAAAGCATATCGGATTTATCATGGCACTTAGCGACACACAACTTGAACGATACAGCCGTCAACTCCTGCTTAAAGAAGTCGGAGGAAAAGGACAAAAAAAGATCTCGGAAGCCAAAGTCTTCCTCATCGGCGCAGGAGGGCTGGGCTCCCCTTCCGCCCTGTATTTGGCATCGGCCGGGATCGGCACACTCGGCATTGTCGATGACGATGTGGTGGATCTCTCCAACCTGCAACGCCAAATCCTGCACAGCACCAAAACCCTCAACCGACCCAAGGTTGACTCTGCTGAAGAAACCATCGCAAAGATGAATCCGGACGTGACAGTAAAAAAATACACCGACCGCCTCAATTCCGAAAACATCATGGATGTGATTAAAGATTACGACCTGATTCTGGACGGCTCGGACAACTTTCCCACACGCTTTCTCGTCAATGACGCCTGCTTCTTTTTAAAAAAGACCCTGATTTCAGGCAGCATCTTCCGTTTTGAAGGACAACTGACAACGCTAAGACCACACCAACCCGGCGACGATCCCGCGCCTTGTTACCGCTGTCTCTATCCCGAACCCCCGCCCCCCGGTTTGGTGCCGAGTTGCCAGGAAGCCGGCGTGCTCGGTGTTTTGGCCGGAACAATCGGCATCCTTCAGGCAGCGGAAGCCTTGAAAGAAATACTGAACATCGGAGAATCCCTGGCAGGACGTCTCCTGATTTATGATGCGCTCGACATGGCGTTTCGCAGGGTCAAGGTACCCAAAAATCCGAATTGCCATCTCTGCGGACCCGATCCCACAATCAAGGAATTGCTCGACTACGAAATTTCCTGCACGCTGCCTTCCGCAGGTTAAAACCGGCATACGGTTATAGAGATCGGCAGAACCATGCGACTGAATTATTCCTCCGGACTCATTCTTTTCACCGTACTGATCGGCTTTATCATGTTTCCACTCGGCTGCTCAAAAAACTTCGTTTATTATCCTGAGAAAAAAGTGATCGCGACCCCTGAAAACGCCGGGCTGACTTTTGAAGATCTCACGCTCACCACAGAAGACGGCATCCGGATCAAGGGCTGGTATGTGCCTTTTAAAGGCAGTGAATCGGTCTTACTTTGGTTTCACGGCAATGCGGGCAATATAGGAAACCGGGTCAACTTATTGCAGCGTCTGCATGAAGAACTTCAACTCAATATCTTGATCATCGATTATCGCGGCTACGGCCAAAGCGAAGGTGAAATCTCCGAAGAAGGCACGGCAAAGGATGCGCTCGCGGCCTACGACTATCTGCTCACGCGGCGCGATATCAATCCAAAAAAAATCGTCATTTTCGGGCGATCGCTCGGTGCGGCCGTCGCGGTGAGATTGGCCGCCGAAACCCGGCCTGCGGGACTCATTTTGGAAGCCCCCTTTACCTCTATAAAAGCGATGACGGCTGAAACATTGCCCTGGCTGCCCTTTAAAGGGCTTGTTTCAATCAAGTACGACTCCCTGAGCAAAATAAAGTCCGTAAAAAGCCCCTTGCTCATCATGCATGGCGATCAGGACAAGGTTGTCCCTTATAAACAAGGTGAAACGCTTTTTAAGGCCGCAAATCCCCCTAAATTTTTTTATACGATCACGGGTGCGGATCACAATAATTCCTATATTGTCGGGGGTACAGCTTATTTTGAACGCATCAAAACCTTTATTAAAGGGATTTCTTAAGGAAGTATTTCGCTTCAGAAAATGCAGGGCTTAATCAGAGCGTCCTTAAGCTGAAAATTTCCTGCCCGGAATCATTTTCCCTAAAATCACAGGATGAGCGGCCCCCGTAACCGCCGGAATATTTGCGGGACGCTTGTGTCGACTTTGATAGGCCAAGACAGCAAAAGTCATCGCTTCGATGGCCCTTGAATCATGTCCGAAATTCTCAAAAGTTAAGACAGGAACGGGATAAAGGGCCTGAGTCAAGGCTTGCATTAACACCGGATTTTTTACCCCGCCCCCTCCGGCAATCACCTCATGCAAATCACTTTTTTTAAGAATAAAGGCTTGAATATTTTTCGCAGCGGACGAAACCGTATAAGCCGTGGCCGTCGCAAGTAAATCATGCTGCGTCAGTTTTAATGCCCGTCCCGATTCAATGATTTTTTCGACCATCTTCCCGCCGAAGACTTCCCGGCCCGTGCTTTTTGGGGGATTTTTTTTAATGAAGGGATGACGCATCAATTCAGCCAATAAAATCTCAGAAACCCGTCCTTTTTTCGCCATCGCCCCGTTTCGATCAAAGGATTTTTTTCCCTGATTTAAAGTGGAAACCAGTCCGTCCAGCAACATATTGGCGGGTCCCATATCAAAGGCCACCGTCTCTTCAAGTGAAGCGCCCGCTTTAAGATAAGTAATATTGCTGATGCCGCCCAAATTAATGACGGCACGTGACTTTTTCCGATGATGCAAAAGATGGTAATGCAGATAAGGCGTCAGCGGTGCCCCCTCCCCGCCCGCGGCCATGTCTCTCGGTCTGAAATCGGCAATCGTCGTAACGCCCGTGCGCTCTGCAATCACCGACGGTTCGCCGATTTGCAGTGTGGAACCCGTTCTGTTTTTATTGCGTCCGGATGGTTTGGGAAGATGCTGTACGGTTTGTCCGTGTGAACCGATAAGATCAACTTCAGACAAGGGGATTTTTGCTTGATTGGCCAGTGCAATCACGGCCTCTGAAAATCGCTCACCCAGCTCAAAATTCAAACGACAAAATTGTGCAATGGAAAAAACCGACCCCGAAGCGAGATCAATCAATGTTTTTTGAAGCGACTTGGGATAAGGAGTGATATTAAAGGCCAAGAGTTTAAGCCGAAGACGCTTTCCGTCCCCACGCACATCAACCAGCGCAGCATCAATGCCATCCGCCGAAGTGCCCGACATCAATCCAATGACTTTCATCTTCGCGAGGCTACCCAAAACCGCTTGCAAGGTCAAGCAAGCAGGCAATTTACTTGACAAAAATCAAGTGAGTTCCATAATACGCTTTCACATCGTTTTATTTGGAGAGGTTTAACAATGACACAACTTGCAGAAAAAAGAGACTGGATCAAAAACTTTTTTTCCGAAACCGGTTCAAGTTATGACGAAGTGGTCAACCGCTTCACCTTTGGCATCGACCGCCTTTGGAAGAAAAAAATGCTCTCAAAAATCCCCTCCTGTAAAAAGGTGTTGGACCTCGCCTGCGGCACAGGCATTCTGACTTTTGCGATCAAAAACAAATATCCCGATTGTGAAATCACCGGCGTTGATATCACCGAAAGCTACTTGGCGGTTGCGAAAAAAAAAGCAGAAACCTTAGAAAGCAAAGGCGTGTCTTTTGTTCACGCCCCTGCTGAAGACTACCTTCCAGACAAAGGCTTCGACGTCGTCACTACCTCCTACCTGCCCAAATATGCCGACATTCCCCGTCTCATGCACAATATCAACAAGATGCTTACGCCCAAGGGCATTGTCATTTTTCATGACTTCACCTACCCGACTTCCAAATTGCTACAATATACCTTTGAACTCTACTTCAAATGCGCGCAGCCTGTCGGCGCATTTTATTATCCGGAATGGAAAGACGTGCTGATCGAACTGCCGAAAGTCATTCGAAAATCAGACTGGATTTCAGAGGTTACAAACGCAATGTCGGAAGAAGGACTTAGAAATATCACCGTCGAATCCCTCACTTTGCAAGGGGCTGCGATTGTGAGCGGGGGGAAATTCAAAACGCTCCCCTGATAATTTGAGCACGGCGAAACCCCGCTATTTATGTTGCGCCTGATGTATCAAGACTTTACTGTATTTTACAAAAACGTGCATCAGCGATAATACGGAGGCAAGCAGGCCTGCAAAACCGTCTAAAAACCCTCTTTTCAAAAAATACATCTTAAAAAAAATCCAAAACCCATGCGTGAAGGGAGAAAAAACCGACACTTTTTTACCGCGTTTGATAATCTCCTTCGCAGCAATTTCGGAGAACTTGTCCAAGGTTTGAATGTGTGCGGAAATGCTATCGAATGAATAATGTAAGATATCGCCCCCTAAGCGGCCAATCTTTTCCGAATCGACCCTCACCTTATCATGCGGATTGACGCCTCCCCACTTCGCATGCTGTTTATTAAAAAGCCGCACCTTCATGTCCGGGTACCAGCAATAATTCAACCAGCGGTATATATAAAAGGTCTTACGCGCCATACGATAAGCGTCATATTGCCCGATCTCATCTTTAATCTCCAGAATCGACTTCCTCAAGTCATCGGATAAACGCTCATCACAATCAAGGCTTAAAATCCAGTCATGTTGGGCTTTGCCCACTGCAAGGTTTTTTTGCGCGATATGGCCTAAAAATTTTCGGCTGTAGATAAAATCTGTATATACAGAGGCGATTTCAATCGTCTTATCAGTACTCTCCGAGTCCACAACGACGATTTCATCAACAACATCGAGCAGACTTTTAAGGCAGTCCTCGATCTTTTTTTCTTCATTAAATGAAATGATGCATGCGCTGATTTTTGCCATTGGTTTATCCGATGAGTTTAATCCAGGCCGATCATTTTCATGCAGGCATGATAAACATCATCAACAGGGATTGCCGCAATCCCGATTTTAGAACGCGCTGTCTCTTCTGCGCGAAAAATCCTAACTTGTTCCGCTGGAACAAAAGGGCCGCAATCTTCAGGAGCTCTTCCTGCAAAAAGGGCAATGATTTTGGTCCCGAGGGCGGCAGCAATATGCATGGGTCCGGTATCGGGCGTAAGCAGCAAATCGGCACGTTCAAGGAATGCTTTGTAATTTTGAAAATCAGGCTTCGGACAGAAAATTTCCAAACAATTCCGACCGGCGGAACCAGACTGAAGGATTTTCTCTCCGTAAGCCCGTTCATCCGGCATGAGATTCATGAGAATTCTAAGGTCAAAATCAGTCTGTTTCGCATCGTCCCGTAAACGGCAGGCCAACTCGGCAAAGGCGCTTGGCGGCCACAATTTATTTTTTTTATCTCTATTCGTCCTAAACCACTTTCCCGCACCGCTAAAAGTCGGATGCACTGCAAGCAAGAACGTGTCTTTCGTAATACCAATATCCGCCAGTGCTTTTGCCGTATTTTTTTTTGCCACATCCCTGACGGGAAGGAAAACGTAAAGATCTTCCTTTTGATAGGCTGCGCCATCGCACACCACGTCCAACAGCAAGCGGCAATAATGTTTTCGCCCCGCGTCTTTCCGGAAACCGTGAACTTTTGCCGCTGACCGCTCCAATAAACGCTGATAGCTCGGATTGTGTTCAAAACAATAAATATGGTCGAATACGCCGTCGGCGATCCGTTGTTTGAGTGTCTGCCGCGAAAAAAACGCAAGAAAGTCTTCCCGGTTGTAAATCCAAAACCGTGTAATGCGATCGCTAAAATCCCTCAGTGTTCTTCTGCCGTCCGGACTTGTTAAAAAGGTAAATTCAGCATCGGGATATTTTCTCAAAAGTGCCCTAAGCGCAGGGGTCATCATCACCATATCCCCGGTTCGTCCGGCGCGGATAATCAGTATCTTCATCATCAATAGGGTTGATATGATTTTTCTTCAAAGAGATTCGAGTTTAATGCAAGATTGATCTTATTTTTTAACAGGGCACGTTTATCATTTTCTTTGTAAACACTGCGCGCAAGTTCAATGAATGTGTGTCCAAAATCCTGATTGCGCTCACAATCGCGAATACGGTCTTCAACGACCCACAATTTTTGATTAACTTGCTTCAGTTCATCAAGCAGGCCAAACAAGGCATCCGACATGGTGACATGTTCATCACGAATGCCGAGCAAAATCCGGAGCTCTTTTTTCACATTGCTCAGTTTTCCGGGGTCGGAGATCTGCTCCGTTTTAATCTCCAGAATCGTAATTTTATCAAAAAGTTCCCCCGGTGAGATTTCAGCATAAAGTCGCATCGACGTCCTTTCCTTTTTTAAACTTGCTTTTACCGGGCTAGATCATAAAATATGAGGGCAACATTTCACAACATAAAGATATCCGGAACACGCACCCAGGCAAAAAAAGACCACTGAATTGAATTCATCTCAATCGCATTCCCCCAAAATTTTAATCATTCGCAACGATAAACTGGGAGATTTCATGCTCGCCTACCCCGGTTTTGCACTGCTTAAAAAAAACATGCCTCATGCAACCCTTGCCGCCTTCGTACCCACTTACACCCAGGAAATGGCAGAAACCTGCCCCTGGATCGACCAAGTCCTCATCGATCCCACACCCGAAGCCAAGTGGCATTCGGGCTTTTCTCTCGCAAAAATTTTCCGTGAGGAACAATTTGATGCCGTGATCACACTCTATTCCAGGGCGCGCGCGGGCTTGGCTGCAATGCTCGCTCCCATCCCCTACCGCCTCGCCCCTGCAAGCAAATTCGCGCAGGTTTTTTATAATCACCGTCTCACACAGCGCAGATCCCGATCCGAAAAACCGGAACATGAATACAATCAAGACCTGATTCGCCACTTTTTAAAACAACAAAATATTCCAATTCTAAAAACCCCGAAAGCACCGTTTCTCCATTTTGATGATCAGGAAACGGCAGAAAAAAAACAGCACTTTTGTCATGAAAACGAGATTGAAGCACTCGCATCACTCGTATTCGTCCACCCCGGCAGTGGCGGCTCTGCAAATAATTTATCAATCACACAATATGCAAAACTGGTCGAGCAGCTCAAACCGCAAGAAAAATATCACATTGTGATTACCGCCGGGCCGGGAGAATTAGAAAGAGCCCAAAGTTTAAGTTCACACTTAAAAAAAATACCCCACACCATTTTTGAATCAAAAAAAGGACTGAGAAATTTTGCGCAACTCATCCAATTTGCCGATCTTTTTATCAGTGGATCAACCGGACCGCTTCACATTGCTGGCGCCTTAGACGTACCCACCGCCGCATTTTATCCGCGACGACGCTCGGCAACCGCACTGCGCTGGCAAACACTGAACAGCCCAAAAAACAGACTGAGTTTTTCACCGGAAACCCTGGACCAACGGAAAGAGCGCTTGAATATCGATGTGGATGAAGCAGCGCGTTTGATCTCAGAAAAATTCTTAAAGCCGCAGAGGATTAAGGACTGACAATCAGCCTTTCAGACACGCACGCAGTCTCTTAAAATGATCTTCCGTTGCAAAAAAATGTCGCGCTTTAAGCTGCCCGGCCTTTGCCAGCTTCTGCCGCAAATCTTCATCCATTTTGAGAGACCGCAGACATTTGTAGAGCCCGTCTCCATCGTCGGACTCAAATAAGAACCCTGTCTCTTCATGATCAATAATTTCAGGCACGCCCCCGCGATTTGTGCCCACGACGGGCACACCGACCTGCATCGCTTCAATCAAAACCAAACCAAAGGTTTCTTCAAAGCTGGCCAAAACCACGCAATCGCAGGCCTGCATCCAATCCTGCGGCCGGGCTACAAAACCTTTAAATATAATCTCTTCTTTCAAGCCTGTTTCTGTAACACGGGATTTCAGATTTTCTAAATAGGAGCCATTCATTGCGTGCCCAACAATCAAGGCACGCATGTCCTGCTGCGCTTCTTTAGCCTTTGCAATCACATCGATGAGCAAGTGCTGTCTTTTGCTTTCCTCAATGCGGCCAAACAAACCGATTAAAAAATCATCTTTTTTCACACCCCAATCCTGCCGTAAGCCTTGGCGTTCTTCATGAGTCAAAAGATGAGACGGCGTATCCACACCGTAATAAAGCCGTTTGATCTTTGCCACATATTCATTGTTCAAAAACTGTTTTGCCTCGGCCGCAAGCGTGTCGGTAATGCAAAGCATCAGATCCATTTGCCCGTATAAAAAATTGTGATAAAAATCATCCTTGCTGCGTGTCATCTTCATTTGTCGGGTATAAACAAGCCGGGGTTTACGCTTTGAAAACCACTTGCTCAAAGCCGCCAAGGGCAAGTCCTTTCCCCAATGCGTGTGAATCACGTCGATCTCACGCACATCAATTAGGCTTGCAAGTCTTTTTGCGGTAAAAACGGGAAAGGCATGAAAAAACGTTTTTTCCGTAGAAAAAGCTAAACCCTCACGCTCAAAAAAAGCCTTGAGTTGCCCATCTTCACAAATCACGCCCGTTACAGGGTCCGTTTCTGACAAGTGCTTCGCACTGCGATACATGTACAATTCTAATCCTCCCAAAGCAGGAGAAAGGCATAATTCAAGAATATTCATGGAAAAGTAATACCCAAATTAAAAAGAGTTAGAGGAAACATTGACACAGATACTGGCCCGACTCTGAATCAGGATACTCATACAAATTGGAAAAAATAGACTGGATTTTGTTTTTATGGGTCAAAATTCGAATCCGAGCGATGCCAAATATCCGGCGTTGCGATAAATTTATTTTTTCTCACAGACAGATAAATTGCGGTTTTTCCAAAAAGTAACGCAGGGGACAAGACAAAACGTATCAATCGCATGTTTCGTTTTTTCTGACTCCGACCTTTTTCCCTCAATAAAAAATGGATAGAAGAAAACAAAGCAATCAGTATTGAAAATGGGGCAAAAACCAATGACTCAAATGTCGAAGTGTTACTCATAATCTTTTTCACTTCAAAACCATTTTTTCTCAGCGTGTAAACAAGTTGAAGCGGGTTAATCGGGTTTATATGCCCCATATTCAACCAATACTCATTATAAGGCCTTCTAAAATAATCAAAACAACCCGTCAAAAAAAATCGCATTCTAGATCTCAAGCTGAGGATATTGGGGGATGTTAAAACCAACACCCCTTCGTCTTCCAGATGCATTGCAATTTCACGAATAAAATGAAATGGATTTTCAAGGTGTTCAATCAACTCTATAGCAATAATAATGTCAAATTGCTCTTTCAGTTGAAATTCTTTCTGCACGTCAATGTAGTGACATTTTATCCCAATATTACGCGAATTAATCTGTTCCGGCTGAATGTCTGCACATTGCATTTTAAATGGAATGTCACTTTCATCAAGCAGACCATGAAGTGCCTCCGCGAACACTCCCTTACCAGGGCCTATTTCTAAAATATTCATAACACGGCTTGATTTTTTCTGCTTCAGACATTCAACAACCGTGTTCATAACAATTTCATTGACCCCTTTTGGAGAAATAGACCCCTTCATCTCAAATTTGACCTCATATTTCTAAGCACTAGTTAAATTTCAGAACCATCCTACGAGCAACTTAAATCAGAAAAACAAAAAGTGGTTTATCGCTCAATAATTAATAAATTGGTCAAGAAATCCCTTCCTTCTCAGGACTCAAAATTTATGAAATTTCAATGAGGGTTAAAAATTTAAGAACAAAATAGATCTAGCAATCCAGAGAACTACGGGATCACTCAACTATTGAATCACCCCCCAACGGCTTGACTTAAAAAACGATAAACTCTACCATAAACGCGCTTTTGGGGGGAGTATAAAAAATGAATCTTGTTGTAATCGGCACACAGTGGGGAGACGAAGGTAAAGGCAAGATCGTTGATTTGCTCTCCGAAGATGCAGACTATGTGGTCCGCTATCAGGGCGGACACAATGCAGGTCACACCATCGTCATTGGCGAAAAGACCATCGTGTTGCATCTCATCCCAACTGGCCTCTTACAACCCGGAAAAACAGGTGTCATCGGAAATGGCGTCGTCATTAACCCAGAGGCACTTCTGCGAGAAATATCCACATTGTCCGAACAAAACATTGACGTCACAGGGCGGCTTTTCATTAGCGATACCGCCCACTTGATTATGCCCTATCATCAGCGCATTGATTTAGAAAGTGAAAAAACAAAAGGGGATCAAAAAATCGGCACGACAGGACGCGGTATCGGCCCCGCTTACGCCGATAAAATGGCCCGAAACGGCATCCGGATTTGCGACCTGTATCATCCGGAATTCTTTCGTGAAAAACTTGAAACAAAGCTCACCGAAATCAATCTCGTTTTAGAGCAAGTCTACGGCGCCCCAGGATTTAATCCCGACGAAGTTTTTAAAGAATATATCGCCTATGGGGAGGCGATCAAACCCTATGTCACCAACACCCCCCTCTTGCTCAATCAAGCGATGGACAGGGGAAAACACATGCTTTTCGAAGGGGCGCAGGGCACACATCTCGACGTGGATCACGGCACTTACCCTTTTGTCACCTCCTCCAACTCCACCGCAGGCGGTGCGTCCACCGGAACAGGCATCGGCCCCACTCGACTGGACGAAGTCCTCGGTGTCACCAAGGCCTACACCACCCGCGTCGGCAGCGGCCCCTTTCCTTCAGAACTCACAGATAAAATGGGCGAAACCCTGCGAGAAAAAGGCGGAGAATTTGGCGCAACCACAGGACGACCTCGCAGATGCGGCTGGTTTGACGCAGTGCAAGTCCGACACACCGTGCGCATTAATCACATGACCTCACTCGCCCTCACAAAGCTCGATGTTTTAGACGGGATGCCGGAAATTTCAGTCTGTATCGCTTACAAAGTCAAGGGAAAGCAGCTTAATGAAATCCCCACTGCGCTCAATGAGCTTGAGCAGGCGAAGCCTATTCTCCAACATTTTTCCGGGTGGACGGAATCCACCTACGGCATTACGGACTATGAGAAACTGCCAAAAAACGCACAAATCTATCTGGAAGCCCTTTCCGAACTCGTCGGCTGTCGAATCGATATCGTCTCCACCAGTTCAAAACGCGGTGAAACCATCGTTCTGCGAAACCCTTTTACCGACTCTTAAAAGCAATAAAATTTCCCGCTCCCTTTTGCTCAAAGACCGCTTTATCATCAAAATAGGCACTCAACTTCTTGTTTTAAGATGAGGGCTGCGATATACTTGCAAGCCCCTGCTGCCCTGGAAAAACAAAGCGTTTCCTTCAGCAACAGCATATTTTGTCATAAAAATTAGGCAGGTAAAAACCGCAAGACTTTCGGAGAATTATGAATAAATTGTCGATTGTTTCAGATAAAAATTCCCTCACCGACTCCACCCGGATCCCCCCCCAACAAGGACTTTACAATCCTCAAAATGAACACGACAGTTGCGGTATCGGATTTGTCGCCAATATCAAGGGCAGCCGTTCACACGACATCGTCAAAAAAGGCTTGGAAATCCTTGAGAACCTCACCCACCGCGGTGCCGTCGGTTGCGACCCTTGCACCGGAGATGGAGCGGGCATCATTTTGCAAGTGCCGCACCGGCTCTTGCATCGATCCTTGGAAGAACTCGGCGTCAAACTGCCCACGCCCGGTGCATACGGTGTGGGCATGGTCTTTCTGCCGCCGGATCCGCAAGACCGCAGGGCCTGCGAAAAGATTTTTGAAAAAATCATTTTAGAAGAAGACCAACGTCTTTTGGGCTGGCGGGATGTACCCACAAAAGACGATACCATCGGCGTTCAGGCCAGAGAATCAATGCCTACAATCCGGCAAATTTTCATCGCACGCGACATTCTCAGTGAAACCGAATTTGAGCAAAAATTATACGTCATGCGTCGGCGCATCGAAAATGCCGTACGGCATTCCGCCATCGAAGGGAAAAATTTCTTCTATGTCTGCAGTCTTTCCTGCAACACGATTTTGTACAAAGGCCTGCTCCTGCCCGATCAACTCCCGCGGTTTTTTCCCGACCTTTGCGACCCGGAAACCCGGAGCGCACTCGCACTGGTCCATTCGCGTTTTTCGACCAACACCTTCCCCGCTTGGCCGCTCGCACACCCCTTTCGTTTCACCTGTCACAATGGTGAAATCAACACCCTGAAAGGCAATGTAAACTGGATGCGTGCACGGCAGGGCCGTCTTTCCTCCAAACGTTTCGGACGCGACCTCGAAAAGCTGTTCCCCATTATTGATCCGGAGCAAAGCGATTCGGCCTGTTTTGACAACGCCTTGGAATTTTTGGTGATGGGCGGTCGTTCCCTGCCGCACGCCATGATGATGCTCATTCCCGAAGCCTGGGCGGGCAACCCGCACATGGATCTCGACCGGCGCGGGTTTTATGAATATCACGCCGCAATGATGGAACCCTGGGACGGCCCGGCCGCCATCGCATTCACCGACGGGAAAATGATCGGCGCAACGCTCGACCGCAACGGACTCCGACCCGCGCGTTATCTTGTCACCCAGGACGATCTTGTTGTTTTGGCCTCTGAAACAGGCGTGCTGGAATTTGCGCCTGAAGAAGTCCGAAGCAAAGGACGGCTCCAGCCCGGAAAAATGTTTTTAATCGATACCGAACAAGGCCGCATCATTGATGATGATGAAATCAAAGCCAAAATTTCATCCCAACAACCCTATCGCGAATGGGTTTCAACCTATCGCATCAGCATCAATGAACTTCCTGAGCCTTTAAACCTGCATCAGCCCGACCACGCCACGCTGCGCCAGCGGCAACAAACCTTCGGCTATACCATTGAAGACCTCAAAATGTTGCTCACGCCGATGGCCGTCAACGGCGAAGAGGCCGTCGGCTCCATGGGACACGATACGCCCTTGGCCGTCTTGTCCGACCGGCCGCAATTGCTTTTTAAATATTTCAAACAACTTTTTGCGCAAGTGACCAATCCCCCGATTGACCCGATCCGCGAACGCCTGGTCATGTCCCTCATTACGACCATCGGGCCGAAAGCCAACTTATTAACCGAAACCCCGCAGCACGCGCGGCGGATTAAGATTCAACAACCGATTCTCACCAACGCGGATCTTGAAAAAATTCAGCAGATTGCAGATAAACACTTCAAACCCATCAAGCTCAAGATGCTCTTCCGCGCTGCAAACGGCCCCAAAGAAATGGCCATCGCAATCGACCGGCTCTGCCGGCAAGCCAGTGAGGCCATCGCCACAGGTTATAAATTCATTATTTTAAGCGACCGGGGCGTCAATGCCGAATGGGCGCCGATTCCTTCACTGCTCGCCGTTTCAGCCATTCATCATCATCTCATCCGTGAATCCCTTCGCACGGAAATCGGCTTAATCGTGGAAACCGGCGAGGCCCGGGAAGTTTCGCATTTTGCCCAATTGATCGGTTACGGCGCGGGCAGCGTCAATCCTTACTTGGCCTTTGAAACGCTCACCGACATGGTGCGTGAAGAATACCTGCCCGAAACCATCGACGAAGTCACCGCCGAGATCAAATACATCAAGGCGGTCAACAAAGGCCTCTTGAAAATCTTTTCCAAAATGGGGATTTCGACCGTTCAAAGCTATTGCGGCGCACAGATTTACGAAGCCGTCGGACTCAACAGCGAAACCATCGACCGCTATTTTACCGGCACACCCTCCAAAATCGGCGGCGTCGGAATTGACACGCTCGCCGAAGAAGTCCTCCAGCGTCACACCATAGCCTATCACACCTTTCACCCCGTCCGGCAACTCGATTTCGGCGGCGAATATCATTACCGCATTCAAGAGGAACACCACAATTGGAACCCCGAAACCATTGCCGCTTTGCAGCACGCCACTCAGGGAAATAACCCCGATATTTATCAGGAATTCGCCCGCCTCGCAAATAACGAATCCAAACGGCACGCCACCATCAGAGGCCTGCTTGAATTCAAGGAAGCAGAGTCCGTTCCCTTGGACGAAGTGGAGCCTGCCTCGGAAATCATGAAACGCTTCACCACCGGTGCGATGTCTTACGGCGCCATCAGCAAAGAATCACACGAAACCCTCGCCATCGCCATGAACCGCATCGGCGGACGCAGCAACACGGGAGAAGGCGGAGAACACGAAGAGCGCTTTAACACAGAGCGAAACAGCAAAATCAAACAAGTCGCTTCGGGGCGTTTCGGCGTTACGGCCAACTACTTGATTAATGCCGAAGAGCTTCAAATCAAAATGGCGCAGGGCGCAAAACCGGGAGAAGGCGGACAACTTCCGGGTCATAAAATTGATGAAGTTATTGCAAAACTGCGTTTTTCAACACCGGGTGTGACACTCATTTCCCCGCCGCCGCACCACGATATTTACTCGATTGAAGACCTTGCGCAACTCATCTTTGATTTGAAAAATGTGAATCCAAAAGCCGCGATTTCGGTGAAACTCGTCTCCGAAGTCGGCGTCGGCACCGTCGCCGCAGGCGTTTCCAAGGCCCATGCGGACCTCATCGTCATCGCCGGCGGTTCAGGTGGCACCGGCGCATCTCCGCTCTCTTCAATCAAATATGCCGGATTACCCTGGGAATTGGGACTCGCCGAAACCCAGCAAACCCTGGTTTTAAACGACCTGCGCGGACGCACCCGCATTCAAACAGACGGCCAACTCAAAACAGGCCGCGACGTTGTTATCGCCGCCCTGCTCGGCGCAGAGGAATTCGGATTTTCAACCGCGCCCTTGATCGTCGAAGGCTGCATCATGATGCGCAAATGCCATTTGAATACCTGTCCGGTCGGCATCGCCACACAAGATCCCGAACTGCGTAAAAAATATCGCGGCAAACCCGAACATCTCGTGAACTATTTTTATTTTCTCGCCGAAGACGTGCGGACGCTGATGGCCCGACTCGGCTTCCGAAAATTTGAAGACATGATCGGACAATCCGACCGTCTGCGTTATCAAAAAGCCATCGGCCACTGGAAAGCAAAAGGACTTGATCTTTCCCCCATGCTTTATAAACCAGAAGTCGGCCCTGAGGTTCCCTGTCACTGTGTGAAAGCACAGGAACACGGCCTCGAACAGGCACTCGACCATCTCTTGATCGAAAAAGCCCATGCGGCGCTTGATAAAAAAACAGCCGTGCATGAAAAATTGCCCATCCGAAACATCCACCGCGCCGTTGGTGCCATGCTTTCAGGAGAAATTTCCTTACGTTTTGGCACGTCCGGGCTACCGGACGACACCATTCGTTTTGACTTCAACGGCACCGCCGGTCAAAGTTTCGGGGCCTTCTGTGCCAAAGGCCTCACGCTCACTTTGGAGGGCGATGCAAACGACTACACCGGAAAAGGCCTCTCCGGCGGAAAAATCATTATCTATCCGCCCAAAGACTCCCTCTTTGAACCGGAAGAAACCATTTTAATCGGCAATACTTCCCTTTACGGCGCAACCGGCGGCGAAGCCTATTTTTACGGCGTGGCCGGAGAACGGTTTGCCGTGCGCAATAGCGGGGCACGTGCCGTTATCGAAGGGGTCGGCGATCACGGTTGTGAATACATGACCGGCGGTGTCATCGTCGTGCTTGGAAAAACGGGCCGCAATTTCGCGGCCGGCATGAGCGGCGGACTGGCTTTTGTGCTAGATGAAGAAGGCAGCTTTGCCCGGCAATGCAATCTGAGCCTGGTGGAATTGGAATCCGTCGGCACAACCGATGACAAGGTCCTTTTGAAAGATCTGATTAAAAAACACGTGGCTTATACCGGAAGTAAAAAAGGAACACGGATATTGTCGCAATGGGACAACATCCTGCCAAAATTCGTAAAAGTCATTTCATCGGAATATAAAAAAGTACTGGAACTGCGCAAGGCAAGGAAAGCGAAGGAGGAAGCACTGCATGGGTGATGTAAAAGGATTTCTAAAAATCAAACGCACCGGACCCAAGCGGCGTCCGGTTTCGGACCGTATTCATGACTGGAAAGAAATCTACAAACCCATGAAAGAAGAAACCCTGAAACAACAGGGTGCCCGTTGCATGGACTGCGGCGTGCCTTTTTGTCAGGGCTGGTCGGGCTGTCCCGTGCAAAATATGATTCCGGATTGGAATGATCTTGTCTTTCGCGGGCGCTGGAAAGACGCCTTAAAAGCCCTGCACAGCACGAACAATTTCCCCGAATTTACCGGACGCCTTTGTCCCGCGCCCTGTGAAAGCGCTTGCGTGCTTGGCATCATTGACGAGCCTGTTGCCATCCGCGTCACCGAATGGAATATCATCGACCGCGGATTTAACGAAGGCTGGGTCGCCCCAATCCCCCCTGCACGCGAAACGGGGAAAAAAATCGCCGTGATCGGTTCCGGCCCGGCCGGACTGGCCGCCGCCCAACAGTTGCGCCGCAACGGGCACAGTGTGACCGTCTTTGAAAAAGATAACCGCATCGGCGGTCTGCTGCGTTACGGCATTCCTGATTTTAAGATGGAAAAACGGGTGCTGGAGCGCCGCCTCAAACAAATGAGGGCCGAAGGTGTTGAATTTAAAACCAATATCCATGTCGGAGCGGATTTAACAGTTGAAACCCTCAAAAAAGACTTCGACGCCATTTGTCTCGCCACAGGCGCAATGCAGGCACGTGATCTGTCCGTGCCCGGCCGTGAACTTCAGGGCATTCATTTCGCAATGGATTTCCTCACGCAGCAAAACAAACGCAATGCGGGAGATGCGATTGACCCGCTCATTGAAATCAGCGCAAAAGACAAACGCGTGGTCATTCTCGGCGGCGGTGATACAGGCGCCGACTGTCTCGGCACCAGTCATCGGCAGGGGGCACGCGAAGTGCGCCAAATCGAGCTGCTGCCCGAACCGCCATTGAAACGATCAACAAACACGCCCTGGCCCTTGTGGCCGATGCAGTTGCGCACCTCCTCCGCACACGAAGAAGGCGGCATTCGCGAATGGTCTTTCATGACCAAAAAGTTTTCAGGAAAAAACGGACAGCTTCAAAAACTGCACGGCGTCCGTGTTGAAAAAATCATCAATGTGTCCGGCGGTGTGAAATTCATTGAAGTGCCAGATAGCAATTTTGAGATTGAATGTGATTTGGTGCTTTTGGCGATGGGTTTCACTGGCCCGCAAAAAGCGGGACTTTTGACCGACCTGGGTGTAAATACCGACAGTCGCGGCAACGTCACGGTGGATGAAAACCGCATGACCAATGTGAAAGGGGTCTTCGCCGCCGGAGACATTAAACTGGGGGCATCCCTCATTGTCTGGGCCATCTATGAGGGCCGCGAAGCGGCCAAGGGCATTGAAGCGTATTTGAAAAAATGCTAAGTCATACGCGTAACCTTTCTGGCCGTCGTGATGAAGCCGGAATGCGCCACCATGCGCAGGCTGGGACGGACACTGCGGCCGTCGACACTCCAGGGACGCAGCATTGTTTCAAAGGTTGCAATCGATTCAAAAATACGGGCTTCCCGCAAGGCCGCAACAACCTTTTCAATCTGCGGCACCGTGGGTAAAAAACACAAAAAAATCCCCCCGGAACGCAGCTTGTCCACCGCGTGCGGCACAACAAGATGCGGCTCCGGCAAATCCAGCACGATGCGATCCACTTCTTCTTCGACAATGCCCTCATAAATGCTTTGGTTGTGTACAAACAAACGGTCATTCAAGGGAGAAGGGCTGAAATAAGCCTCGATATTTTTGATCGCCCGCCTTGCAAAATCCTCCCTAATTTCGTAAGCAATCAGTCGCCCCTTTTCGCCAACGGCGTTTAAAAGCGGAATCGTGAGCGCACCGGAACCGATTCCCGCCTCAATCACCGTTGCGCCCGGATACACATCGGCCCATATCGGAATAATCGCCAGATCTTTGGGGTAAAGAATCTGCGCCCCGCGTTTCATGTGCAGCGTGTATTCCGCCAAAGTCGGTCTAAAGACAAAAAAACGCGTGCCGCGGGATAAGGCAATCTCCGAACCGTCTTCCAAACCGATGATGTCGTCGTGGGAGATTTTTTCCCCGCTGAACTCATACATCGCGCCTGTTTTTAAGGCAATGCGATAAACCCGGCCTTTTTTATTCACGAGATGCAAACGTTCTCCGGCGGAAAAAGGTTTCATGAAGTCACCGCCGTCGAACGTTCGATCAGACGGCAATATCCGCACTGTGTGCTCTGACCGGGTTGACCACAGGTCCGGCAAAGATCCGCATCTTCAACAGGCGGAGGACTGGGGAATAACACTTCTTTTTGTTTTAAAAACCCGAAATAAAATTGGTGTTTCGCGCCGGGAGAAGCTTCTTCGAGCCGGTTGAGCGTTTCTTTGTAGGTAAACATTTTTGCGCCGTTCGACATCGGACATTCTTCCACAATGTAATCAATGCGATTCAAAATGCAGTACGCTGCGATTTCGCGTTCCGGCAAGCGATAGAGCGGTTTCACTTTTTTGGCCCAAAGTCCGCCGTCATCCGAAAGCACGGGGCTTTGTTTTTCAAGATAAGGCACCTGCCATTTTAATAGATTCCCCAGAAGCCGGGCCGCTTCATCATCCAAATTGTGGCCCGTCGCCACGACGGGAAAACCTTTTTCAAGGGCGATGCGGTTAAAATGATGGCGTTTCATCGTTCCGCAGGCCGAGCAGGCCGGACGCACCGAGGCCTTGGCGATTTCCACAATACCGAGTCCGTAGGATGCCTGATAAGCGTGGGTAATGAGTGAGAGATTGCGGGAAGCGGCGAAGGTTTCCACCTTTTGTTGCGATGTTTCGGAATAGGCTCCGATGCCAAGATTTAAATGCAAACCGACCGTTTCGTAACCCAGTTTGATCAAAACATCCCAAAGCGCCAAGCTGTCTTTTCCGCCTGAAACGGCGACCAATACAGGCGCATCCTTCGAAAACATCTTGTCGTCGGAAATGGCGATTGAAACCTGTTTCAGCAAATAATCCTCAAAACAGACATCACAAAAAGCCGTATTGTGCCGGGGCATTTTGATAACGGCCGACCGTTTACACTTGCGGCACTTCATGCGCTTCCGCCAGAAATCACAGGCCGGATTTCAATAACGGCGTCATCCGCAATCACGGTATCTTCCGTCACCAAGACATCGTCGCAAATAACCAAATGCGCCTCCCTGGAAAGACCGAGTTTCAATAAAATGGAGGAAACCGGCTTTGGCCCTCGAAACGAAACTTCCCGCGCAGGGTGAAAAAGTTTAATCTGCATGGGGAAGTAGTTTAATCAAATCGCCGCAGATTTGCAATTTTGGAACAAAAACAATAAAAGCGACAAAATTGTCGTGTTCCAGAATAAATTGTCGTAAAACCATGAACAATCTGATTCCGGCAATGAAAACCTTTCATCAAAATAAAAAGCGTAAACCCTTAATTTTATAAATGTTTATTTCATTTAAAATAATTTGGCACCTTATTTGCTTTACTTTGATGCCGTTTTGGGACGCTCTTGTATGGAAGTCGTCTATTTCAGGAAGCAGAGTTTTTTTCATGTCTGAAGCAAAACTAAGCTTGTTGTCGTTTAAGGGAAAAATGAAAATCCTGCACATGACTTGGATTGCTTTTTTCCTGAGTTTTTATGTCTGGTTCAACCACGCGCCGCTCATGGCTTCAATCCGGGACACAATGGGATTGAGCGGCCAGCAAGTCAAAGTCATCCTCATCATGAACGTCGCCCTCACCATCCCCGCGCGTGTCATCATCGGGATGTTGGTCGACAAATACGGCCCGCGCCGCATGTATTCGGCGCTCCTCTTTATTTCCAGTTTTCTCTGTTTTGCGTTTGCAATGTCCAAGAACTTTGAACAACTCGCCATTACGCGTTTTTTATTGGGTTTTGCGGGAGCCGGCTTTGTCATCGGCATTCGCATGGTGAGCGAGTGGTTTCCGGCAAAAGAAGTGGGCTTAGCTGAAGGCATCTATGGCGGATGGGGAAATTTCGGCTCCGCGACCGCAGCCATGACCCTGCCTTTAATCATGTTGTTTTTTGGTGGAGACAATGCCTGGCGTTATGCTGCCGGCATGACAGGCATTTTATCACTTGTTTTTTCAGTCATTTATTTCTTCTCAGTCAGTGACACCCCCAAAGGCTCCACTTATTTTAAACCCAAAAAAAGCGGGGCGATGGAAATTACAAGCCCGAAAGACTTTTTCTTTTACCTGCTCGTCAATGTGCCCATGTGTGCGGCCTTAGCTGTTTTGGCCTGGAAACTCGGACCCGCCAATCTCGGACTCTTAAGCGCAACACTCACCCATACCATCTATTTTGTTCTCACCGGGATCTATGCATTTCAAGCCCTGCGGATTTACCAAATCAACAAACATGTTTTTTTTGAAACGCTTCCGGAAATTGAGCAGTATAAATTTAAACAAGTCGCCATCATCAACCTGAGCTACTTCGTCACTTTTGGCTCAGAGCTTGCCGTGGTTTCAATGCTTCCTCTCTTTTTTCTCGATACATTCGGCCTTTCTCAAACAACGGCCGGATTGCTGGCGGGAAGCTTTTCTTTCACCAACTTGTTTGCACGCCCCCTGGGCGGTCTTTTAAGTGACAAAGCCGGAAGAAAGCGCTCGCTTGTCTTTTTATTATCCGGGCTTTCCATCGGATATTTTTTGATGGGACAAATCAATGCGAGCTGGCCGCTCAGCATGGCCGTACTGCTTACATTTTCTTGTGCAATGCTGGTTACCTCCGGAAACGGCGCTGTTTTTGCCATGGTACCGCTTATCAAACGTCGCCTGACCGGACAAGTTGCGGGCATGGCGGGTGCCTACGGCAATGTCGGAGCAGTCTCTTTTTTGACGGTGCTTTCGTTTGTTTCTCCGCAACTTTTTTTCTTTGTGATCGCCACTGCCGCTATTTTGACCCTCTCCATCGTCTTATTCTTTTTTGAAGAACCCGCAGGTCACATGGCGGAGGTATTACCCGACGGCACCGTGAAAATGATCGAAGTCACCTAGGCCGCCTCGACGGAAACCCCTCACAAACCTTGCGGCGCCGGGGCGATTTGATTATGATCGCGCTGGCGCTCTTCTTTAGGAGCACCCTTTTGGAAAAACGACATATGTCTGGAAAACTTGAAGTCAAAGCAGGGCAACGGAGCACTGCGGGCATTAAACCCGGTAACGACGACTCCTGCGGCATAAAAATCCCGGACGATGCCCTGAGGATGACAAAGGGCATCACCGCCGTCATCGCCGACGGCATGAGCGGCAGCGAGGGCGGAAAAGAAGCGGCCGAAGCCTGCGTGCTGGGCTTTTTATCCGATTATTACAGCACGCCCGAATCCTGGACGGTTAAAAACTCGGGGGCAAAGGTCTTGGGCGCACTCAACCGATGGCTTTGTGCCCAAGGCCGACAAGAACATGATTCCAGAAAAGGCATGGTCACGACTTTTAGCGCGCTCATCATTAAATCCACCACCGCCCACCTTTTGCACGTCGGCGACACACGCATCTACAGATTCCGCGGAAAGGACCTGGAATGTCTGACGCGCGATCACCGGGTCGTCATCAGCAAAGAAAAACAATATCTTTCCCGTGCAATGGGCATTGATGTGGATTTACAAATCGACTACAAAAGCATGCCGATCGAAGAGGGTGATCTCTTTCTGCTCGTCACGGACGGCGTCCATGAATACCTCAGCGCAGGAGCAATCAAAACCCGGCTCAAAAACATGGAAGATCCCGAAAAGACCGTGCGGGAAATCATTGAAGAAGCCGCCAAAAACGGAAGCCACGACAATCTGACTTGCCAGATAATCCTTATCGAAAAACTTCCCCTGCACAATAAAGAAGATTTGTATCAACGACTGACTGAATTGCCTTTTCCCCCACCGCTCAGTGAAGGCATGGTGCTGGACGGCTACCGTATTGTGCGAGAACTTCATGCAAGCAAACAAACTCAGATTTACCTGGCCGTGGATACGGAAACAAAAGAAGAAGTCGTGCTCAAGACACCTTCTGTGAATTACGAAGACGACCCCGGATACATCGAACGCTTTATGCATGAAGAATGGGCCGGAAGACGCTTGAATTCTCCGCATATTCTAAAAATCAAAGCCCTGACGCGAAGACGAAGCTGCCTTTATTTTGTAACCGAATATGTCAAGGGAGAAACCTTGCGGCAATGGATGTGCGACCATCCCCACCCCACACTGATCGGCGTGCGAAAAATCATCAATCAGGTCGTCACCGGCCTCATGGCCTTTCATCAAAAAGAGGTCATTCACCGCGACCTGAAACCCGAAAATATCTTGATCGACAAACACGGCACTGTCAAAATCATTGATTTCGGCTCAAGCAAAATCGCGGGCATCGAAGAAATCAACGTGCCCTGGGAACGCGGCCAAATGCTCGGAACATTAAACTACACCGCGCCCGAATACCTTGCAGGCTCCGCAGGCACGGAACATGCCGACCTCTTTTCCCTGGGTGTGATTACTTACGAAATGCTTTGCGGCGCCCTTCCCTACAAAGAGGCCCTTAACCTCAAAAACCTCAACCGGATTTCCTACCAATCTGCAACAAAACACAACCCGGAAATCCCCCTATGGCTTGATAAAACCCTGGAAAAAGCCGTTCACAAAAATCCCGGACAGCGATATACGGTACTCTCTGAATTTTTGTACGACCTCTCTCATCCCAATCCGGCCTTCTTGAGCAAGGACGTCCTGCCCCTGCTCGAAAGAGACCCCGTGACTTTCTGGAAAACTTTGGCGGTTTTTTTGATTGTGATCAACATTATTCTCTTGTATTTTGTTTCTTAGTGTCATGTCGATATTCAACGCTATCGCTTAATGCGGCGTCGTCTCGATTGAAGGCACAAAAGGAAGATCAGAACAAAAATATGTTTTTCAAACCCTCCGCGAGCCGGTCATCTCAAGCGGCCTGCGTATTTTATCCTTCAAATTCCACTTCTTCAGCCACAATTATATTCGTACCCGAAAGGCTGCCTTTGACTTTAATCAAGTCCCCGACTTGGACTTGATTAAAGAAGACCGCCGAGAGAATGGGGGCACCGTCCCGGTTTTGAAAGACCGCATTCTCCGTTTTGACCGTCACCTCCAGGAGCGTAAGCTCAGGGTTGTTAATCGCATCCACCGGGGCCTGCAGCACAACTTCTTCTAATTCCTCCACACCTTCGATCTCGGTGGCGACCACAATACGATCGGCACCGCTGCCCGTCAGGTAACCGCTGATTTCCAGAGCGTCATTTTCTGAAATGTCTGAAAAGACAGAGAGGCCGTCCTTCATTTCGGTCGCCCCGTTAACACGCACCGGGATGCCCAGCACCGTGAAGGTTTGTGTGTCGGCATCTATGCTGCCGGGGTCGACAGCCGCTTCGATCTCGATCTGTTCGCCGCGAAACTGGACTTTTTCCGCCACCAAAACACCATCGGCGATCTTGCCTTCCACCTCAAGACGGACATTGAGCGCGATGTCAAGGGGTGATCCGTCCTCAAAAATTGTGACGGCGCTTGTTGAAACAGCCTGTCCGCTAACTGAAAAGCCGGTCGGACTCGTAGCCGTTACCAGGCCTTCGATTTCAACCTTCAGGTCATCTTCCGGGTCGAAAACCGCTTCTTTGTCGATCTGTGCGGCCTTTAAGACAGACCCGACCAAGGTGCCTTTCACCTCCACAAAAAGGCCGTTCTTCAGATCATCCGACGTGATCCCGCTATAGTTGGTGTCGACACCAACGTCGACCTGCTGCGTGCCGATGAAAAAGGTTGAGGCATTCAAATTTTCAACCCTGCCTTTGAGCTCCACTATTGTAGCAGGGCCAAAGGGAATGTCATCCCGATATCTGATGTGCGTGGCCAGGATACGGCCGTCTAAAAATACCAAGCCGCTGACTTCCAGCATGTCATTATCCTCCAGCGTGATAAGCTCGACGGCATTGCCTGAGCTGTCTTGGATACGGGTATTGGCATCAAGGATAATCGTGCGGCCCAGTACGGTGAGTGTGCTGTTTTGGGTGCCTATGTCGCCGGCCGGACCTTCAACTTCGGGCTCAAAGGTCACTTGAGCGGCTGTTTCGCCGTCTTCATCAACATCTACTGCGACGACCATGCCGATCGCAAGATCCTCCTGTTTGCCCGGATTATCATCCACAGTGAAGGAAGTGTCATCGGTCTTGAAGGTGACGCCATTGACAATTACACTGCCAAAACCCGTCACTGTGCCTTTACTGATGCCCGTTCCGCCGATGCCGCCGGAAACGCTCCCACCGCCCCCACCCGGAACGGAGAGGCTTTCGACTCCGTTACTGCCACAGGATGTGGATAAGAGGGCAATGAGCCCCATCGGGAGCAGAATTTTCATAAAATATTTCATGCCTTCTCTCCTTTGTCGAAATCTGCCTCAAAATAATAGATGCCGAGTCCGACCCTTTTCCGACCCGTGCCTTTAAGATCCGGGTTTGTATCCCGGTCGTGTCGGGCCAGCCATTGATCCAGTGTTTCCAAAAGATCTTGTCCCTGCTTTGCACTCAAGGTCCGCAGTTTTTCGACGAATTCTTCCGGAACATTGTCGTACTCCACTTTTCTCTGAAAAAACGGGCCGTTGTGCATGACAAGGTTATGATCAATGGTCGCGATGAGGTCCCGCACGTCGTTTCCTAAAATACCTATTTTATCGCCTTCTTCCGTGCCCGGCAGATAGGCCCGCGTCAGCAGACGAATGCGCCCGTTTTCCAAACGCTCGACACAATTGACCCGAAGCAGTTCATCTAAAACGGCACGAACCGGCATGTCACCGCTGAAGTTTTTGACCAGTGTGCTGAAGCTCGCCCCCTCTCCTTCAAGCGGCAGATCGGCCGGTTGAGCAGAGGCATTTAAAAATTGTTGATGCCGCACCCATGCACTAATCACCCGGGCGCCCCGATGGTACCGCTCATTGACCGATTCATCATAGGGTTCGGTGAGCGTTTTGACGCGGTGCACTTCTTTACGATTGAGTCCGGTAATGACTGAAATCCTGGAATCGGTCTGTTTTTTACCCGCGATACCAAATTCTTTGCTTGCAACATCCACATAAACCTTTTTCGCCAGATCCGCAAAAGCACCATAGGGGACGCCATTGCGAAGCAGAATGCGAACCAAAGGACGCAGTAATTTCACAACAGCAGCCTGAATTGTATTTTTAATTTTTTGCGCCATTATTGGGATTATATTCCCAAGATCAACATATGTCAATAAAATTTTCTCTGAAACCGAGTTTGGGTTTGCCTGCTTTGGATGTCTTTAGGGCTATATTCCTAAATATTAACGGTCGTATAGGAATATTATCTGGATAAATCGGAGCTCCTGAGGGACGCAGAAAATTTAACACAGACTTAATCAGAAATTTTTTTAATAAGCTCTTCCGGATCAACGGATTTCCCATCGATCCCTATCGCCCATTGCTTCTCTCCATCCTCCAAAATGATCCCTATCGGCATATATTCAACCGAAAGGGCGATCCCGTGAGGGCAACAATCGCCAGCGATGACAATCTGTTCGACGGGTAAGATGGAGATGCCGGATATCTCAAGGGCTTTACCCCGGCGGATGCGCTTCATTGTCGATATGCCTTATACGCTGCCTTTGCAGCACGAAAGGTTTCTAAGGAAAAAAGAAAGAACACAATGGCCTTGAGATAACGGATCGGCACCATGCATATTTTCATTTGCAGGTTTGATTCAACAACATATCGGTCAAATACGGGCGTCGCGACAAATTCGACCCTGGGTACGGCATACAAAAAAGAGAAGCACGGCATAAGCAGACCGTAAACAAGGCCGGTATCTGCAGGATCGTCAAGCCCCAATAATAATCTTGCCCGGAGCTGCTTGATCCGGGTAATCGTTAAAACCGCATACAACAGTCTGAAGAAACGCCGGATAAATCCTTCACTGCAAAACAGGGCGAGCAATACCTCGAACCCCTTGTTATCTGCCTTGACCGGCTTTCTCGAAGTTTGTTTAGAGGGTACTTGATGCCGCAGCTCATCCCCGGGTTCGTCTTCTTTTTTGCGCTTGGGTTGAAATCGAAGCAAACCGAACAGCCAGACAATCTGTGTACCGGACTTAAGTCCGGACCGGCTGTCATAGCTGTATTCAATTTCAATCGGTATAGAAAGCAGCATGAACAGGAATAGAAGAACACCGATCAGAACAAAGAACAAAATCACAATTTAGTCGTCTGCTTTTTCCTTCTTTTTATTTTGAATCACCTTGCCGATCGTTTGCGCAACACTTTCGACTGTTGAGGACATCCCCCCTTTAATCGTTTCAACACGCACGCCGTTTTTATCAATAATGACCATTGCAACCGGTTTAACCCCTCCACCGCCTCCGGTTCCGGCACCGCCCCCTTCGCCTTCACTCTTGGTTTCACCCGAAGGGATCTTTCCTTTTCCGCTCCCCCCGCCCGCACCGAATCCGAATCCCAGACATACTAAGGGGATGAGGGTAACATCACCTACGGTCATCATATCGCCAACGACGGTTTTTGTGCTGAGGACCCGTTCAATCTCTTCCATTGATGCCTTTAATAATTTCTCTACGTTTTCCATGCTCCCGACCTCCATTGCTTGATATTTACAGCAGGTTCTTACCTGAGGATTCTATTTCTGCACACCGTTCATGGGTTTCAAAGATTGCGTTAAAAGCCCCATTTTGGGGATTACCCATCAAGAGCCCTGATCAAGTCATGAATTGTTTTTCCAAGGCCAACACTCAAGCCAAACTTAAACAGCGCTTCCTTAAGTTCATGATAACGACTCGCCAACAGCAAAGGCAAGCGACCCAAAATCAGCGATTGATCTTGGGGTCAACAACCGCCAAGTCGCCTGAAAGACACGGCCTGCGGCAATTTTAGCGACTGATCACCTGTACAGTGAAGAACAAAATTGCCGGTAACGCAGTATAAGCACGCGAATCGGCGGTTTCAGATTCTGTAATTGGGAAATCTGGGAAGCAAATGCAACACGGCAGACGGCCGCTTATCGACTTAATGCCAGCATCACTTTATGCTTGATGCGATACGAGTATTCGGAAGGCAGGAAAAGCGGTATTCAGGAGAGGACAAACGAAGCGCGGCAGTGCTTTTCATTGAGCGGAAGCCCGGCAACTGTTTTGTACCACCATCTTCTTCCGGATTAAAGCAGAAATCATTGAGAACAACCGTGATCGTCATTGAATTATTTTGGAATGGGTGTCTGTGTCAACAAGGCCGCCCAGATCAAAACACCCGTCACAAAAAAGAGTTCTAGGCTAAGAATCCTTAAAAAAAGACGCTGTAATCGCAAAAACTGCGTCCGTTCGATTGTGTCTTCGGCTTGAAGTCGCGGCAAAATATAAAAACGTGCAAAACCGCCCAAACCAAAAACAATCAACACAAAGCCTAATTTCAGCGTAAAAATCTTGCCATATTGTGCCTCAAAGGCAAAAACATCCGCGCCTAAATAAATCACGGCGTTGAAGGCGCCTGTGGTAACAATGATTGCAGCGGCAAGAATGGCCCAAAGGGAAAAATTCTCGATTAATTTTCTTAAAAAAAGGATTTGCTGATCCGCCTTCACGCACGAAGCATATCTTTTCACCATGCGTCTTAAGGGAAGCAAGGCCCCGACCCAAACGGCTACCGAGGTAAAATGAAGCCAATCGGTCATCACAAGGGCATGGATTTTTTCCGTGACGGCATGTCCGCCCAAACTGGCGCCCAAACAAAGCAGAACGCCCAAGGCCAATAGCAAAAAATCTTTACGCTGCGTTTCGATTCGGAAAAGAAAGCCGATAAAGATCAAAAGAAAGAGTTTATTGAGCCAAAGCAGCCCCGAAAAAGTGCCTGTGAGCCAATGGCTCAAAATAGGAAGCGACCGAGCCAGAGGCTGCCCCGTCATGTTTTCGATTTGATGTACTAAGATAACGCCGTGCAAAAGAAGAAGATAAAAAAACACGAGCGGCAGAATTCGCCTCGCGTATTTCGCTTCTTCGGCTTTGAGGGTTTGACGGGTTTTAATATCTGAAATAACCCTTAGCGTCGGCAGAAAGACAAGCACTTTGAAGGCAGGAAGACCCACGAAGAGTACAATGCCGATAAGATCAAGGTATTTCAGGACAGCGAATTGAAGGAGAAAAGCTTCGATCAGAGGCATGGGCAATCAATCAAGGAAATGCGGATTGGGTCCGGCTTGAATTTCCATGAGAAAAATTTTTCCCGATTCAAGGCACAAACACACGCTATGCCCCAAATTTGTAATGCGGAAGCGGGAATTTCGGCCCGGGGAAAATAAGTCATGATTTAATCGACACTTCTTCAAACAACTTCCGGCGGGGGAACGTCTTTTATTACGCCCATTTCAGAAACCGCAACAATCATTTCAAGCTCCACGGGTGCATCCAGCGGCAGTGCCGGCGCGGCCAAGGCCAAACGGGCATGACGACCGCGTGCACCAAAAATCTCAACAAGCAGATCCGATGCGCCATCGGCCACAGCGGGCTGCGCGGTAAAATGGGACGAACAGGCCACATAAAGCGATAGACGCACAATTTGCTCAATCCGGTCCAAAGACCCGATTGCCGATTTAATGACAGACAAGGCATTTAAAAGGGCGATTTTTGCGGCTTCTTTGCCCTGATCGACATTCAGGCTTTCCCCGATTTTTCCGCTTAAAAGCAATTTTCCATCTTCAAAGGGCAGCATCCCCGATAGAAAAAGCAGGTTGCCATGCTGCACAAAAGGCAGATAAGAGGCCAGTGGTTTTGGGGGATCGGGCAAAATCAGCCCCAAAGCTTCAAGCTTTTTTTCATCATTCATTTAGAATGGAACTCCTTAAATCGTTCGCACCTAAACAGGCCTTTCGGCATGAGCACGGCAGAAGGCTTTGCGTCATTTTTAAAAATTCATGCCGCTTAGCAATTTCTGCACATGGCTTCATCTTTTTTCTTAAGTTGGTATTTTCGAACCGCTTGATTGTGCTCCCGAAGGGTCTTGGAGAAATGGTGTTCTCCATTATTTTTTGAAACAAAAAAGATATAATCGACATCGGCCGGATGGAGTGCGGCATAAATCGACGCCCGTCCCGGATTGGAGATAGGGCCGGGCGGAAGCCCTTTCACACGATAGGTATTGTAGGGCGAGTCGTACATGAGGTCTTTTCGACGGATATCGCCATCAAAATCGGGCAGGGCAAAAATGACGGTGGGGTCACTTTGCAGTCGCATTTTCCGCTCAAGGCGATTATGGAAAACACCTGAAATGGTCGTGCGCTCCGAGGGTGCTCCCGTTTCCTTTTCAATAATCGAGGCCAGCGTAAGCACTTCCTGCTGCGTCATGCCCAATTCCTCCGCCTTTTTGGCAAATTCATCATCATAAACCGCCCGGAATTGTCGGGTCATCTGACGGAGAATTTTCTCAGGCGCGATCCGCTTGCTGAAATAATAGGTGTCGGGAAAGAGATAACCTTCCAGACTTTCCACATCAAACCCTAATTTTCGGATGATTGCTTTATCCTGCGCCGCTCGGTAGAAAACTTCCGCATCCAAAATATCTGACTTTTCAAGGATTTTGCCGATTTCCTTTGAAGACGTCCCCTCAGGAATAACAATGCGATAGGTTACGATATCTCCGCGAACCAGGGTATCCAACAGCTCCATCGGAGGCATCGCGCTGTGCAGACGATACTCACCGGGCTTGATTTTTGATTCGTTTCGGGTGATTTTCCCAAGTAAACGGAAGGACACAGGGCTTGCAAGCAGGGCCTCCTGTTTGAGTAAATCGGTGACTTCCAAAAAAGTCGAACCGGGTTCGATTTCGATGATTTTATAGATTGCCTCGGAAGAAGGGGCTTTATGAATAAAAAGATACGCCTGAAAGAGTCCGGCACCCACCGTGAGGAACAAAAATAGCAAAGCAAAACGCTTTTTCATCTTTTTTCCTCCTCAACGGCATCATTGCGGGCGTATCCTAGGGCGTGTCGCCCTGCAACTTCCGAATCACTTCCGGTGCTTCTGAAAAGAGGCGATCCAGATTTGCAACGCCTTTTCCTCCGGCCTGGGCCATTTCGGGCTTTCCTCCACCGCTGCCGTCGATCAATACAGCAAGTTTTTTTGCAATGTTCCCTGCTTTGTAATGATCCGTCCAATCAGGGGTCACCATGACAACAAGCGAGACCTTTTCAGCATCCGGGGTTTGAGCGCCGACTATGATGATACCAGATTTCAGCCGATCCCGTAAATGATCCGCACGGGTGCGGATTTCCTTCATTTCGCTTGGATGTAACTTCTCAAGCAAGACAGGAAGCTCTCCAATATGCTGAACATTGCACAAAGGATCTTCAGCGGATTGCCGGCGCGACCGGAGTTTAGCAATTTCCTGATCCTTTTCTTGAAGCTGTTCCAGGAGCCGTTCGGATTTCTTAAGTATTTCTTCAGTATTACTCCTAAAAAGCTTTGAAATCTTTTTAATAATCCGTTCTTGTTTTTTGACATATTCATAGGCGGAAGGCCCTGTAAGGGCTTCAAGCCTCCGAATGCCGGATGCCACGCTCCCCTCTTTGATAATCTTGAACAGCCCGATTTCTCCGGCGTTTTGACAGTGGGTGCCGCCACACAATTCGCGGCTGTAATTTCCGACGGAAACGACACGCACTTCATCGCCATACTTCTCACCAAAAAGTGCCGTCGCGCCGGAATCGACCGCCATTTTCATATCCATGATTTGTGTCCGCACGCTTTCTCCACGCATTATTTCTCTGTTGACATCGGCTTCAATGCGATCGATTTCCCGCTCGGTCAAAGGCGCAAAATGTTGAAAATCAAAACGCAGGCGATTCGGAGAAACAAGTGAACCCGCCTGTTTGACATGATCCCCCAAGACATCTCTCAAAGCGGCATGAAGCAAATGCGTGCCCGTATGATTTTTTGCCGTATTCCGCCGCAGCGCAGGATTAACTTGTGCGCTGTAGGTTTCATTGGTTTTGAGCGTCCCTTGCATCACTTTGACATGATGAAGAATCAATCCCGGCAAAGGGCTTGCGGTTTGCTGAATTTCGGCCCGCCCCGTATCGGAAAACAGCTCGCCTTTGTCTCCGACTTGCCCACCTGCCTCCGCGTAAAAGGGTGTACGATCAAAAACCAGGGCAACCTCCTCTCCTTCTTGAGCCGATTCTTGTAATGTCGTGTCTTTCAGAATGGCCTTGAGTTTGATGTCCTGCCGAAGATGCTCATATCCCGAAAACCGTGTTTTGCCTAAACGCGTCAGCAGCGCCTTATAAAAAGAAAGATTTTGATTTTTTGAGGCAAATTGCTCTCCACCCACCCATGATCGTCGTGCGCGCTCTTTTTGCGCCGACATGGCTTCCTCATAACCCTTCAAATCCAGTGTCATGCCTGCTTCCGATGCAACCTCTTCGCTTAAATCAATCGGGAAACCATAGGTGTCGTATAGCGTAAAAAGCGATGCGCCCGGAATGAGGGACTCCCCCTTTTGCTTGAGATCTTCGATCACGCCTTCAAGTAACTGCATCCCGTGGTTCAAGGTATGGATGAAACGTTCTTCTTCTCCCAAAACAATGCCTTCAATGAGGGATTGCTGTTGTTTCAGATCCGGATAGGGTTCGGACATTTCTGCAATAACGGTGCGGGTCAGTTGATGAAGAAAAGGCTCGTTCAAACCGATCTGTCTGCCAAAACGTGCGGCCCGCCTTAAAATGCGCCGAAAGACATATCCCCGACCTTCGTTGGCGGGAACGACTCCATCGCCTGCCATGAAGGTCACGGCCCGGACATGATCTGCAATCACCCGTCCGGGCACGGAAAAAGAAATTTCTTCCACCGGTCGTTGCGCGCACATCGCAATCGCATCAAAAACGGGCTTGAAAAGATCGGTTTCGTAATTGCTTAAAACGCCTTGGCACACCGCCGTCATGCGTTCGAGCCCCATGCCCGTATCAATACTGGGTTTGGGAAGCGGGCTTAAGTTGCCGTCCCCGTCCCGATTGTATTGCATAAAGACCAGGTTCCAAATCTCCAGATAGCGGTCGCATTCGCACAGGCCGATGCCCGGACAATCCGCATGAACCGCCTCCCCCTGGTCAAACATGACTTCGGAGCAAGGCCCGCAGGGCCCAATATCACCCATCTGCCAAAAATTATCTTTTTCACCTAAACGCAAAATCCTTTCGACCGGCACAATTTTTTGCCATAGCGCGTAGGCTTCATCGTCGTCTCGAAAAATCGTAATCCATAATTTTGAAGGCGGAAGTTTGAAGATCTCCGTGAGCAATTCCCAAGCGAAACGGATCGCTTCGTCCTTAAAATAATCCCCAAAGGAAAAGTTTCCCAGCATTTCAAAAAAGGTATGGTGCCGTGCGGTTTGACCGACATTTTCAAGATCGTTATGTTTTCCGCCCGCGCGAACACATTTTTGGGAAGAAACCGCGCGCACATACGGCCGCGTTTCTTCTCCTAAAAAAGTGCTTTTGAATTGAACCATGCCCGCATTGTTAAAGAGCAGCGTGGGATCTCGCTGAGGAATAAGGGGCGCACTCGGCACAACTTTGTGACCACGGTCTGAAAAATACCGGATGAATCGGGATCGCACCTCTGAAGCAGTCATCAATTGCTCACCTTGTATGCTTTGAAGAGTCAACAGTAGTCGGTACAAGGGCGATATTTTCTCATATCCCCGTCCGGCAAGCAAGCACGGCATCTTCCCCAAGATCGGCGATAAGATTTCAAAGTCCCGGATCATTTTGGATCTGCCGGAGATCTTCCAGGCTGTGCGCGGCGGCGATGTGAATCCGTATTTCCGGTAGCGTACTTTGGTTCGGTATTAAGTGTTTTTTTAAGGATTTATGCAACCCCCGGTTTCAGGGCAGGAGCACTAACGGTTGATTTCCGTGATCATGCGATTGGTCACATCGATTGCCAGAAAAAAAAGATCCTGTGCTTCCTGAATATCGTAAATCTTGTCCGGGTGTTGTGTGGGATTTCGGAAGGCGGATCGAATGTGATCCAGATGTTTCAAGGTATCAAAATCCGTCTTCAGGGTTCGGTTTTTTTTGAGGGTGTACACCATGTGGCCCCAGGAGGCTTCCTCTTTTTCCTCCGGTATAAAATGCCGGAAGTATTGCCGCAAAATGGCTTCAATGCCGCGCAAGAGATGAAAGGAAGCGGCGGTGGCGCGTTCAAAGGCAATGCAACGGCCCGCTTCTTTCAAGTCGTATTGCGCGACATCGCTAAGCTGATCAAAGGTATCGGGGGCAAAAAGTTCTTTCAGATTATTAATGAGTTTTTCGGTACTCAAGCGTTTCTCGGTCACGATATATGTATAAATTCCCTGCGCTTCAGCCGAAAAAGTGCCGCGCACTTCTTTGATGAGCCCCCGGACTTCTTCGGCTTCACTGCTTGTCAAAACGGCGTTTTCACTCTTTTTGGATAATCTTTCATAAAGGCCTCTGAGTTTTTTTGCCGCTCGCCCCGTGACATGCATTTCTAGGTTGTCAACTGCGTCAAGAAAACGTTTGATGTTTTCAAGCACAAAACTTTCACCGTGAATGGGACGTCCTTTTGTGGCTTCTTGCAAATAACGAAAACCGGTGCCGATCTTGATGTAAGACCAGACGTTAATGGCTTTCATGACTTCATCCTATCCTTGAGGTTTTATTGCATGCCGACCCGCACACGCATTGCGCTCTGTTTTGCACTTTGCACTGCCGCTTCAGGGGTTTCTGCGCTGGCAAGGGCGACCCCTAAACGACGGCGGCCCTTGATTTGCGGTTTCCCAAACAGCCGGATCCGGCTGTTTGGGACTTGAAGGGCCTTTTCCAAATTGTCGTATGCGAGTTCATCAGATGTGCCTTCGCCCAAAATAACAGCGGAAGCTGCGGGTGCAAGGGTTTTAATACGGCCAACGGGCAATCCCAAAACGGCGCGGACGTGCAAAGCAAATTCCGATAAATTTTGTGAAATGAGCGTGACCATGCCGGTATCGTGCGGGCGAGGAGAGACTTCGCTGAAATAAACCTGATCGCCTTGAATAAAAAGCTCTACGCCGTAAATGCCCCGACCGGCGAGATTTTCAACGACTGTGCGGGCAATGTCGCGGGCCTGCCGGAGCGTCTGCGGTGTCATGGCTTGCGGCTGCCAGGATTCCCGGTAATCGCCGTCTTCCTGTCTGTGACCAATGGGTTCGCAAAAATGAATGCCGTCAACGGCCTTGATCGTGAGCAGGGTGATTTCGTAATCAAAGGGAATGAAACGCTCGACAATCACACGGCCCGCCCCTGCCCGGCCGCCTTTTTGCGCATCCCGCCAGGCTTTTTCAGTATCGCCTTCATGCCGCACGATGCTTTGGCCTTTTCCGGAAGAACTCATGACCGGCTTGACCACACAAGGCCTTCCGATTTCAGTGACGGCGCTTCGATAGTCCGCCGCCGTTTCTGCAAATCGGTAATCGGAGGTGGGCAATTTTAGGGTTTCGGCGGCGAGACGTCGAATACCTTCCCGATCCATCGTTAAACGTGTGGCCCGCGCCGTGGGTACGATATTGAATCCTTCTTTTTCAAGCTCCAGCAGTTCTTCGGTCGCAACGGCTTCGATTTCGGGCACGATGTAATGAGGCTGCTCTTTGATGATGCATTGACGCAAAGCCTTGCGGTCCAGCATGTCGATGACATAAGCGCGATGCGCCACTTGCATCGCAGGAGCATCGGCGTAACGATCCACGGCGATTACTTCGATGCCCAGCCCTTGAAATTCAAGGACGAGTTCTTTGCCCAATTCCCCGGCCCCGCAGAGCAGCACGCGGGTGGCGTTTGACTTTAAAGGCGTTCCGATTTTCATATTGTTCAACCCGTGCTGAGGTATTTTAAGATTTCCACGACTTGTGCCGTTGTTTTTGCCCAGGCCATTGCCGCAGCGTCTACTTCTTTGAGCGGATGCACGATGTTTTCATGATGCAGCGTGATGTAGGGTTTTTCCAGGGCGGCACAATATCCGGCGTCAAAGGCGGCATTCCATTGTTTGTAGCGGTCGCCAAAACGGATGATGACAAGATCACTTTCTTCAATGAAGACCTTGGTGCGAATTCGGTTGACTTTTGCACTTTGATGATCCCGCCAAAATGCGTCCGGCGTCTCGCCCAAAATGTCGCCTGCGGCGTCACTGGCTTCATGATCGGTGACGGCCGAAATAAAACAAATGGGCAGCTTATTCTCTTTTGCGCCTTTTTTGATTTGATCGCGCCAGTCCGTATGAATTTCTCCCGACAGATAAACGGTCATTTCCACAATTAATCTCCTCTTAATCGAAGTCCTGCGGGCTCAATAATAATTACTTTCTTTTTATATAGTGCGCCCACTGCTTTTTTAAAGGTTTTTTTACTGATGCCGAAACGTTTTGCGATGAGATCGGGCGGACTCTTGTCCGTCAGGGCTATAAATCCATTGTCCGCCTTGATGGCCTTGAGAATGCTTTCTGTAGCATCCTCTACTCTTTCATAGCCTTGTTTTTGCAATGTAAGATCAATTTTTTGATCCCCCCTGATTTTTTTGATATAGCCTTTTATCCGTCGGCCTTTTTTTAAAGGCCGGAAGAGGTCGTCGGCGTAGAGCACACCCCAGTGTGCATCGTTCACGATGGCTTTATAACCGAGATCCGTCGGCCCGGAAATCAATAAGTTCACACTTTGCCCTATATGGTAATGTACGGGTTTTTTATTCAGAAAACGATCTAATTTAGCCGATGCGGCGATGCGGCCGCTTTCGTCCAAATAAAGATGTACGATGTGGGATGTCCCGGTTTTCATACGAGTATGTTGCTGTGAAAAGGGAACACGTAAGTCCTTAGGCAATCCCCAATCTAAAAAAGCCCCCTGCGTATTTACGGCAATGACTTTTAAACAGGCATTTTCTTCAAGCATCGCATAAGGTTTTTCCGTGGTCGCAATCAGACGGTCTTCAGAATCGAAATAAAGGAAAACCTTGATTAAATCACCCGCTTCGCAATGATTCGGCACGTATCGATCCGGCAGGAGAATATTGCCAAGTGCCCCGCCATCAAGATAAACGCCAAAATCGACTTCTTTGATAACTTTAAGGCAATTTTGTTTTCCGATTTGCACCATCCTAATATTTTTTTCTTTTACGAGCAAATATTCTATAATTATGATTTAAATTCTAGGAGCCTATCGGACTTAGGCCGGCTGCATCGAATTATATGTCAAAGCATCGCTCTTTCGCCATTCGCCGGCACAGTTTCGACAGCAGATTTTTTTTCTGATGCTACAATTGACACAAATCATTTGATCCAGACAGAAACAAAATTAAAAAACTCCCGAAATTAAAAACAATCGAATAAGGTTCAAGTGTGCTTGTTTGCGCCATGAGCGTGTACTGTCTTGCGTATGAAAATGTGGGGAAAACACCGTAAACGGCAATGGATCGGCTTCTATTGCGGCGCTTATCTCGCAGCCGTTTTGACGATCATCGGTCTTTCCGGCTTGTTTATGCATTTTAATGAAAAAGGCCCAATGAATGCCGGGCATGAAAACATCCTTTGTGATGACTGCCATCAAAAAGCACCGGGCACGATACGGCAACAATTACAGGCCAGGGTCGGCTATCTCTTGAAGGCACGCAAGACGGATGTTGTTTTTGGACATCTTCCCGTTTCCAATCAAGACTGTCTCGTATGTCATGAACGTCCCAACGACCCGCATCCGGTATACCGTTTTATCGAACCGCGCTTTGCCGAGACCCGAAAAAAAATTCAAGCCCAATATTGTGCCACCTGTCATCAGGAGCACCGGGGAGAACGCATCACAAACGATACGCAGTTTTGCCGACACTGTCACGAAAGGCTTGTTTTAAAAAACGATCCCCTGGATATTTCACACGCGCAATTGATTGAAGATGAAAAATGGCCGACCTGCTTGGGGTGTCACGATTACCACGGCAACCATGTTTATCAAATACCCCGCGAAACGACGAAAATGATTCCGGAATTGGAAGTCATCCGTTATTTTAAAGGCTTTCCCACACCCTATTCGAAAGATAAAAAGCATGAACCTAAAAAAAGACGATAAACCCTTTTCATTAAAACGGCATTTTTTATGGGCTTGGATTGCGCTTATTGTCTATTTGTTTGCCAGTGCGCCTCCCCCCCTGCCCGATGGCGCACAGGAAAAACCCGGAGAAAGGATCTCCAGCGACCGGCTCTTTCAATTATTGCAACAGGAAAACAATATCATTCGGAAACTGTGGACGAAGGAAATTGTCGGAGCCGGAAAGAAGCAAGGCCTCAAGTTCAGTGAAGATTGGCGGGAAGCTGATGTCGAGGCCGGCCCCCTGCCGGCCTTGTTCTTGCGGGAAACAGCCACGGAACTTGAAAAAAGCCCCATTCCCCTCAGCTTGTTTTTGGGTTCGGATGCTCCGATTAATCAGGCCAATGCATTTGACGCGCTACAAGATGAAAAATTTCAGTTGATCAAAAAAGACCGCATCCCGCAATTTTTTTATGCGGCGGACATCGACCGTTATATCGGAATGTTTCCCGATATCGCATCGGTGAAGCCCTGCATCAATTGCCATAATGACCATAAGGACAGCCCGAAAACAGATTGGAAGCTCTTGGATGTCATGGGGGCAACAACCTGGCTCTACCCAAAAGAGTCTGTTGACATGACAGAAACCTTGACCGTGCTTTCCGTCTTACGTGAGAAACTCAAGACCGTATACGCATCCTATCTAAGAAAAGCAAAAGGGTTTTCAAATCCGCCGCACATTGGAGATAAATGGCCACGCGACGGCTATTTCCTGCCCACGACGGAAGTCTTCATGAATGTTTTTGAGACAGAATCATCCAAAACCACACTGAATACTCTTTTTAAAGTCGTACATCATGAAAAATAACGTTTTTATTATTTTGAACCTGGGCATGGTCTTTTTATACGGACTTCAATTTTTGGCGGGATGGTCCTGGCCCTGGCTGGAAGCTCGTCAGGAGATGAAAGAATTTAAGCAACTCACCGGAATCGCCCTCTTTGTTTTTCTTTTTTTTCAGAATGCGCTGTTTATGGCCCGAAGCCGTTTGGCCTGGAAAAAACATCAAAAAAATATTTACCGCTTACATTCCCAAAGCAGCGTCTTTTCCATCCCCCTGCTTTATTTCCATACAATGAAAATGGGGCATCAATACACCTTTTTGTTTTCCCTGGCCTATTCTCTCAATGTACTTGTCGGCAGCTTTGCACCCAAACCTTTCAATATTCGAAATAAACGATACGGGTTTTATTGGATGGTGGTTCACGTCACGCTGTCCACCTTTATCTCGTTTTTCATTTTTTTTCACATTTTTATGACCTTTTATTACAATTGAACCGTATCCCGCAAGAAGAGGTTTATTTTTGAAAAAAACAGAACGACGACAACTTCAACTCGTTTGCAACCGTTTTCAAAAAAACATCATGCGCAGCATGGCCATCGCGCTCGGGCTTGCGATTCTTTTTTTCGGGGGCGGCTTTTTATGGTTACATTTTCATTTAAAATCATGGCCGAAAGAAATGATCCCTCGTGAAGACATCCTCCTGCACTTTCATCAAACGGTGCTCATTGTCGCTTGCCTGACCCCTTTATTGCTGATTGTGTGTTGGGTACTCAGTTGGCGCGTCACGTATCGAACGGTCGGT
>JALUVJ010000084.1 GCA_027020665.1 Nitrospira sp.
AAACCTACTGATTGAAAAACTGCTGAAACAACTCGCAGATGAAGCCGACGAAAAAACCTTAACCGTCTCGCCTGAAGCCGTCCGTGCTTATTATGAAAACAACCGCGAGCAATGGCATGTCGGAGAACGCCTCAAACTGCGTCAAATCGTCGTTGACAATGAAGAAAAAGCCTTGGCGCTCCGAGAAAACCTGCTAAAAGGCGCCGATTTTGGCGAGACGGCGCGACTTCACTCCTTACAGGCCCAGGCAGAAAACGGAGGAGCGCAACCCTATGTCACACGTGAAGAAGTGCCCACAGCCTTCGACCCGCTTTTTCAAGGGGAGATCGGATCAATCAGCGAAGTCATTAAAAGCCCTTTCGGCTATCATATTGTAATGATTGAAGACAAACAAGCGGAGCAAGTTCTGCCTTTCCAAGAAATCGAGGAAAAGCTCTATCAAACCCTGCTGGACAGAAAAAGAGAAGGGGTTTATAACGAATGGATCGAAAAATTACGCAGACGCACAGAGGTACGTATCAATGAAGAACTTCTTAAAACAGTTTCTTAATCTTTTCACGATTTCCTTCCTCGTATTGATGATTGCGCCCCCCTTCAATCGTGCCGCAACCCCCATTGATCGCGTCGTTGCAATTGCCGGGAACGAAGTGATTACACAAAGCCAACTCGACCGCATCATCCGCACCCGGAAAGATATCGGAGACCCCGTAGAGGCCGTCGGGGATCAATGGGAAATTTTACGGCAACTTATCGAAGAACAACTGCTTATTCAGGAAGCGCGGGCAAAAGGGATCACCGTCTCGGATGAAGAAGTTGAATTTGCCCTGAAAGACATCGAAACACGCAATCGCATTCCAAACAGAGAAGCCCTCAAACAAGCCGTATCCAGGGATCACATGTCCTGGCAGCAATACGTCGAAAACCTGAGGAACCAGGTCATGGCGATAAAACTGATCAGCCGCGAAGTGAATACAATGGTCAGCTTGAGCGATGAAGAGGTCAAAAACTACTATCACGATCATCCGGAGGTTTTTGCGCTGCCCGACCGCGTGAAAGTCACGCAAATTTTATTACGCATTCCCAAAAATACCAGTGAAACCATTGAAAAACAAATCAAAGAAAAGGCGGAAGCCATCTATACCGAAGCACGCAGCGGGACGGATTTCATCCAACTGGTTCAGGAATACAGTGAAGGACGCGAGAAACGACAAAACGGGGATCTGGGTTTTTTCAAAAAAGGGGAGCTCACACCGAAAATCGATGCCGAAATTTTTCGTTTGAAAGAAGGAGAAATCACCGCTCCGATTCGGACCCCCTTAGGCATTCATATCTTTAAGATTGAAAAGCAGGAAATCGGGAAAATGAGACCCTTTGATTCCGTCAAAGATAAAATCAAGGAAAAGCTTATCGCGGAAAAAACCGACCGTCAGCGCAGCGAATGGATCAGCGAACTCTGGAAACGCTCCTTTGTAGAGATCAAGTAGACTTCATCCGAGCTTCCTTAAAGAATTGCCTCAATCTTTTTCCATACGGCAGACTTACCTTCTTTTTTGAGTGACGAAGTCACGGTGAGTTTCTCAAAGCCGTATGCGGATTTAATAGCATCGAGGTAGGGTTTTCTCTTTCCTTTGGCGATTTTATCTCCTTTTGTCACAATACAGCAGGTCAGGATCTGATGATAGGCTAGCCATTCACGCATTTGAAGGTCAAGCGGACTGTCCGAACGGCGAATATCAATGAGCAGAGCGACGGCGCATAAAGTCTCTCTTTTTGTCATGTAGGCATCCACCATCGGCCCCCAGGCCTTTTTGGTTTCTTTTCCTACCTTTGCATAGCCGTAGCCCGGCAAGTCCACGAGATAGAAGGCGTGGTTAATCAAAAAATACTGAATCAACTGCGTTTTTCCCGGCGTTTTGGCGACATGCGCCGTTTTCCGTCCTGTCAGCAGGTTAATGAACGAAGACTTGCCCACATTAGAACGCCCGATGACTGCGATCTCTGGCAGACCATCTTTTGGTCCGTCCTGCCAGCGTGATGCGGCCTTGAGGTATTCAATCGAACGAATATTCATCGTACTTTTAGTCTCAAAAATGGTTGTATTGAGCGGTTTCAAATGCCGCAATCGCGGCATTTGGGTGGTTAGAGTTTCCTTGACATGGCCTACACAAAATTATACTATCGCCTTCTTCTTGCCGAAGTGGTGGAATTTGGTAGACACGCACGTTTGAGGGGCGTGTGGGGCAACCTGTGGGGGTTCAAATCCCCCCTTCGGCACCAAATTTTTTACTCTTATTTACTCATTAAATAAAAGCGCGTCCCGTATCTTTGTATTCCCGGAATAAACATGGATGACTTCATCTACATATTAGCCGATTTTTCCTCATTCAGTCCATTTTCCCCACCGCGAACTTTTATAACACAAGGCGCTTCCTCACATAATGAGGAAGCTTTGGTAAAGTCTGGGCCATCGCCGGCTCTTCAATATACTCGCATAGAGGATATACAGCCTTGCCTTTCAGGTGACTTGACGGTTTCTCCTAAAATCAACCGCTGATTTCGGGTTTGATGTCGTAAGCTGAATCCTTGCTTGAAAACCTGTTATAATCCGAGCACCATGCCATCTGAAATTATCGGAACGGGGCGCGCATTGCCTAAGTTTGTGATGGGTAATGATACGCTTTCGAAGCAGTTTAAAATCAGCGCCTCGGAGATTGTTCGTAAAACAGGGGTTCAACAACGCCACTGGGCGGCTCCGGAAGACAAACCTTCCGGTCTTGCGCTTGAGGCTGCAAAAAAAGCCCTCACATCCGCAGGGCGTCAGCCGGAAGATCTTGATCTTATTTTAGTCAGCACGACGACACCGGATATGTATTTTCCTTCTACGGCCTGTCTTGTGCAACGTGATTTGAAGGCTCGGCCTATTCCGGCCTTCGATATTAATGCGTCCTGTTCCGGGTTTCTGTACGCACTTTCGCTTGCGGATCAATCCATTCAAGACGGTTCGGCAAAGACAGTCCTGGTGATCGCAACAGATGTGAAGTCTCGTTTTATCGACCCGAAGGATGAATCGACAGCTATTTTGTTTGGCGATGGTGCGGGTGCCGTGGTTTTAAGTTCAGGGACGCACGGCATCCAAAAGATTGCCTTGGGTGCGGACGGGGCATATCATTCCCTTATTCATCTGCCCGGTGGCGGTGCGCGTCAGCCGATTACCTACAGATCTTTAAAAGACGGTCAGCATTATATGCAAATGCAGGGAAAGCGGCTTTTCCGTGTGGCGGTCAGAAAGATGGAAACGGCGCTGAGTACTTTTTTAGCTGAATTAGAATTATCTTTTGATGAGATTGATTTCTATATTTTTCACCAGGCCAACGTGCGGATTTTAGAGGCACTTTTTAAGCGAATTTCGCTTCCGCCGCACAAAACCGAAATCACGCTTTCACAATTTGGAAATACTTCGTCTTCAACGATCCCGATTGCTTTAGATACCGCTGTACGTGCCGGAAAGCTGAAAAAGGGGGACCGTGTCATCCTTTCGGCTTTTGGCGGCGGGGTGACCTGGGGCAATATTTTGCTTAAATGGTAGGAGTTAATCTCAGGCCGGTTTTGGCTTTCTGTGTATATTCGATAACCGAGTTGCGGCACGTCCTTACAAAGAGACAGATTGTTTTTGATGGTCCTCTATCGGAGAGAGTCCTTCAAATTGATTCTTCTCTGATTTTGTTATATTCTCAGGCAATATCAAGATTAAAAGTTTGGAGGATAAAATGACGATGACGCCCTTGGCGCTGCTCATGCATAAAAATATCGAGCAAGTTTCTCCCTTAGCGAGTTTGCGTGAAGCCGCCCAGCAAATGCGGGATAAATCCGTGGGTTCTCTCGTTGTTACCGAAGGCGAGCGCCGAATCGGCATTGTAAGCGATGTGGACTTTGTGCGAAAAGCCCTTGCCGAGGGCCTTGATCCTGAAAAAGCCACGGTGGAAAGCATTATGAGCCGACCCATTATTTCGATTGATATTGACCAAACGGCAAAAGAGGCCAATGATAAGATGGCCGAAAAAGGCGTTCGGCATCTTATTGTCACAGACGGAGACAAAGTTGTCGGCATTATTTCAATGCGGGACCTGGTACTTTGTTTTAAGAACAGGATTTAATCAAAGCTTTTTTTAGATACAAAAAAGCCGAAGACTTCTTTATGAAGCCTCCGGCTTTCAACAAGCATCTTTCTTAAATTTCATTTAGCCGCGAACACCGCTCCAAACTTTATCAGGATCAATTTCTTTATCCGGATTGAGTTTTCTCGCCTTTTCCAAGAGAGCTTCAGCTGTTTCCGGATAAGTGGGATCAGAAATACAGCAATCCGATACCGGACAAACGGCCGCACATTGCGGCTCATCAAAATGGCCGACACATTCCGTGCATCGTTCGTAGGTAATCACATAAATGTTGTCGCCATCGACATAGGACATTTGCGTTTCGGTGTCTTCGCCTTCTTCCTCGCCGGTAACCGGTAAGCCTTCGGCTTCACAATCGCCGAGATTTTCGAAAATTGCCTCGTTCGGACATTCAGGTAAGCAAGCTGCACACGCAATGCATTCGTCCGTAATCAATAGTGCCATATTTCTTTCCCCTCCTTAAAATAAGATGTTCAAACAAGATGGTTGTATATAGCATGGCATTTTCTGAGTTGTCAATTTTTTAAAATGCCTTTTTTTTATATTTTTCAATGCTTAGGACACTTCAAATGGATGAGAGCACCTTGTCCACATGCCCTTTTACTTTCACCCCGTAAATGGCTTCGATAATCTTACCGTCTTTTCCGATAATGAAGGTCGAACGTTCAATGCCCATGTATTCCCGCCCGTAGTTTTTTTTGAGTTTGTACACCCCGTAAGCATTGCAGACCACTCCTTCCGGGTCGCTCAAAAGTGGGAAATTGAGTCCTTGTTTCTTGACGAAATTTTGGTGCGATTTCAAGGAATCACGACTCACACCCAGCACGACCGTCTCTTTTTCATCAAACCGTGAAGCGGCATCACGAAAGTCACAGGCCTCAAGCGTGCAGCCCGGCGTACTGTCTTTGGGATAAAAATAAAGCACAACATTTTTCTTGCCTTGAAATGATTTGAGGTCCACTGCTTCGTCACGATCTGAAGTCAATACAAATGGCGGCGCTTGATCTCCCGGTTTTAAAACCGGCGGGTTTGTGTCTGGCATATTTTCTCCTCTTATTTTTAATGAATGTTTTATGTGATTTTATGAATGAGCGGCGCTGCAGGGACGAGATGATGCTTCATGCCGAGGGATTCAGGGCTGTATCCCATGGCCAAACCCAAAAGTTGCGGCAGATGCAGCACGGGCATATCAAATAAGCGGCTTGGTCCTTCTTTTTCACGATGGATTTTTTCGGCATCTTTTTGACAAAAATCCAAGGCCATGTGGCAAAGCGGGCAGGGGGTCACCATCGCATCTCCAGCGGCATTTTTTGCAGATCCGACCCGTTTTTCGACCAGTTCGGTTGCGATTTCCTGTTTTTCCAAAAAGACGGGAAAACCACAGCATTTTGTACGACCGTCGTATTCGACGGGATAGGCCCCGATGGCTTTGATTAGTTTTTCAAGCGACTGCGGATTTTCCCAGTCATCAAAACCTGTCGCCGATTCCGGTCTCAAAATATAACAACCGTAAAAGGGGGCAATCGAAACATCGGTGAGAGGATTTGTAATAAATCGTTTCAGTTTGTCCACGCCGAAGTCTTTCACCAAAATCCACTGAAAGTGTTTGACCCCCACCGTGCCGCCGTAACTGAGCCCCGTTGTTTCTTTCAAACCCGCATTAATCCGACTGCGCAGGGCCTCATCCTTTTGAAGTTTTTTGTTGATGCCGCCGAGCACGCCCTGGCAAGTCCCGCAAACCGTCATAATATTCAGCCCAAGCGCCTCTGCGATTGCAAGCGTCCGTGCATTTAAGGTGTAGGCCAAGTCGGGATCGGCCTCGGAAATCACGCCTGCACCGCAGCAATTAAAAGCCTCCAATTCATGGACGGCGATACCCAACCCCTCCACTACTTTCATGGTCGATTGATGAAGCTCCGGAGTCGCTCCTTTTCCCGCACAACCTGGGTAATAGGCATACTTCATTTTTTTCTCCCTTTGAAAATGGCGCGCACCGCTTCGTGTCCTGCCGGGGGATCGGCAAAAGGGTTCGGCGATTTTCCGTGAATAAACATCTTGATGCCGAGCGGAATCATTTGAAACATTTTTTTGAAATTGCCCCAGGTCATGAGGATGGGCAAACGTGTTTCGTTCAAGCGCCCTTCTTTACCCACGACTTTTGTAAATTCCGTAATGTGTTTTGCGCCAATAGATTCCGTGAACCCTGCGGCAATGGATCGACGCCGCAGACGCACAATTTGCTCCATCGGGGCCACGTCTTTGGGGCAAACCTGAACACAGTACACGCAGCGCACACAATCCCAAATCCCGTTTTCCGTTTGGAGCGTTTCCAGGCGATTCTTTCTGATTTCATCCCTGGGATCGACTTGAATCCGGTAGGCTTTGGCCAGTGCCGCAGGGCCGAGGAAATCAGATGAAGCCTCGAAGGTGTTGCAGGCGGAAAGACAAGCCCCGCACATGATGCAGGCGTCTGCGTTTTCAAGATTGTCTTGAATCGTTGTCAAGGCTTCGCTTTGAACGGGCAGGTCGTCATTTTCGCGCACGACATAAGGCGTGACGGCCTTGAGTTTTTTCCAGAAAGGGTCCATGTCCACCACCATGTCTTTAATCACGGGCATGTTGGCCATGGGGGCGATTTTCAAGTGACCATGACGGTCCAACTCCTCCAGCACCGAAGTCCGGCAAGCGAGTTTTTGCATGCCGTTGATCATCATGAGATCGGAACCGCAAATCGAAGCACGACAGGAGGCACGAAAGGAAAGCGATCCGTCGATTTCGTCCTTGATTTTCAGCAGAGCCAGTAAAACCGTCGTTTCACGCCCGACTTCAAGAGTGTAGTTTTCCCAATGGGGTTTGACATCAATTTCGGGATTGAAACGTCGGATCGTTATCGTGATACGCATCGTCGCTGCTGCTCAATTTTTGACAAATGAGTGCTCGAAAGAATGAGAGGGTGTGTCACCAAAACTTACCCGTATTTGTAGGAAATCCCGTACCCGCCTTTGGGGTAGTGCATTTCAATGTTGTCAAATTCATTGCAGGCCACCACACAGGCACCCATTTCCATGCAATTTTCCCATCCGACAATGGTTTTCCTGCTGTCTTCATCCCAATTGTAAACACCGGCGGGACAAATCCAGGTGCATTGTTTTTTTTCGCATTTCAGACAGACCGCAGGGTCTTTTATTTTGAGATGCGCTTCGGAATCAACTTTGTATTGATCCAGAAAGAGCTTGTCTTCGAGTTTCATGATTACACCACTTTATGAGGTGACAGCCAATATTCATCAAATTCAGCGAGGTGGGTCAAGCTTGAAAAATCAGACATGCGATCCAAAAAAACCTTTCCAAGCAAGTGGTCGATCTCGTGCTGTAGCACCACGGCCGGAAAGCCCTCGGCCTCAAAGGCCAGCGGTTTCATTTCCCGGTCAAAAGCGGTGAGCTTCACTTTACGATGCCGACACACCTTGCCGCGCAAATTATCCACGCTCAAACACCCTTCCCAGCCTTCGATCATTTCTTCGGAGTGATCGCTGAGCACGGGGTTGATAAGGATCATCAGCGGGTGATCGGGCGCTTCGGGGTAGCGGGTGTTGCTTGTTGATCTTAGCACGACGGCCTGTTTGGATTGAAAAACCTGTGGTGCGGCCAAGCCGATGCCCTCCAGTTTTTCCATCGTTTCGACCATGTCGTCCAAAAAAATTTGGAATTTTGGGTCTTTGCATTCATCGGCCGTAAGCGGCGCGGCAATTTTTCTGAGGATGGGGTTTCCCAATTTTGCGACTTTTAAAACGGCCATTACATCCCGTTCTCCCGACACATGACTTTATCCCAATGTACCATGCCGTGTTCCACTGTGCAACGCCGATCCGCCTGCTTATACGGCGTTACCGGTCATTTTTTTGCTCACCGTACAGGTGAGTAGGCCTCGGTCGCCAAAATGGCCGCAGGCCGTGTTTTTCAGGCGGCTTGACGGTTTCCCCCAAAATCAATCGCTGATCTTGGGTGCAAAGCGCAAAATTGACAGCTTTTTCAAGCCGCTGTATCATAAACTCCTTTTTCACACGGGTCCGGATTTTATGGCAAAGCAATTTTATATTATTGACGGCAGTTCATATATTTACCGTGCTTTTTACGCCATTCGGGAACTCTCCAATGCCGCGGGTTTGCCCACCAACGCAACTTACGGTTTTACCAAAATGCTGCTTAAAATCATCAATGAGAAGCAGCCTGACTACATCGGTATCGCTTTTGACGCCAAAGGCCCGACCTTTCGAAACGAAATGTACGCCGAATACAAAGCCCATCGCCCGCCCATGCCGGATTTGCTGCGGCAACAAATTCCTTATATTCACAAAATGGTAAAGGCCTTTCAAATCCCGCTGCTGGAAGAGCAGGGTTTGGAAGCCGATGACCTCATCGGCACTTTGGCCAAAAAAGGGGAGGCGGCCGGACTCGAAGTCGTCATCGTCACGGGCGACAAAGACATGAATCAACTCATCACGCCAAAAATCACCGTTTATGATTCGATGAAGGATAAAATATTCACCGAAGCGGGCATTCAAGAAAAATTCGGCATTACCGCACATCAAATCGTTGAAATGATGGCGCTCATGGGCGACAGTTCGGACAACATCCCCGGTGTCGCGGGCATTGGGCAAAAAACGGCGGTGCAACTCATCCAAACCTTTGGCAGCATCAAAAATTTGTTGAATCACACGGATGAAATAAAGCGACCCAAACTCAGGGCATCTCTCGAATCACAGAAAGAAATGGCCTTGCTGAGCCGTGAGTTGGTCCTGATCAAAACCGATTGCGACCTGCCTTTCGACCTGAAAGACTACGAAACTCAGCCGCCGGACGCAGTGCAACTGCGTCCGCTCTTAAAAGAACTGGAGTTTACCGCGCTCTTAAAAGAACTGGTTCCCGCCCCGGAAGCCAAAGCATTATCTTTTGAAATTATTGATGAACCGGGTCTTGCGCCGCTGCTTTCAGAAATTAAAACCGCAGGCAGCACGGCAATTCGAATGTGCGCCAGTGAAAGCAACGCGATGAATGCCAAAGCCTTGGGTTTTGCCTTTGCCACGGCATCAGGTCAAAGGGCTTATTTCCCGCTGCCGGAAGGCGGCGTGCTTCCCGAAAACCTGAAGTCCCTCTTTGCTTGCGGTGAGCTGCTTTATTACGGGCATGACTTTAAACCTTTTTTAACAATTCTCCAGCGGCAGGGCCTTGCCTTTAAAGGGCGTATTTTTGATGCTAAAATCGCAGCCTACTTGCTTCATCCCATGAAACGGGACTATGTGTTGGACACACTGATGCTCGAATACCTCAAGGAACACGTGAATTCTGAAGCAGAAGGCCTTTTCCCAAATACAGATTACCGACCTGAAGCCGTCGCTCCTGTATTGTGCCGTGAAGCCGACGGCATCCGGCGTCTCTCTAAAAAACTTGATGCACAACTTGAAACCCTTTCTTTGAAAAGACTTTTTGACACGATGGAAATGCCGCTTGTGTTTGTGCTTTCCGACATCGAGCAAAACGGCGTAAAAGTTGATCCGGAATTGCTTGAAAAGATGTCGCTTGAATTGGAAGAAAAGCTTTCCGTCATCACACAAAAGATTTACGAACTGGCGGGCGGGGAATTTAACATCAATTCGCCCAAACAACTGGCGGACATTCTCTTCAACCGGCTGGGTTTGAAACCCATTAAAAAAACAAAAACCGGCTACTCCACCAATGAAGACGTGCTCACACAGCTTTCACTGCATCACCCCCTGCCCGCTGAAATCTTAAACAGCCGCCAGATCGTTAAATTGAAATCCACTTATATTGACGCCTTGCCCAAACTCATTCACCCCGAAACGGGACGCATCCACACACAGCTCAACCAAACCGTCGCCGCCACCGGACGGCTTTCCTCCACCGATCCCAACCTGCAAAATATCCCCATCCGCGGCACCTTGGGGCAACGCATCCGAGAAGCCTTCATTGCGGAACCCGGTAATGTCATTCTCTCTGCCGACTACAACCAAATCGAGTTGCGCCTGCTCGCACACCTTTCCGGAGACCCGAAATTATTGGATGCCTTTCAAAACGGTGAAGACGTGCACACCCGCACCGCGATGGAGCTCTTTCATTTACCGAAAGATGCCGTTACCTCCGATATGCGCCGCGCTGCAAAATCGGTTAATTTCGGCATCATTTACGGCATCAGCCCCTTCGGCCTTGCCAAAAACATCGGCGTCTCCCTGCCCGAAGCAAAAGGCTACATCGACCGCTATTTCGCACTCTACGAAGGCGTGCGAACTTTTCTGGATGATACCCTCAAAACGGCGGCGGAAAAGGGCTACGTCACCACCCTCTTTGACCGACGGCGGGACATTCCCGAACTTGCCAGCCACAACAGTTTCACACGGAGCGTGGGGGAGCGGCTCGCGACCAATACGCCTTTGCAGGGCAGCGCCGCCGACATCATTAAAATCGCCATGATCGATGTTTGGCGCTGGATGCTCGAAGCCGAAGTCAAAAGCCTGATGACCCTGCAAGTCCATGACGAACTGCTTTTTGACGTGCCTGAAGAAGAAGTCCCGCTTATCAGCAAAAATATCCGTGCCCTGATGGAAGGGGCCGTGCAACTGAACGTTCCGATTACCGTCGATGTCGGCGTTGGAAAAAACTGGGCCGAAGCACATTAGTGAGCCGTGACGATTGTGTATCCCGCCGTAGGGGCGGGTTTTAAACCCGCCCCTACGGTAAAAAACGCCATAAGAAGGAATATTTTAGATGTCTAAAAAAGTACGTGCGCTATTTATTACTTCCGGTTTAATCATTTTTTTGTCGTGGGCCTTCCGGCTTTATGTGCTTTTTACACGATGGGGCACGGATCGTTTCTCGGCCTTTGACACCTTTATCGTCCTCCTCTCTTTCAGCATGGGTCTTTTCATCCTTTGGATGGCAAAACAGGGTGAAAAACTGATTCGCCGCGACTATACCCTCCTCATTGCCATTGCCGTCTTTAATCTCTTCTGGTGGGGAAACCGCTGGATCAAAGTCACCCTGCATCCCGAAAACGATCCCAACCCGCGGGCGCATTTGCACTTGGCATCGCTTTATCTGGTGATGAGCGGTTTGCTGCTTTTAACCGGCTGGCTGGGCCGGAAAAAACTAAATCGGCAAAATACCTTGCGTGACTGATCAGATTCAATGGAAACCTCTGAAAAAAGGCTTGATCTTAC
>JALUVJ010000085.1 GCA_027020665.1 Nitrospira sp.
CAACCCGCGGGCGCATTTGCACTTGGCATCGCTTTATCTGGTGATGAGCGGTTTGCTGCTTTTAACCGGCTGGCTGGGCCGGAAAAAACTAAATCGGCAAAATACCTTGCGTGACTGATCAGATTCGATGGAAACCTCTGAAAAAAGGCTTGATCTTACCCGGACGTTTGTGCCGCTTGCGGAAGAAACCGACTTGGTTGTACCGATAGATCGTTGGGTCCTGCGCCAAGCCTGCCAACAAATTAAACTTTGGCAGCAGATCTACCCTCAAACCCTCAGCTCAAAATCAGCGTTAATAGCGGCGGGAGCGGTTTATTTTTGCGGTGTTTGCAAAGGGGAAAAAATACCGCTTTCTTTTTTGATCTGAAGGATGGCGATTTCCCGGTCATAGAGGGCATTGGAATATTTTCGCTCGGCATCCAGCAGGGACGCATTCGCGTCAAGCACCTCAATATTGGTGCCAAGCCCGACCTCAAATTGTCGTGAGGCCAGAGAAAAGGCTTCCCGTGCAAAACGCACCTGATCTTCCAAATGTTTAAGTTCGCTGGTGAGGGAGGCAAGATCGAGTCTCGCGCGACGCACACGCGAGGCAATTTCATCCTGCCGCCGCTTTTTTTCCAAGTGAGATTGCCGCAGCCGAGAGCGGGCCAGGGCGAGTTCCGCCTTGCTCAGCATCCCTTCAAAAATCGGCATCTCAAATTTTAAAATGGCCAAACGGTCGTTTCTGATAAGAAAAGAGCCTTCTGGGTTTTCGTCGGCCCAGCGATACTGCAAGTCCAGGGAAAGTGACGGCAAAAAATTACCCCGCGCAAAATCAATGCCTTCTGTTGCTTGATCGATGCGGATGTTTTCCTGTTTCAATTCCAGTCGGTTTTCATGAGAAATGGCAACCCACTCCGATTCCGTGCGCTCGAAAAAAGGCACGGGTGCGGGATTTTGAAGTGTAAAGGGGCCTTCGAGCCGCGCCAAGAGCGCAAGTTGGTCTTTCGCTTCCAAAACCGCATTTTTGGCCCGGATCAGATTCGCCTGTGCATCGGACAATTCCGCATCCGCGCGAAGCAGTGCGGTTTTGGTGACCTCTCCTACTTCGAGTTGTTTTTCGGCGCTTCTGCGATGGGCGGCCAGCCGTTCAACCTCCTTTTCTTCAATCCGCACATTGTTCTTGGCTTTGAGGGCGGCGTAGTAGGCTTGGGCGATTTCAAAGAGCAGATCTTCTTGTGAGAGATCAAGCTGAAGGCGTTCCAGTGTTCGACCCAGTTTGGCCTCCCGGTAGGTGGCTTGCGCGCGCCCGCCAGTATAAAGGGGTTGTGAGAGCGTCAGGTTGAAGTTGGTTTGCGACTTTGAGCGGAGTGTAAATGTGTTCCCGTTTCCGAGGCTGCCCTCAAGTGCTCTGGGGCGTCGCAGATAATCCAGGTTGGCCTTGAGATTGGGAAAAAGAAAACTGCGCATGCGTTTGACCTCGTTCTCGGACCGAATGAGGTGCTCGCGTGCGATGGCAATGGTTTCACTGTGAAAAATCGCGGAACGGTAAGCGTCTTCCAGGCTGATGATTTGTTCCGCTGCTTTTCCGGGCGCAGGCAAAGTAAAAAGCAGCATATGGCTGATTAAGATGAAAAGAGATGTTTTATTCATCACGGCTCCATGATAGCGCATAATCGTCGTTTATTTCTCAGGGAAGTTCCGATTAAGTTTGTTTGAATTTTTCAAGAGATAAAATTTTCAAATTCAAGGCGCAAATTGCGGAGAATAGCCCGAGATTTTTAAAATTTGCAACACAGAAGCCGGGAATTTGGGCTTCGAAAAAACAATTCATGACTTATTTAGAGCTTCCTCAGCAAGGTTTTTTCGAATGAGGGCGCGTACGTCCGTTGCCACTTCCTCAACCGCGCGGCCTGTGACATCGAGTGTGCCCCACTTCGGGTGCTGCCGGTAGATTTCGCGGCAGTAGTCGAGTTCTTGTATGATGGGACCGATTTTGTCGTAATCGCTCTTATTTTGTTTGAATTTTTTGAGGCGCGCCGAGCGGATTTCCATGAGACGATGCGGATCAATGATAAGGCCGACGACGCGGTTTTGCTCTACTTCTTCCAGTACGGCCGGGATGGGGATGTTTAAAACCAGCGGGATATTGGCCACTTTGAACCCGAATCGCGCCAAGTAGATCGATAAAGGGGTTTTTGCGGTGCGGGAGGGGCCGACCAGAACGATATCGGCTTTTGGAACGCCGTGAAGGTTTTGTCCGTCATCATGTTTTACCGTAAATTGCACGGCCTCGACCCGTCCAAAATACTCCCGGTCGATTTGATGAAGCAGGCCGGGTTCCGAATGGGGTGAGCGATCAAAAAAATGACTCATAGCGGTCAAAAGCGGACCCAGGAGATCGACGGCGAGCAGGCCGGATTTTAAGGCGGCCTCGCGCATTTTCAAGCGCAGTGTTTCGGAGACAAAGGTGAAGACGATCAGGGCGTTTTTGGTTTTGGCTTCGTCAATCACGGCATCGATTTGCTGCTCGGTCCGGATATACCGTCTGCGCACAATTGTGGTTTCCGTTTTTGTAAATTGCGCCAACGCGGCCGTGGAGATTTTTTCCGCCGTTTCAGCGGTTGAGTCCGAAATGAGAAAGATGGCCGAGGGATCTTTTTTTTTCATCCGATCAACTCCTATTGCTGCGGGCTGAAACTACCCAGTCCCTTCAATGTAATGAAGAATGAAAACTCGTCTCGATCATAAAACTCGATATAGGAAAATCCGATGCCCCAGCATTGTGCCTGATAATGCACAATATGATCCACTTCGACTTTTTCGCCCGCGTCGAGATCAAAGCGAATTTTGTTGGTATAGCGGATGCCCCAGGGCGTATTGACTGTGGCTTCTCCCGAAAAAAATTCGACTTTGGGCGCAATGTTTTCGAGGTCTCCCAGATAATAGGGGTTAAAGAGGTCGCCTTTTTGAGGGACTGCCCCTGCGCGCGAGGATCGGTGACCGACTTTAAAATTGAAATATGAAACGGGGGTGACGCTCAGGTCGCTGTTGATTGTATTGAGTCGCCCCTCTTCCAGATTATAGAAGGTATCGACTTCGAGGGCCAAGGTCGTCCAGGGTCTAAAATGGAACTCAGTGCGCAGGTCGGAAAAGCGTCGTGTGGTATTCGAGACTTTGGGGATTTTATTCAGGTGATAGGTTTCCGTGAAGCGGAGCGAGGCTTTTTCTTCGATTTGTCCTTTGTCATTCAATTTCAAAAAACGTTGCATAAGGCTTATTGTGAGGTTTTCCCGGTCGTGCAGCGCATCCAGTTCATCGATTTGTATCAGATTATCACCATCGCTGACGTCGATTTTTTCATACATTATCGCGCTGCTGATACGTTGCGTGGTTTTGCCCCAGTTTAAAGTCCCGTTTCCTTCAAGCGTGACCCCGAGAGGAAGGGTTTTGCGGCTGACGGCTTCCTCACCCTGTGGGCCTTGGCTTTTGTCGCCATGCCGGTACCAGGTTTCCCGGAACCCGGCCCAGGGCGTGAGTGTGGCGTGTCGGCTCAGCCGAAGCGGCAGGGAGAGTTTGGGATAAATATCGACGCGCTGAAGATTCAATCCCCCTTCGCTCCAAAAATTAACTGCTGTGGTATCCACATTGAGATAGAGCGGGGTCTGTCCAAGGCGGTATTCGATTACGCTGAAGCCGATTTCCGGCAGGCGCTGCGGGGTCGCACTGTTGTTGTTTTGTGTTAAATCCTGTGTGTAACGGGCTAAAAAATAAGCATAAGTGTGATCGCCCTGATACGTGAGAGAGAGGTTGGATTCGATGTTTTGTTTTGCACGTTCGACGGTCCGGTCTGAAAGTTGGCGAAGATTGGAGGCTTCATTTACATATTTTATATCCAGTTTGCCTTGCACCCGTGTGGTAAATTGTTGATTGTGGTGCATGCGCACTTCCCAGCGGTCCACGTTATTTTCTTTGTCTTTAAAAAAATCGACGTTAATTTCCCCGCGCCCTTTTTTTGAAAGAACGTAGCGGTATTGAAGTCCCAGCCCGTTTCCCTTTTTTCCGCGGTGATCGACCGAAATCGTGGCGTCTTTATTGTCCGCAAGGGCCAGAAAAAATCTTTGATTGTAACGAAAACCGTACCTTGAACTCATCCCGATATTAGGTGTCAATAAACCGGTACGGCGTTCTCGGTTTGCCGGATAGAAAAAATAGGGAAAGTAGAATACGGGGACTTCTTTGACATAAAACCGCGCATGTTTGGCAAAGAGGTATTCATCGATTGTAAGATCCAAATTAACGGCGCGGATGCGCCAGGCAGGGTTTTCCTGGCAATCGCAGGCCGTGAATGCGCCGGTTTTGAGTCGGTAGTGGTCGAGCGCATCACGAATGATTTCTTTGCCTTGAATGTAGTAGTTGGATTCTTTCATGAAAAGTCTGCCTTCGTAGAGCACGCCCAGTTTTGTGTTGATGTCCAGTGTGAGTCGTTCGGCGTCGATGGTATTTTCGCCGTCAAAGTAGTGGATATTGCCCATAGCCGTCAGTTTGCCTGTTTTGCCGTTTAAACGCGCCGCATCGGCTTCCAGACGCATGCGTTCTTGTTCGATGACCACGGCCCCTTGTGTCACATAAATCTCTTTCTCCTTAAAATATTGCAGATGATCCGCTTTGAGATGGATGGGGGCATCACTTTTTCCGGGGATTTCCGCGGCAAAGAGCGGCAAGGCGAAGCGGGCCAATAAGAAGCAGAAGACGGGAAGGCGGAGCAGTATGCCCCGGAGTCGTTTTGTCCGGCCTGCAATCCATAACCGAAGCGGCGTATCTCCGGGCGGACGGGACTCCGGCTGATAGGGGTTGAAACCCGGGTGCATTTATCCTCGAATCAAGGAAGGCGGTGTGCCCGTCAGTGCGCCTTTTGCCTCTCCGACGGTATAAAACGAACCGGTGATGACCAGTAAATCCTGTGGTTTGATTTGTGATTTCACGTGGGCGATTGCACTGTTGACGTTTTCCTTGATTGTGATATTTTGTTCCTGATCGCCCTGCCGATTTAAAAGCGCCGCGGTGATTGTGCCGATTTCTTGCGGGTCGGCTGCGCGATCGATTTTAGGCCGGGTCAGCACAAATTCATCCGTCCATGCCAAAAGGGGAGACATCATGTCGGCGATTTTTTTATCGGCCATGATGCCGCTGATGAGCCAATGTTTTCCGCGATGTTCGGGGTCGGTTTCTTCCAGAAATTCACCCAGCGCACGCGCCCCTGCGGGGTTATGCGCGCCGTCCATTAAAATGAGCGGCTCTTTTTGAATGATTTCAAGCCGGCCTTCCAGCCGGACTTTTTTAAGGCCTTCAACGATGTCGTTTTCAGAAATGTGCAGGCCCTGATCCTGAAGCGATTCGAGAATGCCCAGAGAAGTCGTTGTATTCTTAACCTGATGTTTTCCCAAAAGCGGCACTTCAACGATGTAATCTCTGAGGCCGGAGTAAGAGAGCTTGATGGGATCGGTGAGCGGGCACGAAAGGGAGGCGAGGGATGAAGCAGCCGGAACCGCACGCCCTACTTTGGCCAGCGGTGCTTTTTTGAGCCGGGCCATTTCTTCGATAATGGAGATGACTTCGGGTTGCGAAGCTGTGGAGATCAGCGGTACCGCTTCTTTGATAATGCCTGCTTTTTCTTGTGCGATCTCCGAAATTGTTGTACCGAGATATTGCTCATGATCAATTTCGATATTGGTGATCGAAGCAACGAGCGGTTTTACGAGATTCGTCGCGTCAAAACGGCCGCCCAGCCCCACTTCGATGACGGCCACGTCCACGGCTTGTTGGGCAAAATAGAGAAAAGCCAGTCCGGTCGTAAATTCAAAAAAACTGATTCTTTTTGCGAGACGAGGAGAAGTTTTTTCCAGTTTATCGCGAAGACGCCGGGTTAGCGCGATAATGTCCTCATGTGAAATCGGGCATTGATTAATACGGATGCGCTCCGAAAAATCCAGCAAATGGGGCGAAGTATAGAGACCCACGCGGTATCCGGCCTGTTCGAGTACGGCGGCCACCATTGCGGCCGTCGAACCTTTGCCGTTTGTGCCTGCGATATGAACCGATTTGAAGGCGTGCTGTGGCTGTTCAAAAAGGGCAAGCAGGGTCGTCATGCGTGCAAGGCCGGGTCTGACCCCGTGGCGCTGCATTTGGTAGAGGTAGTCGATTGTTTCAGCGTAAGTCATTAACTGCGCATTTAAGCATAGGCTAAAGAATATTTCAATAAAACGGCGATCCCTACATTCCATGATTGATTCTGGGCGATCCCTGCGGGCAGGTTTGATACGATATGAGGCGGATGCCGCATTGTTTTGACCTGTCTCCCGTTCTAATGTATAAGGCCGTTTGTCGCTTGTCTTTATTTTTGAAGGAGCCGTATGTTTCGTGTCGTTTTATATCAACCGAAGATTCCGCCCAATACTGGAAACATTATTCGGCTTTGTGCCAACAGCGGTGCTGCCCTGCATTTGATCGAACCCTTGGGTTTTGCTTTGGATGATAAAAAGCTAAGGCGGGCCGGACTCGATTATCGCGAGTTTGCGCGGCTGCGGGTTCATGTTTCTTTGGAGGCTTTTATTGAGGCGGAAAACCCGCCGCGTTTGCTGGCGTGTTCAAAGTTTGCTGTTCGTCCCTATCATGAAGTGGCTTTTAAGCTGGACGATGCCCTCTTGTTTGGATCGGAAACCGATGGTTTGCCCGAAGTCATTCGCACTGCCTTGCCGCCGGAGCATCTTTTGAAAATTCCCATGTTGCCGAATAACCGAAGTTTGAATCTTTCAAATGCCGTGGCGCTTGTGTTGTATGAAGCCTGGCGGCAATGCGGCTTTGAGGGGGCGGGGTAAAGCTGCAATCAGCGGGTTTTGAACCTGTAGGATGATATAGGAGGAAGTTATTATTTTTGCTTACGACTTTCAAGAGGAAGCTCCGATCAAGAAATTATTTATGTGAGCTGGAAAGTAAGTTCGAAGGCCCCGGGATTACGGAAATAATCGCTTCCTCTCTTGCTTTCTGGTGAATGCCTCAGTAAACTAACCACGCAATACCTAATGGACGGCAGTCTAAACTTTATATAAGAGAGGTCAGCGATGCGTGTTCCATTTTTTAAAGCCCAAAAAATGTTTTATTTTTTCATCGCCTTTGTTGTTTTTCAGGCCTTGGGTTCTCTTCCCGTGCCGGAGGTGTCCGCAACGCCTCCTTCTGCGGCTGAAATTGAACAATATGTTCGGGCAAGAATCGATATGGGAGAGAATATCGGCAAATTTTTTCAGAATCGGGAGCGACCCCAATTCGGTCCTGAAGGCGGACCTTCGATGGAAGCCCTGCGAAAAATGGAAAAAGAAATTAATGATTTTATTTCAAATATCTTATCCAGACATGATCTCACAATTGAAAAATACCAATCGAGAAGCGCAACGGTGTTTGCCGACGAGGCCGGTGTGAACGCTTTTCTTGATGCACATCCCGATCTTAAAAAAAGGTATGAAGCCATCCCAAAAAGTCCAATGGGAGGACGGAGCGGCCATTAATTCCGGCTGATCTTTCCTTACAACCGGACACGCGGTGTTTAAATACCTTATAAAATGAAGAAAAAACGAATTGCAGTTACCGGAGGGGCGGGTTTTCTCGGTTCTCATTTATGCGAGCGTTTGCTTGATGACGGCCACGAAGTCCTCTGCATTGATAATTATTATACGGGCAGCAAAGAGAACATTGCTCATTTAATGTCGAACCCGTATTTTGAGTTGATGCGCCATGACGTATGTTTTCCGCTTTACATCGAAGTGGACGAAATCTACAATCTGGCCTGTCCGGCCTCTCCCGTTCACTATCAATCCGATCCGGTTCAGACGACAAAGACGTCCGTACATGGCGCGATTAATATGCTTGGGCTGGCCAAGCGCTTGAAGATAAAGATTTTTCAGGCCTCAACCTCTGAAGTTTACGGGGATCCCCTGGTGCATCCGCAGACAGAATCCTACTGGGGGAATGTCAACAGCATTGGTGTGCGGTCGTGTTATGACGAAGGCAAACGATGTGCCGAAACTCTTTTTTTCGACTACTACCGTCAACACGGGCTTGAGATTAAAGTCGCGCGGATTTTTAATACGTATGGCCCGAGGATGTATCCGAATGACGGACGTGTTGTTTCAAATTTTATTGTGCAAGCACTTAAAAACGAACCCATCACGATTTATGGAGATGGCAAACAAACACGTTCCTTTTGCTTTGCAAGTGATATGATCGACGCTTTTGTCCGATTGATGGATAGTCCGGACGGGTTTACGGGCCCGGTGAATCTGGGAAACCCGAACGAGTGTGATATGTTGACTTTGGCCCAAAAGGTAATTGGGTTGACAGGCTCAAACTCCGAACTGGTTTTTAAACCGCTTCCCAGCGATGATCCGACACGCAGGCGGCCTGATATTGTTTTGGCTCGTAAAATTTTGGATTGGCAGCCAAAGGTTCCTTTAGAAAAGGGGCTGCTTGAAACAATTGACTATTTTAAAAAAACTGGTGTTGTATGAAGGGGATGTGTCTATCGGACGGGTTTTTTACTGTGCCGCTAAATCCGAAAATCAGCGATTGATTTTGGGTGAGTCCTTCATAACTTGAAGGTTAGCTGCCTATCTGGTATAAATAAATCACCTCTTTAGTTTATCCGTTTATGGGGTATCGATAACTCAGTGAGATCATTAGAAGATTCTAATGCAGGGGATGAGATCGAACTGATCGACTTGCTCCGTATCATCTGGTCCCGCCGCAATTTCATTATTTTTACCACCTTGATTCTGATGGCGATTGCAGGAGGCATCAGCTGGATGCTTCCTAAAAAATATGAAACAACGGCCTATATTCAGATTGGGCGTGTTTGGGAAAAAGAGATTGAAAATCCTTATTTAACACGAGAATGGCTTGGCAGCGATGCGTTTTTTGTGCAAATTATCGAACAACTTAATTTAGACACCACCGCCGATCAAATGAGAAAAAATAAACGCATTCAGGCTGAAGTATTGGAAAGCGGACCCACCGGGAAAAAGTTGCCTTTATTGCTTTCGGTGCGCGTTTATGATGAAATCCCGCAACAAACAGTGGATATTGCCCAAACGGTTACAAACCTGCTTATTAAAAGGCATGAAAGCCGCTTTCAGGAAAGGCTCCACGAATATCAAATCTACGAAAAGAGCTTGTCCCATGACGTGGCACAGATAGAGAACGCCATTCGTGAACTGGAGCTCTTAATCCAAAAACAGCAGATGGCGCCAGTCGTCAATGCACCTTCCGTTATTCTACTGCAATCCCAACTTGAGCAGAAAAACGTACAACTTTTAGGATTTAAACGCGAGTTAAAAGATACAAGAATCAATAACAACTCAAAAATAATGACGGAAAATACGCGCTTGATTTCTGCCCCGATTATCCCCACAAAACCTGTTGGCCCTCGGATAGTTCTTTTCAGTTCGCTGGCCGGGGCTCTGGGTTTTATAAGTGCGCTGGTTCTTGCTTTTTTTCTGGAATATTTAAAACAAGTTCAGTCAAGAGAAGCAGAATACCTAAAGTCAAAAAAGAAAAGAGAAAAGAGAAAGGTCGGCGAGTTGATATAGTTTTACGATTTTTTTAAGAAACTTCTTGATTCTTTTGATTGTACATTAACCGGCAAAAGGTGGTGTTTTTTTGGGAAATCAATTGAAATATAAAAAGGAGATCAAGCCTTTTTATGAACAAGAAGACTTCAAAGATGATGAAATCGATTTATTCACATTATGGCAGGTATTAGTAAGAAGAAAACAAATTATTATTTTGGCGACTTCACTGGCTGCGGTTTCCGGGCTCCTCTTTTCCTTATTGCAAACACCGATTTACGAAGTCAAATCGAATTTAAAAATTGGTCATATCGGGGAAAGCTTGATTGAGGAGCCGGAGGTTCTACAGAGAACACTAAAGATCGTTTTCAAGGTTGACCCCGATCGACCGACATTTGATGAAGCAGATGATTTAATTGTATCGGATGTTTCCATAGACAAGAGTGCGGCAAATTTTTTGGTCATTAAAACGGAAGGATTGTCGAATGATGATGCACTGAGAAAAAATGAGGAAGTCGTACAATATGTTCAGAATCGTTTTCAAGACAAGATCGATCAATATATCTTAAAAAACCAAAACCAGATCAAAAACATTCAAAGAGAGATCATTCATATCAATACAATCGAAATCAAAAACATCGATGAGAAAATCAAGCTTTTGAAAACACAGGATATTGTTAGAATCGATGAGGAAATGAACCGCCTCAAAACACAGGATATTGTTAGAATTGACAAGGATCTTGAGCGATTAAAAACGCAGGATATTGTTAGAATCGATGAAGAAATCCATCGTCTGAAAACACAGGATATTGTTAAAATCGATGAAAAAATTAAGTTTCTTCAAAACGTGACCCTGGTGTCTTTGCAGGCTAAAATCGATTTTCAGATAGAAAAACTGAATGAATACAGCCGTTCTGTCGCGGCAATCAATAAACTCAAACAACCGGATAAAACATCTTCAATGATTTCTTCAATACAGATGCTGAATTATCAAAATTTAATATTAAATGCGCAAAAAGAGATTGAAGACCTAAAATTGAACAGGAGTGTTATTTTAAATGAAACGATCCCCGAACTCTTAAGACACAAAGAAAACATTGTTAAGGTTGCTATTAAAGATCTGAACATTAAGAAAAACAATATCTTGGATGTTGATATTAAAAATCTATTGATGCAGAAAGAGAATATCTTAAATGTAACGATTGCGAATCTTCAAAGAGATAAAGATAAGATACAAAATGAAACCATCAGAAAATTAGAAGATCAACGCAATATTGTTTTAAAGGCACGTATTACCAAACTCAAAGAAGAGATGGAAACCTTGAAATTTAATATTTCTAAGGAAAATTTGCAGAATGCCGAAGTTGTGGGAGAGTACGTTCTTTATAAAGATCCATTAAGGCCTTATAAAAAACTAATCGTTTCGCTCTCATTTTTTCTGGGTTTTATTTTATCTATTTTATCGGTCTTCTTCCTCGAATTTGTTCGTGGTCAGAAATTCCAAAGAACTTAATCTTGCCTTAATGTAACAGGGTTGAACCAGCTTCCTCAGAGTTTTTTAAGGAAGGTCCACAGTGTGCTTATTCAGAAGCTACTGAAAAGAATCCATTTAGAAATTGTGCTTTCCAATAAGGCGATTGAGTCAGAAAGGGTTATTCTTTCTAAAATAAAAAGAGCTGCTAGGTAAGCCTCCCCTAAGATAGTACCAGTTAAAAGTAGAGTATTCTTCTAAAATGCGCTGAGAGGAGGCTTTACTAATGAAGGGATCGAGATATAGCGAGACACAGATAGTATCGATATTAAAAGAGG
>JALUVJ010000086.1 GCA_027020665.1 Nitrospira sp.
CGTGGCGGATGGTGCCGTGAATTATCAGATTGATTTTGATCTCTCCGGCAGCTTGGATTTCGATTACCAAAATGCAACACGGGACCCGATTGCCTTATTCAATACAGACGACGAGACGCCCGGCATCACCGTTGCGCCGATCTCCGGTTTGCTGACAACGGAAGCAGGCGGCACAGACACCTTCACGATTGTCTTGGATTCCGCCCCGACGTCGGATGTGACGATTACGCTTAACTCGGATGATGCGACGGAGGGCATCGCCTCTCCGAACAATCTCGTCTTTACGACAGGAAACTGGAATACGGCACAGACCGTGACCGTGACCGGTCAGAACGACAACGTGGCGGACGGCGATGTCACTTACAACATCGTCACGACCGTTTCCACAAATGATGCCTTTTATGCACAAATCGACCCGGCTGATGTCTCCGTGACAAATACGGACAACGACGCGGCGGGCATTACGCTGAGCCGTACGGTCGGACTGCTCACGGATGAAGGCGGCGCAAGCGATACCTTTACCGTCGTCTTGGATAGTGAGCCGACGGCATCGGTCAGCATCGGGCTTTCATCCAGCGATACAACAGAAGGCACGGTGCTTCCCGCCGGCGTAAGTTTTGATGCGAGCAACTGGAATGTCCCGCAGACGGTGACAGTGACCGGTGCAAATGATGATATTGCCGACGGCAATATCGGCTACACGATTGTGACGGCGGCCGCCACGAGTACCGATACGACTTATAACGGCGTTGATGCGGCGGATGTCTCCGCAACCAATAACGACAACGATAACGTAGGCATCATCGTGAATCCCACAACGGGTTTGGTGACGACTGAGGCAGGCGTCAGTGCGACTTTCACGATCGTGCTTGCAAGCGAGCCGACGGCGGATGTGACGATTGCACTCGCATCAAATGATGCAACGGAAGGCCGTGTTTCACCGCCGGGTCTGACATTTAATGCTTCTGACTGGAACATGCCGAAAACCGTGACGGTGACGGGTGTGAATGATGACGTGGACGATGGAAATCAAGCGTATACGATTGAGACGGCTACCGCATCCAGCGGCGATACGGGTTATAACGGGATCAATCCAGACGACGTTTCCGTGAGCAATACCGATGACGATACCGCAAACATCATTCTGAACAAAACAACGGTGCTGACAGATGAAGGGGGGACGAGCGATCTTTTTACCATCGTCTTAGACAGTGAGCCGACGGCGGATGTGATGATTGCCCTCGCATCGAGTGATGAAACGGAAGGCCGTGTGTCCCCTCCGGGTCTGACATTTAATGCTTCTGACTGGAACACGCCGAAAACCGTGACGGTGACGGGTGTGAATGATGACGTGGCGGATGGCAACGTCTCATACACCATCACAACGGCGACGACATCCACCGACACGATTTACGCTGCCATTGATCCGCCCGATGTGGCTGCGACGAATAACGATGACGATGTTGTCGGGATTACTGTTACCCCGACTTCGGGTTTGGTGACGACGGAAGCGGGGGGAACGGCCACCTTCAGTGTCGTTTTGACAAGCCAACCCACCGCGACCGTGAATATTCCGCTCTCTTCCAGTGATACAGCCGAGGGAACGATTTCGACCGATGGCCTGAGTTTTGATGCCTCCAATTGGAATACCCCGCAAATGGTAACGGTCACAGGGATTGATGATGCCATCGCAGACGGTCCTGTTCCTTACACCATTTTTACCGCCGCCGCGACGGGCGGGGATTATGCCGGATTTGATGCGGCTGACGTTTCTGTAACCAATAACGACAACGATATTGCGGGCATTACCGTGAATCCCACTGCGGGCCTGGTCACGACGGAAGCCGGGGGCATCGCGACCTTTACCGTCGTTTTGAATACACAGCCGAATGCGGATGTGGTCATCGGCCTAAGCTCAGATACCCTCAGCGAAGGCACGCTCTCTGCTTCAAGTCTGACATTTACGGCTGGCAATTGGGCATCGGCGCAAACCGTGACCGTCACGGGCGTGGATGACGCGGTGGACGATGGCGATCAAGCCTACACCATCCTGACGGCAGCCGCCGTCAGCAGCGACACGACGGGTTACAGTGGCATGAATGCGGATGATGTGGCCGTGACAAATACGGACAACGACGCGGCGGGCATTACGCTGAGCCGTACGGCCGGACTGCTCACGGATGAAGGCGGTGCAAGCGATACCTTTACCGTCGTCTTGGATAGTGAGCCGACGGCATCGGTCAGCATCGGGCTTTCATCCAGCGATACAACAGAAGGCACGGTGCTTCCCGCCAGCGTAAGTTTTGATGCGAGCAACTGGAATGTCCCGCAGACGGTAACAGTGACCGGTGCAAATGATGATATCGCCGACGGCAATATCGGCTACACGATTGTGACGGCGGCCGCCACGAGTACCGATACGACTTATAACGGCGTTGATGCGGCGGATGTCTCCGTGACCAATAACGACAACGACAGCGTCGGCATCATTGTCACGCCGGTTTTAGGACTCACTACGAGTGAAGCAGGCGCGGGAACGGATACGTTCACGATTCGCCTCAATAGTGAACCGACCGGAAATGTGACGATAGGACTTTCGTCGAGTGATCTTTCTGAAGGCACAATTTCGACAGGAAGCGTGACCTTTACCGCGACCGATTGGGATACGGCGCAAACGGTGACCGTGACGGGTGTGAATGACGATGTGGATGATGGCGATATTAACTACACTATCTTCACTGCGGCCGCGACGAGTACGGACACAGCCTACAACGGGATCGACCCCGACAATGTTTTCGTGACGAATACGGATGACGACGCGGCTGGTGTTTCAATTGTGCCGACCTCGGGTTTAATCACGACGGAATCCGGCGGCAATGCGACCTTTACGATGGCGCTCACCAGTGAACCGACCGCCGATGTCACCATTGCCCTGTCATCGGATACTCCAAGCGAGGGTACGGTTTCTCCAAACAGCCTGACCTTTACCTCATTCAACTGGAATACCCCGCAGACGGTGACGGTGACGGGTGTCGATGATTTTGTCATAGATGGGCACATTCCCTATCAAATTTTAACCGCTGCGGCTGTCAGCAGTGATGCAAATTACAGCGGTTTTGATGCCCAAGATGTGGGGGTGACAAATCGCGACAATGATTCTGCGGACATTGTCATCAATCCCATGTCCGGTCTTGAGACCACCGAAGCGGGCGGTACGGATACCTTCACCGTGGTGCTTTCCAGTCTGCCGAGTGCGAATGTGACGGTTCGCCTTTCATCCAGTGATATGGGAGAAGGAACGGTTTCTCCGGTGAGCCTGACCTTTACGCCGGGCAATTGGAATGCCGCACGCACGGTGACGGTCACTGGCGTGAATGACGGTATTGCCGACGGGGATCAACCCTACAATATCATTACGGCCGCCGCAGTCAGTACGGATGTGAATTACAACAATTTAAATCCGTCGGATGTTTCGGTCACCAACCTCGACAACGATTTCCGTTTGACCGTGAATGTCATCGGCGGCGGTTCTGTGACGCTCTTACCCGGCACGATTAATTGCGGGACGAGCTGTATTGCAGATTTTGTTTCAGGCACACGGGTGACTTTGCGAACCGCGAATGTTTCGGGTTGGACTTTTGATTCATGGAGCGGTGATTGTTCGGGCACACTTTCACCCACCACAGTGACGATGGATGCGGATAAAAATTGCACGGCAAATATGCGGCGGACTCTGCTTTTGAACGTCGATTTTGACTCGGATGACGCCCAGAAGCCACCGAATTTGAATCCGCCGGGTGATCCGGTCGGCGATCGTTTGACGCTCAATGAGTCGGCAGGAACGATTCTAGTCCAGCAGATCAACTTGGGCGCAGGATCTATTAAATATGCGCTTTTTAATCAAGTGGCGGGCCAGCAGGGAGGGCTTGATTTGAGTGCCTTTGTTGCAGGGACGGCACCCCGTACAGGAAGATACATCGTCCGGTGGCGATCTTCGGCTTCTACCCGGAACCTCTCTTTTGCCAGCATGGTGATCCGAGACAGTTTAGGTCGCATCCTAATGAATATTTCTTATCGCCCGAACGGTATTTTGGATTTAAATGATCAAAATCCCGACGGGATTGGTATTCCGTGGTCGGGGGCTTTCCAATTTTTTGAAATTACCGTTAATCTGGATACACAAAGTATTGATGATATTTCAATTGATGGAAAACCGCCGGGGGTAACATTTCCCCTTCCCTTTCGTGAAAATGCCATTGATCTGGATCGTTTTTCTTTAGAATTAGGTCTTACTTCCGCACAGTCACTTGGTCTGGATGATATTGGGATAACGCTGTTGCAATAATAGAATCATTGTGAATAAAGGAGTAGAAATGTACCCGAAAAGACGAAACCATTATCTGTTTTTATTCAGTATATTACTGATATTGATATTGCCGCTCCGCGCTTTTGCAGAAGATGGCGGAAAATATAATGATCGTTTGGCCGAAGGCATCACAAAGCTCAATCAAAAGAATTTGTCAGCGGCGCTTGAGCAGTTTAAGGCAGCGATTGCGGCAGATGCCAAAGGCGTTGAGGCGCACTATTATTTGGGTGTGACACAAGCACGAGCGAATCGCGACAAAGTGGCGGAAGGCCATTTTTTAAAGGCGCTTGAAATTGACCGGACCTTCATTCCCGCCCGCATGGATTTGGGTGTACTGTATTACCAAATAGGCAAAGACCAAGAGGCGATGGCGTCTTTGAAAATCGTTGAGCAAATCGACCCCGGTCGCGCACGTGTGCATTATTATCAAGGCCTCATTTTACGGCGGACCGGCAGTGCGGCGGCATCTCAGGCGAAACTGGATCGAGCCGTGTCGCTCGATTCAAGTCTTGCGGGGGCGATTCGTTTTCAGTCTGCTGTGGCCCACTACGAGGCCGGGGCTTTGGATTCGGCAAAAGCGGCTTTTCAAGAGGTGCTGACGCTTTCACCCAATCGCGAATTATCCGAGACGGCGCGTGGATTTATTAACAAGATCGATACCGCAGCAGCGGGAGAAAAGCCCTGGGAATTCAGCATGTCGCTCGGAATCCAGTATGACGACAATGTGGTGTTGGACTCAGGCAATGCGCCGCTTCCCACGGGGATCAAAGAAAAAGACGACTTTGTCGGTGTCGTGTATTTGCAGGGCAAGTATGAGTGGTTTAAAAAAGACCATTGGCGCAGCGATGTGCAATACAGCTTCTATCAAAACCTGCATTCCGAAAACAGTTTGGACGATTTCAATATTCAGGATCACAACCTTTCTTTGCGCGGCTACCGTCAGTTGGGCATGAACGAAGCGGGGCTGATTTATAGATTTCAATATGCGACCTTGGGCGGCGAAGATTACATGACAGGTCACAGTATCGGCCCCACGTTTCTCTGGGGCCATTCCGAAATGCATTTCACGGAATTGGATTACCGCTACGGCATGAAGGATTTTGACGACATCCGCCCTTTATTCACCGCAAACAATACGCGCGATGCGGACACGCACCGCTTGTCGGCAACACACACGCTTTTGTTTGGCGAAAAAGGGAAGTTTTATGCGGCCTACGGCTTTGAAAAAGAGAAGGCGGGCAGCGGCATCCAGGAAGATGACTGGAGCTACGACGGTCACGAAATCAAGCTGGGCCTTGTTTTACCGCCCTGGAAACAGTCGGTGCTCTCCCTGGAAGTGAGCGGCACGCGGCGCGATTACAGCGATCCCAATGAAAATGACCTTCCCAATCGCCGGAAACGGGAAGACGACGATTTGCGTTTTATCGCCGGGCTTTCCCGTCCTTTAAGCGAGCACACGCAGATTTCGGCGCAATATCTCTATCAGCAAAATGACTCCAATATCGCCATTTTCGACTATGAGCGAAACATTGTGGGTCTTATTGTGACGGCGGCGTATTGAAAATTTAATCCCGTTTGTACCAATACCAGCAGAGTTTTTTTGAGTAAACTAAAAAGGGAAAAAACAGGCAGGTGAGCGTGGCTAAAAAGGTGCGGAAGGGTTTGTCCAGTTTTCGTGCGGAGGTGATGACGGGGTAGTCTGTAATCATCTCAAAAGATCGGTTGTGTTTTTTTCCCCATTTTTTCAGATCCGATGAAAGGCGGATTTCTTCCGCTGCGTAAAGTTTTTCGCTAAACCCCCCGGCCGCTTCAAAGGCATTGCGTCGGCAGTAAATAAAACTGCCCGCCGCGAGTTTAAACGATAAAGAAACCGTGTTCCAGGCACTGAGGATCATCCTTGCAAAAGGGCCGGCGGGCCGATCGAAAGTAACGGTGGTTCCGCCTCCGCATGCACCGTCCTCCAGGTTTTTCAGCGCGGTCCGTAAAAGCCCCTCCGGGATGCGTGTGTCGGCGTCCAAAAAAATCAGGGCCTCACCCGAGGCGATGCGTGCACCGGCGTTTCGTGCGCGTGAGATTTGATTTTCGGCTTCAAAGACGACCCGCGCGCCGTGAGTCCGGGCGATTTCTGCGGTGTGGTCACTTGAGTTGTTGTCCACGACAATCACTTCTCCCGGAACATTGACGGCGGTCATGATTTCTTTCAGGTTTTGAAGGGTCTGCGGCAGCCAAAGTGCTTCATTGTAGGCCGGAATGATGACGGAGTAGCGGAGCGGCGGGGTCTTTTGTGTTTCTTTTTTTTGCGGCATCTTCTCTTGAGCTTAAGGCAATGAAGCGGTTTCGTCAATCTTGGGTGTCCCGTTTTGCTTCGGACTGGGGAAATATGCAACACTTGCTGGGATGTGCATTTTTAAGTATTTGATAATAAAGAAAAAATATTATGAAAATCTTTTTAATTTAGGTATCAACTTTGCTCTTAACACGCCGTGTGTTTAGGAGGGAGGATCATGAGAAGGCAGATCTTAAAGGGTAGCGGTGTTGTTTTATGTTGTACCTTGATGTTCGTCTTAGTTCCCGGTGCGATTTTAGGGGGTAGGGCACATGCGGAAAGTGTGATGCCGGATGAGCGGTCCGGGTTGCAAAATCGTCTTCAAGAAAACTTAAAGGAAGAGGCGTGGCTTCGAGAGAAAATGCGTTCGGCGCTGGATGTTGCCTCACGGCCGAATGCGTCCTACTTGTTGCATCAAAAAAGCCTGGGCCTGCAAAATGCTCGGGATCGTCTTCACGCTTTGCAGGCGGAAAAGGCCGAATTGATTCGGGCCATTGAGGGTTTAACAGCCCGGGACCTCGCTTCGGAAGCACTCCTGCGCCGTGCGCGGCAGGGATTTTCGATGCAAAATATGCGAAAGGATAGCGGAAGCCCCGCACTTTCGTTTCAGCAGGCGAGTCTGGTCCATGTTGCAAATACGTCCACGGAAAAGAGGGCTTTGTATCGTGCAATGATGGCGGGTTTTCTTCTGATCGTGTTTTCACTTCCGCTCATTGCATTCTTTAAAAAAGATACGCCCTTTCCCGTGCGGAAGCGTGTTATTCGGGTTTTCCCCATGTTCACGGTGTGGAATGAAGCTTATGGCAGTCGGGAGCTTCTTAAAATTCAAGTTGATCGGCAGGGGAAGTTACTTTCACATTTGAGCGGATAAAATTTATTGCGGACTGAAATAAAAAGGGCAGAGGAGGAGTCGGGCCATGAGAGGCACGGATTTTATGAACGGTGGAAAGACAATGGTGGAGATGGATGCGGCCCATTTGATGGAGCGGGAGGTCGTCTCCTGCGAAGCAGATACGGATTGCCAGTTTTTGGCGGAAGTGATGCATAAACGGAATTTTGGCAGTATTCCGATTGTCGATGGGCACAGCCGTTTGATTGGGATTGTAAGTGAGTGTGATTTGTTGAATGCCATCATTAAAGGGAAGGCGCTCTCAAAAACACCGGCCTCGGAAGTTATGACCGAGTTGGTGGTTTCCATTCCCGAAGAGATGTCAGCTGAGGAGGTTTGCGCGCTTTTGCAAGCGCGGCATTTGATTCGGGTGCCGGTTGTGGACAAGAAAGGCTGTCTGGTTGGTATTGTCGCCCGGCGGGATATTCTCGCGAGTTATCTTGAATCCACACTGGGCGCACTGCCTCATTTTTGATGTGCGTGTTTTTGTCCTGAAAAAACGGAGCAGGCGTTGCGCTTAATTGTTTTGTAAATAAAAGAGGTTTTAAAGATGATTCCTAAAATCGAGTCGTTGATGTCGAAGGAAATTTGTGACATTGATGCCGAGAAATCCGTTCAGGATGCGGCGGTCAAAATGGCGCAAAATAAAATCGGAAGTCTCCTTGTTATTGAGGACGGTGATTTTGTCGGCATTATCACGGAAGTCGATATCATTCGGCGCGTTGTCGCGAAGCAGCGTATGCCGGAACACACGGCGATTCACGCGGTGATGACCTCACCTTTAATTACCATCAAGGCGGAGCAAACGATCCTTGAGGCCAATGCGCTTATGGAAGCGCGGGGGCTCCGTCACCTCCCGGTCACAAAGTTTGGCCGGATCGTCGGTGTGGTTTCGATTCGGGACTTTTTGCATCCGATTGATATCGAAGAAACGGAAGAGAGAAGCCTGGAGCATGCGGCCGCATTGTAGGCGCCGCCCGGCTTCTTTTTTCTGATAAGGCACCATCCCTCCCACGAAACGGGAGATGTTTGCTCAAGATGAACTGCATCGGGTAAGCGTCTCCCGTTTTCTGTGTAAAAATGAAAGCGTGTTTACCGCACTTGTTTTAGCGCAGTTATTGACCGGATATCGCTTGAATGATACCTTTAATGGGCATGGAGGCCACACCCCTGCATTTATTCCGGTCGAATCATTTTTCAGATGATTTGCCCGCAGATCCGATGACAGTTTGAATCCCAAAAAATGAGGAGAACGCGGCATGATTCACAGGCTTAAAAGATCTATTTTCATTGCCATGACGGTTATTGTGGTTTGTTTCATCGGCACACCTGTTTTGGCAGCCGAATGGCAGATTGTCGGCCCGCGCGCGCTTGGCATGGGCGGGGCGAATGTCGCTGTCGCAAATGATGCGACGGCGAGCTATTGGAATCCGGGTGCTTTTGGGTTTTTTGGAGGCTCCAAAGAGGATTATTATGGAAAAAGGGGCTGGAGCTCAACGGTTGCCGGTGCCGGGGTGGGTGCGCAGCTCCACAATAATTTTGGAGACACAATTAGTAAGGTGACCGGCATTGATTTTGACGGCATTGATAATGACAATATCACGGCAGATAAAGTATCCGATTTTATCGGTCTTTTAGATGCGATAGAGGATTTTAGAGGGCAAAATGATAAATTTGCGACCGTTACTGCGAACAGTCGTTTTGGTATTCAATCGGGTCATTTTGGTTTGGGGGGCCAAGTCTTGCTTGATGTCAGTGCCACGCCTAGGTTTGATTTTAACAATCTTGGCCCGGACAATGCCGTTGCATTTTCTATTGCCGATTTTACCGATCCGGCAAACCTGGGGTGTCCCGCCTGCAGCACGGCAAATACCAGTGGCGTCACAACTTTGACCGGAGCTCAGGTGAATGATATAGATGCGCAGCTTGCCGTGTTGGGGTGGGATGCGACACAAAGAAATGGCTTCATCAATGCCATTGACAATGGTCTTGCGACAGCCGGTCAGACGGTTCCGGCGGACATCGTCGATCAAGCGGTGAGTGCGGCGACTTTGGCGAATAGTGCTGTTGGCGGCGGGCCGCTTTCTCAGAATACTTCTAAACTTCGTTTTATCGGCATTGCTTTGTTTGAGGTGCCTTTGACCTACGGTCGTGCCTTTTCGGAAAATCTGTCGATCGGCGGAAACCTGAAATACATGAAGGCACGCATCTATGATCGGACAATTGATATTTTGAATCAAGATTTCGGGGATGCGCTGGATGATGCATTAGATAACTATGAAGAAGACAGCAATTTCGGGCTTGATCTGGGTGCGCTCTATCGTGTGGGAGATGCATTTCGCTTCGGGCTTGCGGGCCGGAACCTGAATTCGCCCAAATTTGGAAAGTTCAAAGAAGAGGCACAATTGCGGACGGGTTTTGCCTATCAGCCCAACGGTGTTTTGACCTTTGCAGCAGATTTTGATTTGACAAAAAATGATGCAAGCGTGGGAAGCAACTTAAAGTCGCAGAACATCGCTGCAGGTTTAGAAGTGGATCTGGTCTTCCTTCAACTCAGGGGCGGTGCCTACAAAAACCTTGCGGAAAATGGCATCGGTTTGGTCTACACTGCAGGAATCGGTGTGAACCTTTGGCTGGTCAATCTCGACATTGGAGCAGCCATGTCAAAAGACAGTACAAACCTTGACGGTAACGATATTCCCGAAGAAGCCCGTGCGGAGTTTGCGCTTTCCATGCTTTTTTGACAGAGCCTGGAGATTTCGTTATGATCTGCACTTTTGGAGCGCATCATGTCCTCAAAATCGCATCAGGAAAAATCGGCTCAAGTTGCGATTATTCTCTCCGGTATCTTTCCCGGTGTCGGCCAGTTTTACAATGGCGATATGGCCAAAGGCGCCGGTTTTTTTATCGCCTCTCTGATCTTGGATGTTTATCTTTTACCGGAAGGCTATTGGGATATTATCCGGGGCCAGATCCCGCTCACGCTGAATCTCTATCTGCGTATTCTCGTGCTCGTGCTCTTTCGTGTCGCGGCGGTTTTGGATGCCGAACGTTCCGCCCGAGAAAAAAATAAAGCCATCACCAAATCGGGATAAAGCATAAAGAACGTCTCTCATCTTTTCCGCATGCTTCGTCAGCTCTTGATTGTCCTTGCTGAATGAATGTGAGCCTGCTTATAATTAAACCATATGGATCCATTGCAAAAGCTTCAGGGGCAGTCGATCGAGTTGACGTATCAAGGGATGCGTTATACCGGAAAGTTACTCGGTGTCGGTGAAGCCGAGATTTACCTGCAAACACGTAGCGGTCAGGTCGCCCTGCCGATGTCCGGTGTATCGGATGTGCGTGCTTTACCGCAACGGAAGGCTTAGCCGATGCCGTCCGATGAAGAAAATCCCACAAAAGCGGATCTGCCTTTACCGCCAAGGCCGCAACCCGCTTTAGACGCCGTAGGCAAAAACAGTCATGCTGCGCCTCCCCTTTCTGTTCAGCCTCCCCCGGAAGCCTTCGGGCCGCAAGCGCCTTTTTCGGAGGAAGTGTCTTCCGAGACAGATCCCGACACCCGCCAGTCTGTTTTTGTTCCGATTATTCTTTTTATCATTACGGTGATTACGACTTTGTTTGCAGGTGCAATGCAGGAAGGTGCAAATCCCCTGCATGATCCCGGGGCCTTACTCGCAGGCTTGCCGTTTGCCGTGACCTTGCTA
>JALUVJ010000087.1 GCA_027020665.1 Nitrospira sp.
CTCCCGTCCAGGCATTTTAAATGCTCAGATGATGAACACTTGCCCCATCTCCAATGCCTATCGCCGATCTTGGGCTTAAAAATGCGCTTGTCTTGATTCCGGATTGGGTGGTATAATCCGAAAATTTTCATACGGTACAGCCTTATGTTAGACCCAGGACGGCATTAGAAGGGGGAGTTTAGCCTATGTACAAATCAATCTATATCCCGGTGGATAACTCAGATTTTTCGAATACGGCCATTGATATCGGTATGGCCCTGGCCCGGCAGTTCGGTTCAAAAGTGATTGGCAGCCATGCGTACGCCGCGAAGCTGCATGACAAGCGGTTTAAGCAAATGGAGGCCGGGCTCCCCGAGGAGTATCACGATGAAAACGAGTTGGAGCGCCAGCGCAAGATCCATGATTCTTTGATTACACGCGGCTTGGAAATTATTACCGATTCCTACCTGGATATTATTGACGAGAAGGCGAGTGAGAGCAATGTCCCGGTTGAGCGTGTCTCGCTTGAAGGAAAAAACTACAAAGTCTTGGTCGAAGATATCGTTAAAAACGGCTACGATCTGGTGATTTTAGGTGCGCTCGGTGTGGGGGCCGTCAAAGAAAGCATGATCGGCAGCGTCACGGAGCGCACCGTGCGGCGTGTGCGGCAATCCGATATCTTTGTGGTAAAAGAACCGACCCGGAAAGTCGCTGAAAACATGGGCCAGCGCAAAATTGTGGTTGCGGTGGATGGCAGCCATCATTCTTTCGGCGGCTTCAAAACCGCCCTGACCCTCGCGAAAGCCTTTGATTTACCCGTCGATGTGGTTTCCGCCTTTGATCCGTATTACCATTATGCGGTCTTCAATTCGATTTCAGGGGTTTTGAATGAAGAGGCCGGAAAAGTTTTCCGTTTTAAAGAACAGGAAAAACTGCACGAAGACGTCATTGATTCCGGGCTCGCAAAAATCTACCAATCTCATCTTGAGGTCTGCACAAAACTTGCGGAAGAAGAGGGCGTCAAAATCAGCACCTCTCTTTTGGATGGCAAGCCGTTTGAAAAAGTGTTGCAATATGTTAAAAAAGAAAAACCCTGGCTCTTGATTGTCGGGCGGATCGGGGTGCATTCGGACAGCGAAATGGATGTCGGCAGCAATTCCGAAAACCTCGTGCGCATGGCCCCCTGCAACGTCCTGATTTCCAATAAAACCTACATGCCGCCCATTGATGCGATTGCAGAATATACCGTGGCCTGGACGGAAGAAGCCTCCAAACGCATGGAAAAGGTGCCGATTTTTGCGCGCGGCGTGGCGAAAACCGCAGTCTACCGTTATGCCGTCGAAAAAGGCTATTCCATCATTACCAACTCCGTTGTGGACGGGGCGATGGGGGACATCCTGCCGCAATCCTCGATCGACATGATGAAAAATATGGGGAAAGTGCTGGATGAAAAAGGCATTGATCGCGATAAAATGAAAGCCGACGATGCCGTAGCCGAAAGCCTGCGCAGCGGCGGTATCGCAGGCATGATGACGGATATCGTAAAAGACCGTGATACCGAGCGTGCGGCAAGCTATGATGAAAAAGCAAAGTCCGATTTTCATGTTTGCGGAAATTGCGGTTATACCGCAAAAGGGGCAAAACCCGTGGCCTGTCCGATTTGCAGCGCCGAAGGCGACGCTTTCAGTTATTTGGATAAATCGCTCTTTGAGTCGGCGGCCAAGGCCGAAGGCGGGCTTTCCCGGGAAATCGGTTATGACGGTGTTCCCTTGAATTGGACGGAGGACGCAAAAAACACGCTGCGCGCCGTTCCGGCGGGCTTTGAACGGCGTCGGGCGAAAGCGAAGGTTGAAAAGACCGCGCGGAAAATGGGCTTCCAAACGATTTCAAATGAGTTTGCCCGCCGCATGATTAAAGGCCTGGACGAAGTGCTTGAAGAAGGGGTTGAAATCGGGGCGAATGCCATTTCAAAGGCCGTAAACCGGATGAAGGCACAAAAGGAATCCCAGCCCGAATCCGAAAGATCCGATGCAAAACCTGCGGCACCGCAATTTACCTGGAGCGATGAAGGCCGGGCCCGAATTGAACGTGTGCCGGTTGGATTTATGCGGGACGCAACCCGTCAACACATCGAAAACTACGCCTTTTCCAACAACATCAAGCACATTACCCTGGAGGTTGCCGAAGCCGGTATTGCGAAGGCGACCGCAGAAATGGAGGCCGTGCTTTCCGGCGCATCCAGTTTGGACGAAATTAAAAAGAAAATGGCCCGGATGTCCGACGGCGGCAGCGCGGCACCCGAAACGGAAAAACCGCTGCACTTCTGCGGCATGTGCGGGCATGTGGTGCGAAACATCCCCGAATCGTGCCCGGTTTGTGAGGCAAAACGGAACCGTTTTGTTTTGATGCGGGAAGATGTTGACTATTTCATCTGTATGGTTTGCAGCCTTGTAAGCGAGCAAACCGTGCCTGAACCCTGTTCGCTTTGCGGCGCGGGGGGGGAATACGGACTGAAATT
>JALUVJ010000088.1 GCA_027020665.1 Nitrospira sp.
GGTACAGAAAATAGCCGACATCGAAACAAAGATCCGCTCACTTGAAGACATGAAAAAAGCCCTCATCAAATTAAAAGCGACCTGTAAAGGGAGTGACAATACAAGCCCGTGCCCCATCCTGGAAACCTTGGGACAATTCGGTGAAACACATTCATGCTGTCCGGAATTGGAGTCCTAAGAATGAATGTACAGGAGAACGGTCTCACTGGAGGCCTCTTTGCGCTTCCCTGGTGCTGCATCGTTCCCGCCGCCTTTTCGCTCATGGGTTTAGCCGGTGTGACGGCGGCCAGAAGCGCGGTAGAAACATTTACCCCCTTTTTCTTGCTCATCGCTCTCTTTTTTCTCGGACGCGCCCACTACTTGATCTATGTAAAAAAGCAGGGGAATCGCGCAAGTCATGTACTCACATGGCTTTCCACCCTCGTGGCTGCGGGTGTATTTGGAGGGCAATGGCTGTGAATAAAAAATATCCCTTATCGGCCTTTGGTCTTTTTCTAGGGGGAGTGATTCTTTTCATCGCGCTCATCAATCCGCCGATCGCAAACGCCCACGAACCCTTGTTCAGCCTGGGCCCGCATACCCTTTTTAAAGGCGGGATCGGCATCGAACTGGAGAGCGAGCTGCTTTCAAAGTCAACATTATTGCAAAACGGCACTGAAATCGGCGACCCGGAGGATCAAGCAGAGACGCGCCTGGTTTTTCCCACAGAGATTATCTACGGCGTGACGGCCGATTGGGCCGTCACGGCCCGCATTCCGGTCGTCTACCGCACATTTGAGCAAAGCGTTTCGGGTTTGAGGGCGAAGACCGCTTCCAGCGGCCTGGGCGATATTGCATTGCGCTCCAAATACCGTTTCTGGCGGCGGGACCGTTTGGGAATTCAGCAGTCCGCAGCCCTTGTTTTGGGTATCAAGCTGCCGACGGGAGATGAGCGGGCCGCGCTGCCGCTCGGAAGCGGCTCCACTGATTTTCTTTTCGGTCTGACCGCCGCCCATGAAGGGCGGCGCTTCTATGCCTTTGGAGACCTGCGCTACAAACTGAACACCGCGGCCGGCAAGCAGCGCAAGGGCGATATCTTCTTTTATGACGCCGCGATCGGATTCAGGCCGGTCCTGACGGACTACTACCGGCCCGATCTGGTCCTGCTCCTGGAAATGAATGCCGAAGTCGCCCAAAAAGACAAGGTGGCGGGCCGGAGCAATCTCAATTCGGGAGGAGAAACGGTCTGGCTCGGGCCGAATTTTCTTTTGAGTTACCGCAATCTGATGTTTAGGGGAGGCCTCCGCTTTCCGGTGGTGCAAAACCTGAACGGGACGCAACTGGCTGCGGACTACGAGGGCGCCATTGTGGTGGAGATCCACTATTAAGCGAGGGTTCATATGAACAAGAAACGAAGGGGATGGCTCTGTCTGGCGATGCTTGTTTTGATCGTCCTCCCGCTGTCTCACCGTGTCGGGGCGGAAGGCGCGGCAGGGGAGATTGCAATCCGTGTCGACGGCCTAAGCTGCCCCTTCTGTGCCTACGGCCTGGAGAAAAAACTCAAAGGCCTGGAGGGTGCGGAGAAAATCCACATGGACATCGAAAAGGGCATTGCCCGCATTTGGGTCGCCGAAGGAAAAAAGATCGAAGAAAAAGATCTGAAACAGGCCGTGGAGGACGCGGGATTCAGCGCACGGGAAATCACCTACGGCTCCGTTCAAGAATAGCCGGACCGGACTTAAGATGAAAACGGCATCTCTCCTGCGCCCCATCCTTTTCGCGTTTTTTCTGCTCTTTTCCAGTGCTGCGCAATGGGCCCGGGCCGAGACCGCCCCGCGGTTTTTGATGTCCTGGGGACAGGAACAATCCGATTGGGGCCGCTTCAAAGAACCCTTTGATATTGCCGTCGGGCCGAAGGGCTATCTTTACGTCACGGATGCACGCCAGCAAAAGGTATTCAAGTTTGATACGGAAGGGCAATTCATCACGCAGTGGGGCAATGCAGGGCGTTTTGAAAAACCCGCGGGCATTACCGTCAGCCGCGACGGCAAGGTCTATGTCTCGGACTACGACAATGACCGCATTCTGAAATTCACTTCGGACGGGACATTCATCAAAGCATGGGGGCGCTCCGGCGAAGGGTCGGGCGAATTTGATTCGCCTTCCGGTTTGGCCGTGGATGCCGCGGGCGATGTTTATGTGACGGATCTCTACAATCACCGCGTTCAAAAATTTACAAGCGATGGGACTTTCCTTTTAAGCTGGGGGAAAGAAGGCAAGGTCAATACGGTGCGCTCCGCGCTGAATTTTCTGATGGATGAAGGAAAAGAAAGTTTTTTTTATTACCCGGCCCGGCTTGCTGTTTCTCCCGATGGCGAAGTCTATCTCTCCGATTCTTACAATAATCGTGTCCAGGTCTTTGATCAAAACGGGCAATTTTTGCGCAAGTGGGGCGGCATGGGCTTTTGGGGTGGCCGTTTCCGTGTGGT
>JALUVJ010000089.1 GCA_027020665.1 Nitrospira sp.
GGGGTTTCTCCTGTTTTGACAACCAAGACAATACCGTCAACGGCTTCAGAAATGATACTCATGTCAAACAGCGGCAAAATAGGTGGAGCATCAACCCAAATGTAGTCAAACCACTCCCGAATTTCTTCTAAAATGGAGGTAAGACCGTTTTCTGTCCATATATGCGCATTTTCATTATGTTTCATCTGCGTCCGGCGACGGTTTGACTCTCGGCCCATTGTCAGCAGGCTCAGGTTCTTCACCGGTCCGTGTCGGACGGCACTTGAAAATGTACATTTTTCGGCAATGATGTTGAGCAAACCGACGTCGTCTTCGACCCCAAACCGTTTCGCGAGTGAAGGATTTTTATAATCCCCGTCGATAATTAAAACACGCTTGCCGAAATCGCGTGCGGAAACTACGGCGAGATTAGATGTTGTAGTGGTTTTGCCTTCTCCTTTAACTGAGCTTGTGATTGCGATGACCTTTTTGCCTTGTTTTTTGCTGATGAGATCCACTTTTGCAAAGAGCAGCCGATAGCGATCCGTCACAAAAGGGGCGGATTCATCTAAAACAATAATCTCTTGACCGAGCATATTTTCTTTGGAAGCACGCCGACTCATTGGTTTGCACCGCCTTTTCGCAGATAACGTTTTCGACCTAAGTCAATGTCGATAACTTTGCCTTTGGACATCTTCTCGTTATCTCTAAGCTGATCTTCAAAATCGGGAATAATCGCCAAGACAAGCACCGAAGTGATTCTTTCAACTTCTTCGGGCTTCCGTATGGAGTTGTCCAACTGCTCTCGGATAAAGGCCAAGCCAATACCAAGGCCCAAGCTTAATGCGCTCCCCATCAACACAATCATGATTTTGTCCGGTTTAATGGGTTTTTCGGGTAGATTTGCGGGGTCGATGATGCGAAATTGCTCCCCTTTTTGTCTTTTTTCAAGGTTTTCGGAGATTTCTGCGTTCAATTTTTTAGACAAAAGAGATTGGTAGCTTGCCGAAATATTTTGATAATCCCGCTGAATCGTGACCATTTCTTGTTCGCGTCTCGGTGTGTTTTCAACACGGCGCTCATAGAGCGCGATTTGCGCAAGCAGGTCTTTTTCTCGTTTTTCCAAGTCTCTCAACTCATTGTTTGCAGTTCTGATTTGACTTAACAATGCCATTGCAGGTTCCGAATTAAGCGGTTCGAGGTTTCCCTCCGACGGCTCCATTGGTGCTTCAGATGCCTCTGTCTTTTGGGGGAGGGGTGTGGATTGCGCGATTTTATTTTCCAGTTCGCTGATCTTTCGCCGAAGCACAATGATATCGGGATAGGTTTCGTTGTATTCGATGAGCAGATCATTCAATTCCTCCCTTAGTTGATTTAATCTGAGTTTCAGGGGAGAAGGTTGAACGGGCTCAAGTTTTCCCAGGGAAGGAGGCAGCAGGGCGGTATTTGCATTGGCAGCCCCTTGAGATTGAAAAAGCTCGTACATGCGCTCCAGGTTGACGATGCGGTCGTTCTCTGCTTTCTTCGAAAGACGGATGGTTTCCAGATTAGACTGGAAGCGGTCAAGCGCCCTTAAATTTGAATCCAATTGTTCCGGGAGTTCTCCCATGTGAGTTCGTTTATAGTCTCCGAGTCGTTTTTCCTGTGCTTCAAGTTTCTTTTTGAGATTACTTAACTCCATATCAAGAAAGTCAGTCGCCCCTTCTATAAAGCCTTCACGGATCTTGAGGTTTTCTTCAATCACGAGTGAGGCAAGCTCATTCGTTACATTCATGACTGTTTCGGGGTTTTCCCCCATGTAGGAAATTGAAAAACTCTCGAGACGCCTTCTTCCTTTGGTCTCGACCCGAATACTTTCCCGCATGCGTTTGATTTTGCTTCCCGTGCTGGGTGGAAGGGCTTCATCGCTCCTACCTGTGATTTTTTGTAAAAGAGTAGGATCGCTTTTTTCATATAAACCGAATTTCTCAATAATTCTAAGAAGAAAGGAGCGACTAAGCACCTGTTGTTGAATGCTTGAAAGACGATCCTGCGCCGTCCCTGTCACAGCAGACTGCACCACGGATTGCGGTACTTTTTGTGCTTCAACTAAAATCAGCGTACTTGATTCGTAAATTCTAGGCAGCACGGAGACCAAATAAACAGAGATCACGATGCCGAGAAACAGCGGCACTAAAACCCAAAATTTTCTCCGCCAGGCAATGCCGAGAAAATCCCAGATCAGTTGTTGGTAGTCTAGTTTTTTAGCCGGGGTTTCCACGTGAATTCAATCGCTCATTCGAAATGGGGGAAGTTGTGTATAAAATAAATTAAGGCACCAATATGGTATCGCCGCGCTTTAACATAATATTGCCATCAGGATCATCTCCGCTGACAATATCTTTATAGTTGATCTTAATTCGGTGTTCCCGGCCGTTTTCTCTTCTCAAAAGAACGATTTTTTTTACATCGGCAAACTCAGTAAAACCGCCGACCATCGTAATGGCTTGAAGAAAACTCGTTTCACTTTTTAAGTTAATCTTACCGGGTTGCGTCACTTCTCCGACAAAGAAGATCGAAAAACTGTTAATTTCCCGGACGATCACGGAAACCTCAGGCGTTTTTTTGTATCGCCTCAGCAAGACTTTAATCGAGTCTCTTAATTCAATAGAGGTCAGCCCCGCGGCTTGCAAATCCCCAATCAGCGGCAGGGAGATTTTCCCGTCGGGTCGAACAAAGACCGTGGTCGATAAGTCCGGATTTTTCCAAACCATAACTTCGATTAAATCTTCCGAGCCGAGAATATAGTCTGAAGCATCCGTATCAAGGGAGTCGGAGGGAAGAGAAGGCGCGATTGACGCCATCATTCTTCGATCCCCTGTACGGGACGTATCCGAAAGCAAGGCATTCTCATCCGACTTTGGAAGAACACGAACGACTCCACACGCATTGACCAGAAAGGAGACCGTCAGAAGTACCCCAAATAGTCTTTTACCCATCTTCATCATATCTCTCCTTTAAACATAAAACATCATGAAGCGATCCATAGGGACCCAATATGCCGGCGGATGAAAAGCTCGCTTATGGCAACTGAGGAAGCTCTGATTAAATCCCGAATTGTTTTTTCGAGGCAAAAATTCAACTCAAACTTAATCGGAACCCCTTGTAAGGATAACATGTTCTAAAAAAACAGAATAAAATAACGAATCTTTGTAAAATCCTGACTCTAACTTTAGGACATGCACCAGGAAAGGTCAAGCCCCTCAAAAGAGGGGGGTCACGCAAAAAGCACACATTTATATAGAATGAACCGGAACTTAACGGGAAAATTTTATCATGCCATGAGAACTTGAGAAAAGAAATTTAAGCGGGAAAATGATGTTGAAGCACTTTTGCGACAATCCCTGCACGTGTGGTGACATCCAGTTTTTTCATGATGCGCTTAATATGGTCTTTTACAGTATATTCTCCGATATCGATGCGAACCGCAATTTCCTTATTTGTTTTTCCCTCCAGCAACAAGTCGACGACTTCATTCTCGCGCGGCGTCAGCCTTGCCGTCCAGTCGATCTGGTCAACACGCACCCCTTGAGAAACCTTTTCGATGAGGATCATAAAATGAGCAGGCGTCTGTAATGCTCCCTCCGTTTGCAGTAATAAGGCCCGGAGCAGATAAACCCGGCCATCGTGAATACAAATTCGGTTGACCGTCGGCAGAGCCGTCTCAGATTCCATATCATAAGTTGAAGTCATTGTAGCAAACTGCGCATAAAGTTGATAGACAATTTCAGGCAGGGGAGAGCCCGTGGCATTTTTTATGCGATCCTCCGAAACCACCGATTCATTTTGTTTGAAACTTTCGGAGGGTTTATTCGTTTTTTTTGATCGCAGCGGGTGTGAGGTTTTTGTTAAGCCTTCCAGAAAAAGTTTGGCGTCATGATTAAGATAGAGTGTGTCTCCATTTTGATTTAAAATCAAAATGCCCGGCTGCGCCCTTCTGCGGATGAGAGAATAAAGTTCCTCCTCTTCAATCCCGCCCGTTTTTTCTATGGGATTAAATAAGCGGGCTTCTTGGGACTGTGCAGCGGAGTCGGGGCTTGAGGAGGGTTGGCTCCCGTTTGACTGCCGTAGCAGAAGGCGCGTTTTTGCAAAAAAATCGGATAAAAGCGCACAATCTTGTTCGGAAAAATGCCCCCAGGTTCTCTTTTTCCAGAGCACGAGGTAGGCGATGCATTCTTGATCCGGCCCGAATAGCAGAGAAAGGTACGCAAAAAAAAGCCCTTCCGGTTTTAAAACCTGTTTGTAGAAGGGATGTTCCATAAGATCGGCATTGCTCCACCAGTCTTCTCCTTGCACGGCAGCGCCTGGTTTTTTCTTGAGATCATCGACACCCGGAAACAAATGGTCATCCAAAAAGAGGGATCCCGTTTCCACTTGCGGTGGCTCACTGTTCCAAAGCTGGAGGCAATCCTCGGAGCGTTTCATTGAACGCGGATCGACAGGAAAGACCCAGCCGACGTGAAAAGGGATCTCTTCCCGGATAATCGAAAGTACATCCTGAAAAAAGCGGGCGTGGGTCTTTGCGGAAGGGTTTCGTGCTCTGAGTTTTTTTTCAAGTTGTGCTTTTCTTGAAAGAAAGTCACTCACATTCACAGTGTGGGAAGGTCTGAAAAATCAGAATATCCCTACAACTCCTTCAATGTTTGTTCGGCTGTTTCAGCCCCTGAAAATTTCGGGTTGAGTTTGAGGGCGGCTTCCAATTCCGTTTTTGCCCCTTCCTTTTTTCCCAGTTTGAAATAAGTCATGCCCAGGTGGTAGCGCACCACGGGGTTTTCAGACAGTTTTTCAGCACTTTCCTCCAAAAGGGAAGCCGCCTTTAAGAAGGCATTTTTTTTGTAATAAATCCAACCCAGGGTGTCGGAAATACTCGGGTTATTTGGGAATTGTTCTTTTGCAATTTGTGCGAGGGAAAGGGCTTTGTCGATGTTGCCGCCGTGTTCGGCATAAATCCAAGCCAGGTTGTTGGCTGCGGGTGCAAAGCGGGGATTGATTTCCAAAGCCTGTTCATAGGCGGCCCGGGCCGCCGCATGTTGCGCTTGCGCTTCAAAAATCACCCCTTTCAACATGTAAACCGGAACAACATTCGTGCTGATTTTGAGTGCCTCATCCAACTCCGCGAGCGCCTTGGCATAAGCCTTTTGTCGACCGTAAAGATTACCCAATGCCAGATAAGCCGCCAGGTCATTTCGATCCAAACGAATTGCGGTTTTAAGATCGGAAACGGCTTTTTTGTCAGAATTTTTGCGTACATAGAGTTCGCCGCGCAAACGATAAAAATCGCCTTTTTCCGGGAGCATCTTAATTTGCGCATTGACGCGCTTTAATCCGCCCTCCAGATCATTGTTCCTGAGATGCATCGACACAATCTGAGAAAGGGCTTTCAAAAAACCCGGATCAAAGGAGAGCGCCCGCTCAAAAAGTTTTTTGGCTTCCTGATCCTTTTTTGTGGCCCTGCGAAGCAAGCCCAAACGAAAATAAGCATTTGCATTTTTCGGCGCAAGCCGGATTACTTGTTGATAACTGTCCTCCCCTTTTTTCACATCCTGCATTGCGAGTGCGGCGTCACCGCGCATCATAAAAGCCCTGACGTTTTCCGGGTCTTTTTCGATCACCGCCTCAAGTTCTGTCATCGCAAGGTCAAATGAACGCGAGCGCAGATAACGCTCGGCGAGGGCCAGACGCGCAAGATGGTTTTCAGGGTCAAGCTTGACCGCCCGAATAAATTCCGAGCGGGCCTGTTTTTCCTCCCCTTCTAGTAAGTGGGCCAGGCCCAGATAATAATACACATTTGGATATTCGGCATTCGATTGAACGACCTGACGGAAATGCTGTGCGGCTGCTTTTCCCTCTCTCTTCGTCAGCAGCAAACGCCCTTTCATAAAAAGCGCATCGGCATCTTTGGGCGCAACATCAAGCAAGGTTTGCAACATCGTTTCCGCAGCATCTTTTTTCCCCTGCGTGAGATAAAGACTGATCAGGCGTTTTTGACCGACATGCGTTTCCTTTTCAAGCTCAAGGGCATGTGCTTTTTTGAAGGCGGCTTCCGATGCCGGAAGATCCTTCCGGGACAGGTAAAAATCACCCAGGGCAATGTGGGGGGCCGGGTCGAGCGCATCGATTTCCGCAGCTTCATTGAGTGTTTTGACCACATCATGAAATTGTTTCCGCCCCTGATAAAAGCGTGCGAGTGAAAAATAAAGCGACTTGTCTTTTGGCGCACGTGCGACGGCTTTCCGATAAAAGGCCTCTGCCTGCTTGTTTTGACCGGTGATCTCATAAAAACGGGCCAACATGACATGGGGTGCAACCGACCCGCTATCCAGCTTAAGTGCCTTTTGAAGCAAGGTTTCGGCGGCTTTAAACGCCTTTTTTTTCACATACAGGTCGGACAACTCAAAATAGATCCCTAGTTCAGCAGGGTCAATCTTTAACGCTTTCCGGTAGGCGGCTTCCGCCGCGGGCCAGTCTTCATTTCTTGCATGTACCCGCGCAAGAATCCGGTGGGCTTCTTTGTTTTCCGCATCATGGGCGAGCACAAGCTCCGCTTTTTCTCTAGCCGTTTTCAGGTCATTCGACAGCACATAAAACAAACCCAAACGCACTTGAGCATCCATCAATTCCGGATTGATTTCAACCGCCTCACTCAAGGTTTTAAAGGCTTTCCTTAGATTGGGCAGATCGCCTTTTTCCATGTAGGCCACGCCCAATTGATATTTGGCATCGGCGTGATTCGGGGCGAGTTGAATGACATTGCGAAATTCAATAATCGCTTCATCATACTTTTTGGCTTTTGCGTATTCGAGCCCTCTTTCATAATGTGCGTCTCTTTTTTCTTCTTCGGAGGCACAGGCGTAGAGTGCCCCGAAAATAAGAACAAACAACAGCACCCTGGCCCACAACCGGAAACGGATCAAAGAAAACATCAGGTCTATCCCGGTTTATATCAGAGGACGGCCCACGCTTGTGTATTGAAAGCCCATTTCCTTCATGCGCTTTGGTTCATAAATATTGCGCAGGTCAATGACGATGGGCGTTTTCAATTGCGCTTTAATGCGCTCCAGATCGAGATTACGATACGGATTCCATTCCGTCATGAGAATCATCGCATCGGCGCCCTCGATCGCAGCATAGGGATCATCTTTAAAGGTCACATTTTTTAGCACTTTGTCGGCTTCGGATATCGCAGCCGGGTCACAGGCCACAATCTCTGCACCCAAGGCCTGAAGGGCTTCAATAACCGCAATCGAAGGCGCTTCGCGCATATCATCGGTGTTGGGTTTAAATGCCAGTCCCAACATCGCGAGTCGCTTGCCTTGAACCTCCCCCAGTTCGGCTTGGATTTTTTCAACCATGCGGCTGCGCTGGTTTTGATTCACCTCCATGACCGCGTCAATGATGCTGAAGGTATAGCCGTTGTTTTTTGCGATTTGCGAGAGCGCCGAAACATCTTTTGGGAAACAGGACCCCCCATACCCCGGACCGGGATGCAAAAACTTGCCGCCGATCCGTCGATCCAGGCCCATGCCTTTGGCGACTTCCTGCACATTTGCGCCCACGGCGTCGCAGAGATTCGCCACTTCATTAATAAAAGAGATCTTGGTCGCTAAGAAGGCGTTGGAGGCGTATTTCACCAATTCGGCGGTTTCAATATCCGTAATGAGCATCGGGGTTTCAATCAGATAGAGCGGGCGATAGAGATCTTTCATAATTGCGGCGCCCTGCTGGCCGCTTGTTCCGATCACGACGCGGTTGGGATGAAGAAAATCTTCGATGGCCGAACCTTCTCTCAAAAATTCGGGATTTGAGACAATATCAAAATCAAAGTGTTCTTTCAGTCGGCTGCCGATAATCTTTCGAATCCGCTGCCCCGTGCCGACGGGCACCGTGCTTTTGGTGACGATGACCTTGTAGCCGTCCATGTGCTCTGCAATCGTTTCGGCGACCTTCTCAACATGTGACAGATCGGCAAAGCCGTCGCCTCTGGGCGGCGTGCCCACCGCAATAAAAATGACCAGGGCATCTTGAACGGCTTGGCCTAAGTTCGTCGTAAAATCCAGCCGGTTTGCCGCGACATTTTTTTTCACCAGTTCTTCAAGACCCGGTTCGTAGATCGGGATGATTCCTTTTTGCAAATTGGCGATTTTTTCTTCATCTTTGTCAACGCAGACGACATTCACGCCAAGCTCCGCAAAACAAGCCCCGGTAACCAGTCCGACGTAGCCGCTTCCGATAATTGCGATATTCATGAATCCCTCCAAAAATTAAATATTGAATGTGACAGATCGCGTATGTCTGTATATCATTGAGCTGATGTCAAATCCCGTAAGTCAATCAATTGACTCGGGATAAAGATAGCGAAGCATGACCGATTTTCAAGCAATTTACAAGAAATTTTGTCTTTTTCCTAGGGACGAAGGGCATGCCACCGGTCACGCAGATTGAAGGGACGCGATTGAATCCCTGCAATCGTTCCCAGTAGTTTATCATGCAAGTGCCGTCTGCGCTGGACTTTTTTAAAAACCCGGTCACGCAGCCAAACCAGGGGCGGCGCGCCTGCGTTCCAAAAAAAAACCATCTCATCTGCCAGGTTTTGCAAAACATTGATGTCCGGACGCCGCGCTTGTTCGTAGGCTGCCAAGGCCGTTTGTGAAAAGTCGTCTGTCTTAAAACAGTGCGCGATGACTTCGGCAAGGACGACGGCATCTTCCATCGCTGCGTTCCGGCCTTGTGCCACATGAGGATTCATGGCATGGGCGGCATCACCGAGCAGGGTGCCGCCGTGAGTAAGCCAGCGTTTGCATTTCACACGAAAGCAGCGCATATAGGCCGTTTGCTGCCACGAGGAAAGCGCGCGAAGCGGGGCCGAAAACAACGCGGCGATTTCAGGATGCAGCGAGAGCATTTCCGTTTTAAAGCTTTGCAGCCCGCGCGCTTTTATTGCTTCCAGTTGCTTTGTCGGCGTCAAATAAAAAAGGTAAATCTTCTTCCGCGAAACAGGAAAGGCGCCAAAAATCTGTTCTTTTCCCAGGTAATACCGTGAATCGTCTTCGAAGCCCAGGGGACGATCGACCACCATCGTGACATAACCGCCTGTATAAGCATGCGCCTGATAAGGCAAGCGAAAAGCATCTCTCACCCGGGATGCGGCCCCGTCGCTTCCGACCACGATGCGGGCACTAAAGTCCAGACCGGCCCCTTCACGGGAAGCCTTGGCCCCGGCGACGCAGTCGCCATGCCAAAGAATCGATTCGAAGGCCGTTCCCCAGTAAGTGTCGATATTCGGGACTGCGGCAACCCGTTGCAGCAAAATTTCTTGCAGTACTTCCGGCAGCAAGATCAGAGAATAATCATAAGGCGCGGGCAAGGTCGTATAATCGACCGAACAGAGGTGAGTGCCGCTTGCTTGATAAAAGTGTACCTGTTTATTCAAATGCACATCGGTATTTAAGAGTTCGTGCAGGAGTCCGAGTCGGTCCAGAATTTTTAAGCCGTTGGGCTGAAGGATTTCTCCGCGCGGCAAAGGCTCGGGCCGTGTCTGTCGATCCAGCACCGCCACTTGAAACCCCTTCTTAGCCAGAATCAAGGCCAGGACCAGTCCGCCTGCACCGCCGCCGATCACAAGCACGTCATATTTTTTAGAGGACATATTCCGCTTCCTTATGCTTGCCGCCTACTCTACTTTAGGGTGGAAAAGAGGTCAAGCCTCATGCGGCGGCTTGTGCCCGGATTCAAACACAGGGGTTTGTCCCAAATCAGCGTTTGATTTTCGGGTTTGACTTCACCGCTTATTTTCAGTAGTAAAGGGCGACTAAAAAAGAGCGGTGATTAAACCGCATCATTATGAAGAAAGGAAAGCCATGCCCGAAACACAGCCCGTTCAAATCCAGATCGAAATTGATGAAGTGACCTCCCAAGGCATTTACAGCAACCTGGCCTTGATGGCGCACAATGAAACCGAGTTTGTGCTCGACTTTGTTTTCATTCAGCCGCAGGCGCCAAAAGCCAAAGTGCGTGCCCGGATTCTCACCAACCCGATTCATACAAAACGGCTGTTGCAGGCCCTGCAGGAAAACATCCGCCGCTATGAAGAAAAATTCGGCACAATCAAAATGTCCGCCGCGCCCGAAAAAGAAAGTGCGCAATATCAGGGCCACTATCTTTAAAGGAAGTTCCGATCGAAGCTTAATAAAAACCGGATCCAGTCCGGGCCTTGATCTTCCGGAATAACAACTCCGGTCTGGGAAGCCGATTCCCTATTCACTCGGTAATGTTCTACATAAACACAGTGAAATTTTTCCATCCGTGAAAAAACGATACCCTTCATTCACACCAACTTGATACATAAAAATTAAATAATATTTGTTTTAATTCCATTTATTGATTTGAATGAGCTGCAAACGGCCCTCCTGGCTGCCCTCTCCGCAGATTAGGCATCCGGCTTGCGTTATCCCCCTTCAAAACAAAATCCGCACTGTAAGCCTTTGCACAGAGCAAACCCATCCAAAGATGGGGACGCAGAGCAACGGGGCTAAAGAAGGGGACGGACCGGAACGATCGCTTCGAGATACGTCATTCTTGAAGCGCAGGGGTTTCAGTTCACTCAAACGCCTTCCATGCCAGCCGGGCCGCCAAAGGATGCTTTGGCGGCCTTTTGAGCATGGAGGATATTTTATGGATGCAATTTTCTTAAGAAGATTACAGCGCAGACACCGTATTGCAACGAGTCGCTCTCATACCCTTTCTTTTTTTCTAAAAACCGCTTTCTTATTACAAAGTACGCTTGCCATTTTATTTTTTATTTTCAGCACCGGTGCTTTTGCGGCAACGGCCTCATTATCATGGGATGCGAATACGGAATCCGACCTTTCCGGCTACAAGGTTTATTTCGGCACAGCGCCCGGCAGCTACGGCACACCCGTCAATGTCGGCAATACCACGAGTTATACGGTTTCAGGACTCAGTGACGGCACCTATTATTTCGCAGTCACGGCTTTCGACACCTCCGGCAATGAAAGCGGCTTTTCGAATGAAGTCAGCAAAACCCTTTCAACGGCGGACACCACCCCTCCGGTGATTTCGAACATCGCGGCAAGTAATGTCTCTGATGATAGCGCAAGCATTTCCTGGACGACAAACGAGGCCGCAGATTCACAAATCGAATACGGCACAAGCACGTCTTACGGTACATTCAGCACACTCAATACAGCCCTGGTGACTTCGCACAGCGGGACCCTTACCGGGCTTTCTTCCGAAACCCTTTATTACTACCGCGTTTTAAGTCGAGACGCCGCCGGAAACCTCACCACATCCGGGGGCGATAGCTTTACAACCGCGGCAGGACCGGATACCGTACCGCCTGCCATAACGGCTGTCAGCAGCGGCAATCTTAGTGAAACCGGGGTCACGATCACTTGGACGACAGATGAAGTCGCCGATACACAGATCGAGTACGGCACCACGACATCCTACGGATCTTTCACGGCTTTAGATACCGGTCTTGTTACCGCGCACAGCCAAAATATAACCGGTTTGTCCGCCGGAACAACCTACCATTTCAGGGTGCTCAGCAAGGATATCGCCAATAATCTGGCCACATCCGGAGACAACACCTTCACAACAAACACCCCGCCCGGCGATACAGACGGGCCTGTTATTTCAGGCATTAATGTGGGCGACATCAGTGCCGACGGGGCAAGTATCACCTGGACCACCGACGAAGGCGCAAGCTCTCAAGTGGAATACGGCACGACAAGCGCCTACGGAAGCTCGTCCCCCTTAAGTACCGCCCTGGTGACGAGTCACAGCCGCAGCCTGACGGGACTGAGTGCGTCAACGGTTTATTTTTATCGCGTGCTGAGTAAAGATGCTGCTGGCAATCTCAGCAGCTCAGGAGGGGGCACCTTCACGACAGCGGCCTCATCCATCGACACCGTGAACCCGGTGATTTCCAATGTCGTAGTGCAAAACATCACGTCAGACCGCGCAACATTGATCTGGACAACCGATGAACCCGCGACCTCCCAAGTCGAATTCGGCTTAACGGAGTCCTACGGGTCAAGTACGACAAAAGACGAAACCCTCTTGATGAACCATCAACAAACCCTCACCGGGCTTTCGGCGCTTTCGACCTACCATTTTAGAGTCAAAAGCGGCGATGCCGTAGGCAATCTTGCGATATCCGGGGATGCCGATTTTAAAACTGCCGCCTCGGACAGTGCCGATACGACGGCTCCGGCGGATGTGGAAGACTTTACCGCCAACGGCGCTGCCGCCTCGGTGGTCTTATCCTGGACCAATCCTTCGGACAGCGACTTTGCCGGTGTGCGCATTCGCTTTAGAACCGATGATTTCCCCAGCGACATCAATGACGGTGAGCTTCTGGGCGATATCAGCGGTGGTCCGGGTGCGGCGATGAAAATGACCCACGACGGGCTGGCCGAAAACGTCACCTATTATTATCTGGCGGCCTCTTACGACGGAAACGGTAATTTTCAGACCACCGTATTTGCTTCGGCAACAACAAGCGCAGTGGCTAAAACGGATAATAGCGCCCCTGCATCCGGCGGAGGTGGGGGCTGCGGTATGATTCGTCCGGGAGGCGGAGAACCGCCAAAACCGGGGGATGCCGCCGCCATGCTGAGCCTCATGGGTCTGCTCTTTCTGATGCTGCTTAAAACAGTTTTATTCAAAGCAACGCGGGTCGTAAACGGCCCGCTGCACTGAACACAGGTTCGTTCCGGTGCTCAACAAGGTCTTCTTCCGGTTCTCCCGACCTCCCTACCCCCCAGGGTGAGGGCCTTGTTGAGCCCGGACTTTAGGACGTAATTCCTTTCTGTTCCGGGTGAAAGTCTGCTATAAAATGCAGACCTTTACCCGGAAACGCGTATGAAATCCGTCTCACCCGCATCACCTGCCTTGGCCGGCCGCAAAGAAATATGGGGCTGGTATTGTTACGATTGGGCGAATTCCGCCTTTGCCACCACCGTAGTCACTGTTTTTCTGGGGCCCTACCTCACTTCCGTCACAAAGGCCGCCGCCGACGCCGAGGGCTTCGTGCATCCGCTGGGGTTTGCAATCCAGGCGGGCGCCTTCTTTCCATACCTTGTTTCGCTCTCCGTCCTGCTTCAAGTATTCACCCTGCCCTTGCTGGGTGCCATTGCGGATTACACCCGTTGCAAAAAAAGCATGCTGGGCCTCTTTGCCTACATCGGGGCTTTTGCCACGATGGGCCTGTATTTTTTAGACGGACAATACTATCTACTCGGCGGGCTGCTTTTTCTCATCGCCAACGTCAGTTTTGGGGCCTCCATCGTTTTTTACAATGCCTTTTTACCGGAGATCGCCAGGCCTGAAGACCGAAACAAAGTTTCCTCTCGCGGCTGGGCCTGCGGTTATTTGGGTGGCGGACTGCTCTTGGCAATGAACCTGGTTCTCTTTTCCAAAGCCGAGCACCTGGGGCTTTCCACCGCACATGCCGTTCGGATCAGCCTCGGTTCCGCCGGACTTTGGTGGGCGTTGTTCACCCTCATCCCGCTTGCAAGGTTACGCAGTCGTAAAAACAGAAAAATCCTGCCGCCGGGGGAAGATTACCTGACGACGGGTTTCAAACAACTGCAACAAACCTTGCGTGACATTAGAAAATACCCGCAGACCTTTCTTTTTCTTGCGGCCTACCTGCTCTATAACGACGGCATTCAAACCGTGATTGCGCTCTCTTCGCAATTCGGGCAAGAAGCCTTGGGCCTGCCCATCGCAACACTCACCACCGTGATTCTCATGGTGCAATTCGTTGCATTTTTTGGTGCCCTGCTTTTTGAGCGCATTGCCCAAGCCGTCACGACAAAAAATGCGATCATCCTGAGTTTATTCATTTGGAGCGGCACCTTAATCTACGCCTACACTTGGCTTGAAACCGAAGCGCAGTTTTTTGCCCTGGCCGCCGTCATCGGCATCGTGCTTGGCGGCAGCCAAGCCTTAAGCCGCGCCCTCTTTTCCCTGATGATCCCCAAAGGACAGGAAGCCGAATATTTCAGCCTGTACGAAATCAGCGAACGCGGCACCAGTTGGATCGGGCCGCTGCTTTTTGGATTGGCCTTGCAATTCACCGGAAACTACCGTATCGCCTTGCTTTCATTGATTGTTTTTTTTATTGCGGGTTTGCTGCTTCTCTTAAAAGTGAACATCAAAACAGCCGTCTCGGCTGTCGGTAATCAAAATCCTCGTTGAAATTTGGCCTTAGTAGGACCTATAATAAAAGAGAAACAAATAACACGCTTCACCGGTTTTTTCGGATAAAGCCTTTTGGGGGCGACCGGAATCGACGGGGATGGGAGGCCAGAGAGCGCATGTCGAGGTCCCATTGGGCTCGTTAAACAAATGGGAAACGATTAATTGCTAATGATCAGCCATTAGCCCTCGCTGCTTAAAAAGCGGCGACATCGACCTTCCGATGCCTGTGCGGGAGCAAGATGACATTGAGCAGGCTGCTGCGCTTTTTGTGTTTCAGGGAAAGCGTTTAAGACATACTGGAACTGGCGGACGACGCACTTCGTCTTTGTAGGGCATCTGACGCGAGATTGAAACAAAGACTAAACATGTAGGGGTCTTTGGTTGAATATTTTCGGACGCGGGTTCGAATCCCGCCGCCTCCACCAATATAACATTCAAAGCCGTCTTCGGACGGCTTTTTTATTGCCTGTAATCAGTTAGGACGAGGAGGGGCATTTCATCTATCCCCCTTCACTTTTTGCAAACATTCAAAAATTGACACGCATCGGGAAAACCATTCGACAATAAATAAACTCATCGGCACTTAAGACCGACTGTTTCATTTCCGTTTGCCTTTTATATTCATAGCCATTAAATTATCCAAAGCCATTCAACCTGTAGAATACCGCTATGCCGCGAGCAGACCAAGCCATACGCCAATGGACCATTCTAAAGCTGCTTGAGGCCAACGGGCGAATTACCCTTCAACAAATCTCCGGCACGTTAGACGCCCCTTGCACTGAGCGCACCTTGCGGCGAGACCTCGTTGCGCTTGAGCTAGCCGGCATTCCAATCTACACGGAACGCGAGGACGGCAAGCGATACTGGAAACTGCTGGACAACTACCGGAACGTCCCGCTTCCCCTGACCCCCACGGAACTCTACGCCCTCCGGTGCGCGCAACACCTGCTTCAACCCTTGGAAGGCACCTTTATTGCGGAATCGATATCGGGTCTTTATCAAAAGATCAACGCCAATCTCACGCCTAAAAACCGCACTTATTTCTCGCTGCTTCAAAAAACCTTGCAGATGGGCACAACACCCCACACGGTCTATCAATCACACCGATTGCACATTGATCAAATCAAGGCCGCGATAGAAAAGGGAAGGGTTCTCGATCTGCATTACACCGCTTTGCGCTCGGCGAGATCGGCGAAACGGACAATCGATCCCTACGGGCTCTGGTATTACGACGGGTCGCTTTATCTTGTCGGATACTGTCATAAACGGAAAGCGCTTCGCACCTTTGCGGTCGAGCGGATTGAAAGCGTAGAAACAAAGGGAGACCGTTTTCAGATCCCGTATTATTTTTCGATTGCGGATTACTTTAAAAATGCCTTCGGGGTCTATCGCGGCGAGGCGGAGGCCGTGACCCTGCGATTCGACAAACCGGCCGCCCTTTGGGTGCCGTCGCGCCGATGGCATGCCACACAGACCGTGACCCGATTGCCTGAAGGCAAGATCGAACTGGCATTTCGGGTTGCCGTCACGCCGGAGCTGATGCAATGGGTCTTGAGCTTCGGGGCACAGGTGGAGGTGATTGCGCCGAAACGCTTGCGGACGATGCTGGAGAATGAAACCTGGCGCCTGTTGGGGCGGTATCAGAAAGTAAAGATGGGACGGATAAAAGGGGAGAGAAAAAAGACCGGATCATCAAGAAGGTGATCGCCACAATGCCGGTTATCCCGCCACGTGTTTCCTGAAAAAATCGGCAACCGCTTCCTTGGTGGTCTTCCCCCGGGCCGCGTCGAGAACAAGGTTTTCAAACGAGATGTCATCTGCATTTAACAAATACCCGTTGATTCTCATAAAAGTGAATGCCGCCATCGCACCGACCCGTTTGTTGCCATCGACGAAGGGATGGTTCTGAACGATATGGAAGAGGTAGGCTGCGGCCATCTCGAAGAGATCGCCATGCAGGTATTGATTTCCAAAAGTGGCCTGCGGCATCGCAACGGCGGACTGAAGCAGGGCCGCATCACGCGTGCCGTGGCTGCCGCCGTATCGTGCAATTTGGTCAGCCTGGATTTCAATCACCTGTTCGAGGGTCAAAAAAATAATTTCGTCCATTCAATCCGCCAGGCGTTTGAGCATCTTGCCGTATTTTCGGTTTCCCTCTGCCAGGGCTTCTTCAAATATCTTTTGCCGTTTTTCATCCTGGGTGGGAGAAACAATCAGAGACCGGCCGTCCGTGGTGATGGAAAGCGGGGTGTCGGCGGTAATGTTCAAAAGGTCCAGCACCGGCTTGTCGATAATCAAGGCCAGGCTGTTGCCATGTTTTGTCAGATGTTTCACCATAGTTCTCCTCCTCGTACACTATTCGTATCTACAGTGTATTACGATTGGTTTGGGGAATCAAGAAGGCATGTGCCCAAGAACAAAGGCCGAACTTGGGGCATGACGATTCAAATACAAGGTCTGGCGGCCGGTGGACCGCTGAAGGCAAGCATAAGGCGGAAGAAAAAAGTTTTAAAAAAGAAAAAAATGTGAGAATTTGTGACCTTATTTGTCAAACCGGGGGTTTAGAATGGGTGAAAATGCCTTTCAGGTTAAATAAGGGGTCGCCCAAAAGACATGGCCAAGAAAACCTCTGAAAAATTTTACCGCTACTGGGGCAAGGCGAACCCCGCTGAAGAAGGCGGCCCAGCCTACCATCTGCTGCCCTACCATTGTTTGGATGTTGCAGTGGTGGGGTCTGTCTGGTGGAGAAAAAGTGCAGTTATCCGCAGTCGGTTTATTGCCTCAACAGGTTTGGGGGAACCGCAAGTTAAAGCATGGGTGCTGTTTTTTCTCACACTGCACGACCTTGGAAAATTCGATGTTCGGTTTGTACAGTAACTGACTGTGGAAAAACGATGACGTATTTTTGGGCAAAGACAACACCAGAAGGAAAGCCAGGTATTTCTGTCTATGACCATATGATCAATGTCGGCTGCGTGGCTCGCTGCATGGCTGAGATGTCGCCGGAAATTCTGACACGGTTTGATTTACTTCCAACGGAAGTCGGCGCGCTTGCCGCGCTTCACGACCTTGGCAAAATATCACCGGGTTTTCAACGAAAGTGTGACCTGTGGCTTGAAGAGAATGATTTAGCAGGTGTTGCCCGAAAGGGATGTTGGGACACGACGATGGAAACGGATCATGGCAAGGTGTCGCATGCGGCGATTCAGGCCTTTCTCGCAGGTGAAGGCTTTGCTCGGAAAACCGCCAAGTTTGTGTCTGCCGTGGTCGGTGCTCACCACGGACGCTTAAATCCCCCCAATGATCGTGGATACCGTCCACCGAAGACAATCTCCGACCCTGCCAGCAAAATAAATTGGGACGCTGAGAGAACGGCAAATGCCCGAAAGATATGGAATTTTTTTGCGGGGTGCCGGAATACGCTTGATCTGAAGGATGACTCCCCATCACTCTGGTGGCTTGCCGGTCTTACCTCCGTTGCCGATTGGATCGGTTCCAACGAACAGTTTTTTCCAACAGCGCGTCAGGAAGTCAATAAAGATATTCCCGTTTTGGCGCGAAAAACACTCGACGTGATCGGCTTTCAAAAAACCAAAATTGTTCCGGGGCTTTCCTTTCATGCCTTGTTTCATGATACTGAAAGACCTGAAAAAAGGTGGACGCCCAATGAGATACAGGAGAAAACACTTGCCACTGTGGGCGGACCAGGCATTTATGTCATTGAAGCACCCATGGGAACAGGCAAGACGGAAGCGGCGCTTTGGGCAGCCTACCACTTACTTGTTTCCGGAAAAGCGAATGGGATCTACTTCGCCCTTCCCACGCAGGCGACAAGCAACCGCATTCACCTGCGCTTGAACGATTTTCTAAGACGCATTGCCCCGGAGACAGGAAAAAGCCGTTTGATTCATGGAAACTCGTGGCTCATGGATGCCGACTATTGTATTTCCCCCTCAGCAACCGACACAAAAACAAAGGCAGCCGAGGACGCACGGACAGGGCGGGACTGGTTCGCCTCGACGAAGCGGGCGCTCCTTTCGCCTTTCGGCGTCGGCACTGTGGACCAGGCCTTGCTCGGCGTGGTGGCGGCGAAGCACTTTTTTGTGCGTCATTTTGCCCTTGCGGGGAAGGTCGTGATTCTCGACGAGGTGCATTCCTACGATCTGTATACGGGAACGCTCATCCATGAACTCATTCTGACCCTTAAAGATTTGGGATGCACGGTTATTGTTTTGTCCGCTACCCTTACGAAAGAACGGCTCGGGAAGATCGTCCATCTTCCCGAAAACACCCCAGATGATGAACTGCCATATCCGCTCATCACAGGCTGCAATGAAGGCGTGGCACTTGAACCTGTGGCGGCAGCAGCGCCGGCATCACAAACCGTAAGTGTCGATTTTGTTTCCGGGGAAAGGGCCGCAGACGAAGCGGTGGCGGTTGCCCAAAAAGGCGGGGCCGTCCTCTGGATATGCGACACCATTGACGCAGCCCAAGAACAGTACAAACGATTTATGGATAAGAACCAAAATACGTTTCCCATCGGTCTTCTTCACGCCCGCTTTCCTTTCTGGCGTCGTGAACAACTCGAATCCCTGTGGATGGAACGATTCGGAAAAAACAATGCAAAGCGCTGCGGCGCCATCCTTGTTTCCACGCAGGTCGTGGAGCAGAGCGTCGATTTGGACGCGGACCTGATGATTTCGGAACTGGCCCCCACCGATATGCTGCTTCAACGCCTCGGGCGGCTCTGGCGGCACAAACGGAAAGAGCGACCGGTGGATGCGGCCAGACTGAGCATTATCAAAGAGACGAACAGCCTGGATGAATTCAGAAACATGAAAGCGAAGGCGATCAAGAAAGCACTCGGAGGAAAAGCGCGCGTGTACGCACCCTACATTCTTCTTCGTTCTCTTGAAGTCTGGGAGAATCAGAGGACTGTGTCGATCCCGTCGCAGATACGGCCGCTCCTTGAATTAACTTACGAGGATCGGGGGGGCGAACCTGAGTCATGGCAGGTGCTTTCCGATGAGTGGTTTGGCACCGATTCGGCAAAAAAGATGATGGCTCTACGAAATTGCAACTTGTGGCAAGTGGCCCTTGAAGATGAAGAGGGTGTTCAGACCCGTTTGAACGAGGTGCCGACCGTCTCCTTAATCCTTTGCCGGAGTGTGAGCAAAACGGAAGCGCTGTTTGTCGATAGTACTTCCGCGCGGCTTGGCGGAGAGACTTTCCGGCTCTCCACAGCACAAACGATCCATAAAAATCTGGTGAGGGTGCCGCGTTACTGCTTTGATTATATTGCATCGTGCTCGGCTTTCTCAGACTATGTATACGGAGAACAGTGTTCCGGAATTGTTCAGCAAAGCGGAAATGTCGAAGTAAAGGGATTAAAAGATGGTCACTCGCTTTTCTATTCCGACGAAATGGGACTGGTGATCAAGAAGAGATCAGTAAAGGAGGAAAAATGAATGTCGCTTTTGATCCGTGGATACCGGTGGTGACGACATCCGGTAAGCGAAATCTCGCTAGTCTTTGCGATGTGCTGACCGAGGGGGAGAAATTCGCCGACCTGGCGGTGCGGCCTCATGAGCGGGTTTCACTGATGCGGCTTTTTCTGTGTGTGGCGCATGCGGCGCTGGATGGGCCGAAGGATTATGATGAATGGTGCGACGTGCCAAGGCGTTTGCCTGATGCCGCCAAGAAATACCTGACCTCCTGGAAAGATTCCTTTGAGTTGTTTCATGAAACGAAGCCGTGGTTTCAGGTGGCGGGCCTTTCAAAAAGCGCGCATGGAAAATCGTCATCGTCAGAAACCATTGACTGGACTCCCGTTTCCAAACTGAATTTTTCCTTTGCCACAGGGAATAATACGACACTTTTTGACCATGATGGATCAAGCGAAGACCGAAATATCCCCCTTAATGAAACGATTCTTGCCATGTTGACTTATCAGTGTTTTTCACCGGGCGGTTTGATTTCTCAGGTTTTTTGGAACGGCGTTCAGAGTGGAAAATCTTCTAAAGATGGTCCTTGCGTTCCATCCTCAATGATCCACGCCTTGATTCGTGGGAAAAATCTTGTGGAGACAATCCATATCAACCTTCCGAACTATGAAGAGGTTAAATTCAGAAGCTATGGTGAACGGGATATCGGGCGGCCTATCTGGGAAAAGATGCCGGATTCATTAACCGACTCCGTCAATATTGAGAATGCAACAGGAACTTATATCGGCCGCCTGGTTCCGATGACCCGCCTTATTCGTTTGCATCCCGCGGGGAAGCGAATGCTTCTGGGTGACGGCCTGTTATATCCCGTATTTGCAGATGGATTCCCGGAAGAACCAACGGCTACAGTAGTAATCAGGCAGAACGGGAAAAAAGAAAAGCGGGCTGTTCTCTCATACAGGCCTGGGAAAGCCGTCTGGCGCGAACTGGCCGCAATTGTTGTAAAGCGAAAAGCGGGTGGCGCAGGCGGTCCCTTATCGCTGAGCAACATTCAAGATGGCGAAAACTGTGACCTGATTGTCGGCGCTTTAGCACGTGATCAAGCAACAATCGTTGACACGATTGAGTCGGTCTATCATATCCCCGCACAACTTCGTTCCCCCGAAGGGACGGCAGCTTATGAATCAGAGGTAAAAAACGCTGAATCTCGGGCAAGCCGTCTTGGCTGGGCTATCGAAATTTATCGACATGAAGTTGATAAGGGATGGGAAGGAAGGCTTAAAGCTGCCGGGGCGTCTAAAGGGAAGCTGAAGGCAAAGCTCCATTTTATTGCTACTACTCATTACTGGACCACCGTAGAAAAGAACCTGCCGTTGCTTATGGCCCACATCGAAGCCATCGGCTCCGAGGATGCCATCCCGACACGTGACGCATGGCGGAAAATGCTTTTTGCCTCGGCTCGCGAGGCTTACCGCATCGCCTGCGGACAAGGGACACCGCGACAAATGCGGGCCTTCGCAAAAGGCTGGCAGAAATTGACAGGGAAAAGAGAAGAATCTAAATCCAATGAAATCAATAAGGAGGTGAAGGGATGAGCTGGTTTCTTGAACGGCTTCGTAGGTACAAAGAAAACCGGGGGATGATGGCCAATCTCCGGTGCATCCTTGTGGACAACAAAAAACACCGCGCCTGGCCCGCGCTGAACCGTTTGGGGATCAAGACCAACGACGATATTTCAGCTTATGTCACCGGTCTCTATGCGGCCCATCCGGAAGAAGCGGCTACAGGAAATTTCGGTGCCACTTGTAAGCGTATCGAACAGCAGCGGGACGATATACGAAGCGATGACGGCAAGTTGACCCCGACGGAACGGCGGTTCCAGCATCTGCTTGCGGCTGAAGGATGGGAGGAAAGACGAAAGCGTGTTCTGAGGATGGTGTTGATGGCGAAATCGCAGGGTGTCCCGGTCAACTACGAAAAACTGGCGACAGACCTGAGGTACTGGAACGACCGCACCAAAACCGCCTGGGCAATGGCGTTCTGGACGCGGGCAGAAACGCCGGAGGAGGAGAACGAATGAACTGGCTGGCACGGATGGATGTGGATGTGGAAACACTGCGTTCAAAGGGGCTTTCTGATGATATCTACGCCTGGCATAAAAGGCTCTGGGAGTGTTATCCCGGCGTGCCGGATCAGAAGCGCGTTGAAATAGGTTTTCTCACCCGGATTGATCCGCTCGAAGGGGCGTTCCGTCTCTGGGTTTTGGCGAAGAGAAAACCGGTCTGTCCGCAATGGTGTTCCCCAGGACGTTTTGCCCTCAAGGAGATCGCCCCGTCTTTCCTCTCACACCGCTACTATGCCTTTGACCTAAAAGCCAATCCGGTCAAAAAAGTCGTGCAGCGCGGCCCGAACGGGGAGACCTTGTTCCGTCTCAACGGGAAAAGAAAATCCGGCAAACGCGTGCCATTGGTAAAAGAAGATGAGCTGCGTGCATGGCTCATTCGAAAAGGGCGTGTACGCTGCCGTGCCCAAAACGCAGAGGGTGTTCTGGTTGATATTCCAGGAGGATTCCGCATCGTGGAGGGAAAACCGCTTGAAATCAGCCCGATGGCCGAAAACCACTTCCGCAAGAAGGATAAAAGGAAGAATACGGAGCATTCGGCTTATCACGGGGGCGTCCGGTTTCGCGGAATCCTGGAGGTGACCGACAGAGATGCCTTTATAGAAACCTATCAATGCGGCATCGGCAGCGCCAAGGGCTTCGGGTTTGGCCTCTTGCTGCTTGCGCCAGTAAATTTTTGATCACTGCAAAACGACAAGGAGGAGAAGAGCCATGAAACATTTGGAATTGCACATCATTCAATCTGTTCCCGTCGCCTGTCTCAACCGCGATGACCTCAATTCACCTAAAACCGCCGTCTTCGGGGGCGTGCAGCGGGCGCGGGTATCGAGCCAGTCGTGGAAGCGGGCGATTCGGGAGTTGGCGAAAGAATTGGCGCCGGAATGTTTTAAGGGAAACCGCACGCGCCGATTTGTTTTCACCCTGAAGGAACGGCTTATTCAAAAGGGAATTTCAGAGCGATGTGCTGTTGGAATTGCCGAGCATGTTGCAGGGATTATCGAAACACTTGATTCGAAGAATGATGAAGCTGGTAACAAAAAGATAAAAACCTTGATGTTTTTTTCGGACGCCGAATATGATTCAATAGCGGAAGACATTGCATCGGCGGAAGATGTAAAGGGCTCGTTGAAGACGTTAGAGGGTGCTTTGGAAAAAGTGTCTGCTGCCGCAGACAAAGACGCTAAAAAGGCCGCGGAGAAAGAAAGGTTAAACGTTTTTAAGACGATAAGAACACTTTCAAATACGTCAATTAGAAAAATAATTAAGTCTGTTCAATTGAAAGATGCCGCCGATATCGCCCTTTTCGGCCGCATGGTCGCCAATGACCATTCTCTAACCGTTGAGGCGGCGTCCATGTTTTCCCATGCCCTTTCGACCCATAAGGCGGACAACGAAATCGATTTTTTTGCCGCCGTTGATGATCTGCAAACCGAAGCGGAATCCGGGGCAGCTATAACCAGTACGCTTGAGTTTAATTCCGCAACCTATTACCGTTTTGCCGCTTTGAACCTCGATATGCTGGCCGATGGGGAGCATCTGAAAAGCATGTCGCAAGAAGAACGTCAGAATGTGGTGCGCACATTCGTTAAGGCGACCATCCAGGCCGTTCCGGGGGCGCGCAAGGCGACCATGAACGGCAATACGCTTCCGGTTTACGTGCTTGGAGTGGTGAGGAAAAATGGTCATCCAATTCAGTTGGTCAACGCCTTTGAAAGTCCGGTGCGCCCTTCGATGAAGGGTTTTGTTGTTGAGTCGATTAAGCGTATGAACAGCGAATATGCCGATCTCAAAGATACCTGGGGCATCAGCGCTCAGTTTGAAAAGGCGGTGGTAAAGAACAGCTTGAAAGACGAGATTAAAGAAAGCTTAGGCTCCATTGAAACTTGCACATTCAATGACCTCATTGAAGGGATGGTGCAGCATGTTATCTGAAAAAATTTTTCTGGCCCTTTACCTGGAAGGCCCGCTTCAATCCTGGGGATTCGACAGCCAATACAGCCGCCGCAATACCGGACTGATGCCGACAAAGAGCGCCATCGCCGGGATGTGCTGTGCCGCGCTTGGTCTGCCGAGAGGCAGCGATAAGGAGCAAGCATTTCTTGAGAAATTCGGCGCGGTTAGGATGACCGCAATGGCCGTCCCCCGTAAGGTAGCTGAAAAAGAACTGCCTGTGCGGCGCCTTCAGGATTATCATACCGTCCGTAACACAAAAACAGCAAAAGGGGAAATTAAAGATTGTCACATTACCCATCGCCAATACCTTACGGACGCGGCCTTCGGCGTTCTGCTTGAGGGGGATCCGTCTTTACTGGAACAGATTGCCGAGAAGCTTAAAGACCCTGTCTGGGGCCTTTGGCTCGGCCGGAAAACCTGCATCCCTTCGGCGCCTGTCTTGGCCGGTTTGAAGAAAAGCCGGGAGGATGCCCTGCGTCTTCTCATTGGAGAGAACCCTATCGAATTGTTTACCAGGCAAGAAGAAGCAGAACATTTTGCAGAAGGCCGTGACACCCTTCCGGACTCACCCGTATCGTTTGCAACGGAACGGCGCCAGTTTTCTCCCAGAAGAGTGAAGATTTTGTTTGGATCTAAATCAAAAATGTGAAATCTATAGGCATACAATGAACGATCATAGCAGTCGCAATGTACTCATCCCGCCTCACGGAGGCTATCAGAAGCTTCAGTCTTACCAGATGTCCGAGATTGTCTATGACGCCACGGTCGCATTCTGCAACCGCTTCATCAACATACGCTCCCGCACGCATGACCAGATGGTTCAGGCAGCCCGGAGCGGAAAACAGAATATTGCCGAAGGCAGTATGGCCTCGGGCACTTCTAAAAAAACTGAACTGAAACTGGTTGGGGTTGCCAGGGCAAGCCTTGAGGAACTGCTGCTCGATTACAAGGACTTTCTCCGACAGCGTGGACTGGCGCTTTGGGATAAGGGTCATCAGAAGGCGACTAAGGTCAGAAATCTCTGCTATCAAAAGAATAGATCTTATTTGACTTACAAGACTTATATTGAGCAGTTACCACCTGAGGTTGCTGCCAACACCATGATCTGCCTTATCCACCAGACAAATTATCTGCTGGACAAGCAATTAAGGGCTTTGGAGAAGTCTTTTCTGGAAGAGGGAGGGTTTACTGAACGGCTGTATCATGTCAGGTCTAAGGCACGGAGAGACAAGAGGTAATTGATGGCCGAACCGATACTGCCGCCCTTAAAACCCATTCCGATGAAAGACCGTATTTCGGTCCTCTTCCTCGAAAAGGGCAATCTCGATGTGCTCGACGGCGCTTTTGTCGTCGTGGACAAAGAGGGTGTGCGAACGCATATCCCCGTCGGCGGGGTGGCCTGCTTGATGTTGGAGCCCGGCACACGGGTTTCCCATGCCGCCGTCACACTCGCCTCACGGGTGGGTTGTCTCCTTGTTTGGGTTGGGGACGGGGGTGTTCGGCTTTATGCCTCAGGTCAGCCGGGTGGGGCGCGGGCCGACCGTCTTTTGTATCAAGCGAAGTTGGCGCTGGACGACACGGCGCGGTTGAAGGTCGTTCGCAAAATGTACGCCCTCCGTTTTAAAGAAGAAGCGCCCGCCCGTCGCAGCGTGGCGCAACTGCGCGGGATCGAAGGCGTCCGGGTGCGGAAGATGTACGGACTGCTTGCCAAGCAATATGGTGTGCCTTGGAAAAATCGCAACTACGACCACACAAAATGGGAAAGCGGCGATGTGCCGAATCGCTGCTTAAGCTCGGCGACGGCCTGTCTTTACGGGATCTGCGAGGCGGCGATTCTGGCGGCGGGCTACGCGCCTGCGGTCGGATTTATTCACACCGGAAAGCCGCAGTCTTTTGTTTATGATATTGCCGATATTTTTAAGTTCGACACGGTTGTGCCAGTCGCTTTTCGGATCGCGGCGAAGAAGCCGCATGATCCGGAGCGGGAGGTTCGGCTTGCCTGCCGGGATGCCTTTCGGAAAACCCGCCTGCTTCGCCGCATCATCCCCATGATAGAAGAGGTCTTGTCGGCAGGGGGTTTAAAGATCGAAAAGCCTCCCGAAGAATCGGTGGCACCCGCAATACCAAACAAAGAAAGGATGGGTGATGCTGGTCATCGTGGTTGAAAACGTGCCGCCGCGTTTGCGGGGGCGATTGGCTGTTTGGTTGTTGGAGGTGCGTGCGGGTGTCTATGTGGGAAAGACATCACGACGGGTGCGGGAAATGATTTGGAAGCAAGTGACGGAAGGCGCAGAAGCGGGCAATGCCGTGATGGTCTGGACCACCAATACGGAATCGGGATTCGATTTCGTCACCTTGGGAAAAAACCGGCGGATGCCGAAGGAGATGGATGGAATTAAGCTGGTTTCCTTCTTGACGGAGGATAAGGCCGAAGATGAATCAATTCCTTTCTAAATTCGGGTCGGTTTCAGCCGCCAATTCTCCGGTAGGAAATCGCCTTCTCAAATAACCTCGGTTTTTCAGATAGTTAGGAGAAGAGGTGTTCCCCACACACGTGGGGATGAACCGTGACGGGTTGCCAATAATTATCGGCAGCGGATGTGTTCCCCACACACGTGGGGATGAACCGTTGGTAGATACATCCTCAAAACTGGGAGGCGGGTGTTCCCCACACACGTGGGGATGAACCGTGACGGCCCGCCAGCTATTATCGGCAGCGGATGTGTTCCCCACACACGTGGGGATGAACCGTAGATTCTCACAAGAAACCCTCGGATCAGAAAGTGTTCCCCACACACGTGGGGATGAACCGTTTTTGATATTGGTCTCAATCAGCCGACGGGTCGTGTTCCCCACACACGTGGGGATGAACCGGATTCCGGGAAAACGGGATTACCATCGAGAACGTGTTCCCCACACACGTGGGGATGAACCGCTTTGTCCCCTCAGGAAGACACCAATCTTTCAGTGTTCCCCACACACGTGGGGATGAACCGAGTGTTGATGGCAGGTCAGGCGGTTATGGCTGGTGTTCCCCACACACGTGGGGATGAACCGAAAAAACAGGCACGTCTGGACGAGCTATTTAAGTGTTCCCCACACACGTGGGGATGAACCGACATTGTGTTGTGCCTCTTTGATAACGTTTAGGTGTTCCCCACACACGTGGGGATGAACCGCGACCTTCATCGATAAAAATCCGCCATTCAATGTGTTCCCCACACACGTGGGGATGAACCGAACAATCGGCACCACAGCGCGGAATTACTCAAGTGTTCCCCACACACGTGGGGATGAACCGCCGATGCCGACAAAACCCTCGAATACGCAAAGGTGTTCCCCACACACGTGGGGATGAACCGCTCGAATCGAAGCTGAGCGCCAGTTGAATGCAGTGTTCCCCACACACGTGGGGATGAACCGCCAGTCTATGTTTTCAGGAATTTTCATTTTCAGTGTTCCCCACACACGTGGGGATGAACCGAGTTTTCGGTCTTAGATATCTCGCCATTTTTTGTGTTCCCCACACACGTGGGGATGAACCGTGCCTTATATCTGTTGTAAAAAACTAAAATATGTGTTCCCCACACACGTGGGGATGAACCGTAATGATGATCTTGTTGCGTCGGTAATTTTAGGTGTTCCCCACACACGTGGGGATGAACCGAAAATTCCCCTCCTTTTAAAAGCCGTCTACCTGTGTTCCCCACACACGTGGGGATGAACCGATCATTGATCTCACGGGGGCAACTGCGAAGCTGTGTTCCCCACACACGTGGGGATGAACCGCCGTAAGTAGCCCGTACCTATTTACAGATGCAGTGTTCCCCACACACGTGGGGATGAACCGGCTCCCAGTTGCTGATACGTTCGCAGCTAGATGTGTTCCCCACACACGTGGGGATGAACCGTAGTGACTAAGTGTGAATTGCCCGTAGGCAATGTGTTCCCCACACACGTGGGGATGAACCGATTCGGGGCGATACGGCGGGTATCTTGCCAGTGTGTTCCCCACACACGTGGGGATGAACCGGAGTCAAACCCTCGCTATCTGCGGGGCCTTGGGTGTTCCCCACACACGTGGGGATGAACCGTTCTGCCAATAGAAAAATGGTGGGGTTTAACCGTGTTCCCCACACACGTGGGGATGAACCGGACCAAGACGGTGATGAGCTGGAGTTTTTTTTGTGTTCCCCACACACGTGGGGATGAACCGAAGGCAATAACGCAAAATGAGCATGATAGATGGTGTTCCCCACACACGTGGGGATGAACCGCCACAACGCCTAGCTCACCGAGCGAGCGTTAGGTGTTCCCCACACACGTGGGGATGAACCGCAGAAAACAGAGCCGAAGAACGCCGTCACGCTGTGTTCCCCACACACGTGGGGATGAACCGGATCTTGCTTCGCTGATTACCGCCAACAAGCCGTGTTCCCCACACACGTGGGGATGAACCGCAACGGGTTTATTGTCTGGTTGTACTTCCGGAGTGTTCCCCACACACGTGGGGATGAACCGGAGTCACTAATAAAATTAAAATCGTGCGAGTGGTGTTCCCCACACACGTGGGGATGAACCGAAATCGATTGCACGGTTGTTTGTGAGCGTACGACGAAATCTCTCAACAGCGCCTAACTTTTACGAAAAGGACAGAATATCCAGCACTTCGATCAAAGCCTGATCCACCCGGCGCATGAACGCCGGGGTGCATTGCAGCAAGGGGCCTTGGGTCAGCCGTTTGTTGTCGATGGCGCGCAATTGGTCGAGCAAGAGGTCCGAATTTTTGTTGAGTTCCGCTTCTGCGGTGATGCGCAGGCGCAAGGGTTCGGCATCGTCAATCAAGCGGGTGGTAAGCGGCACAACGAGTGTGGAGGGATGCTCGGCATCCAGTAAGGCTTGGCTTTGCACAATCAGTACGGGCCGGATTTTCCCGGGCTCCGCGCCGCGGCCCGGATTGAGATCGGCAAGCCAGACGCTCCCGCGCTTACGCATTCGGGGCATCCTCTATCGCGCTGAATTCGGCGTTGACACGCATGCTTTCCGCCCGCACACGCCGGGAAGCGTTCATGATGCGGTCGCGGCGCTGCCGGGCGGTGCGCTCCGCATTCAAGGTTTCAATCGCCCGGCGGATGTATTCGGCCCGGGGAATGTGCAGTTCGCGGGCGTGTTTGTCCGCCTCCTTGAGCAGATCATCCGGCAGGCGAATGGAAACTGTCGTCATGTATATAGTCCATTATGTACTTAAAATAAAGATACAGATCTTATGTCAAAAAAGCAAACTTGCATAGATAAGCCGCTGATTCGCGTCATGGCCCTGCACGCGCTGGCCTATTATGAACGGCTTTTCTACTTGGAAGAAGTCGAGGAAATCCGCGTCGCCGACGCCTCCGTTTTCGCCGACAGACGGCTGCATGAAGCCATCCAGGCTGACGAGGGGGAGTGGCTCACTCTCGTGCTCGAAAGCGAAAAGCTCGGATTAAAAGGCAAGGTCGATTGCCTTCGCAGAAGGGACGGCAGACTCATCCCCTACGAACACAAACGGGGCCGGTGCCGGACGGGGAACAAAGGCGCGGAAACCTGGCCAAGCGATGCGCTTCAGGTCTCGGCCTATGCCCTGCTCCTTGAAGAACACACGGGCGAGCGCATTCAGGAGGCCCGTGTGCGTTATCATGCCGACAAGACAACCGTCCGTGTGCAGATCGACACATCCGCACGACAGGCGGTTCAAGACGCAATCCTTCGGAGCCGGGAACTCACAAGCTCGATCGAACGTCCCCCCATTACGGAAAACGAACGGCGCTGCGCGATCCGGGGTTTTGTTTGAAGCTGACACGAAAACTGGCCGCGGCGCGTGTTCAAAGCCAGCTTCGTTTTTTGTTGCGGGCCGCCCGCGGGGAAGATCGGGTGACAAAGGGTGTCTCAAAAGCCGTGTCGGCCATTCGCGCCGCGCTCAGGGCAATGGCGCATGCGGAAGGTATCCACAGCATCCGGGGACATGAAGGCGATGCGGGACGGGCCTATTTTTCGGCGCTACCTCAATTATTAAAAAAAGAAATTGATGCACGCCTTCGCTTTTCGGGCCGAAGCAGACGTCCGCCGAAAGACCGCTTCAATGCCATTTTGAGTTTTGGATACGCCCTGCTGTATCGGGACGTCATGCAGGCCATTCTGTCTGTGGGCCTGGAACCCGCCTTCGGCTTTTATCATCGCCCCCGTTCCGCATCCCACCCCCTCGCGCTCGATTTGATGGAACTCTTTCGTGTGCCGATATGGGACATGAGCGTGATCGGCTCATTAAACCGGATGCAGTGGCATGCGGAGAAGGATTTTACCGTGGCCGGGCCGCAGGTTTGGCTGAATGAGGCCGGGCGGAAAAAAGCAATCGGCCTTTATGAACAAAGAAAGGCGGCCAAGTGGAAACACCCGGTGATCGGCTATGCCTTGTCTTATGCGCGGCTGATCGAATTGGAAACACGGCTTTTGGAGAAAGAGTGGACGGGAAAACCGGGTCTGTTTGCCAGAATGCGTCTGAGGTGAGCTATGTCCGAAAGCAAGCTCTGGTATCTTGTGTGTTACGATATCCGCGATCCGAAAAGGTGGCGCAAGGCCTTTAAATTATTAAAAGGGTACGGATCCAGTTTACAATATTCCATTTTTCGATGCCGCTTGGCAAAACGCGAGTTGGAGCGAATGCGTTGGGAACTGGAGATCATTTTAGATGAAGAAGACAGCCTGATGATTATCGGTTTGTGCCGTCATTGTGTCTTGCGGCTTGTGGATAAAAATAGTAGTGTTCAATGGTTGGAAAAAGAACCGCATTTTCATATTTCGTAGCGCGATTAGGGCGTGTCGACAATTCCGCCTGATCCGGGTTCGTTCAAGCACCCGGTGCTGTTTTACGGCAAAACAGGAAAAATGATTCGTCATCGTTGTAAAGATTGAAATATGATGAATATTCCTAACAATGACATCCATGATTCAATTTCTCAGATAAAAAATCCCGTGATTTCAAAGATATGGGACGAACACGCGACAGCGATTATTCATCGTGCCATTCCCGAAAGACCAATTAAAAGGCGATCCTTGAAATGGCCCCATAAAAACCAAATAAAAACAATATATTATAATAAAGCAGTGAACCCATCTGTGATGCCGAAAGGCGTTGAGCACTATAGGATGGAATAATGCCGTTTTTGCCCTGGTTCCCATGCTCCTGCGTGGGAACCCATACTCTGTGTTGAGGTTTTATGAGGGTATGCATTTCCACGGAAGACCGTGGGAATGCATACGAGATAATAGAGAAAACCCAATGCCACGCAGAGTACGATTATGGCCCGAGAGGGCCGTCGTATTCAGGCTGCCGCCCGCCCGGTACGATCAGGGACATGAACCGGGAACATTTAGCGGGTCGAGATGATCCGCGCCGGCAAGCACTTCGCGTGCATTGGGGCAGCCATCGCCGTCGCTGTCCTCGAGATGGTAAGGGTGGCTGGCCACGATGGCGTTGACGAGCCAATCGTAAGCAAAACCCCAGGCGGGTAGCGCCGAGGTCTGCAACAGCGAGCAGTTCCCTTCCTGTGGAAGATCGAGGTCATCCTGGTCGGCGAAGTTCCACAGGAAGGTCGCATTGACTTCCTCGCATTGCGACTCATCGATGATCCAGATGTCGCGGAGTTTGCCGCCGGGCACCGAGCCACGGTGCCAGTTGACGATGTATTCCATGCCGTAGATCTTGTGCAGAAAGGCGCCATTGGCGGGCACCTCCGGCGCGGCGGCCAGGACGTTTCCGGTGACCCGCATCTCTCCACCGGGTGTCTCCAACAGGGGAGGAAGCAGGCGCCGCAGTTCGAGCTGGCTGAAGGGGCAGTTGCCCTGGTTACATTGGGCGTTTCCCACCCCGTTGCCCCATATGATGTTACCGATGATGTCGTTGCGGGCAAGCTTCATGATGTCACCCGGCGGCTCTGCGGGTAGATCGAACGGGTCTCCGTCACAGTCGTTTTCCTGTTGAGCCGGGGACGTTTTAATGGCAATACCGTTGGCACCGTTCCCCCATATCAGGTTGGCGGTCAATGTGTTGTTCTGGAAAACGCCGTCAGGAACATCCTCGATGGTTTCCAGGCACCGCTCAGTGTGTTGGTTGTTGTGGTTTGTCGGCTGACCCATCGTCACACCCGTCGACTCGATTGTCCAGCCCCAGGCCACATCGATACCGTCCCCCAAACTGTTCACGCCATTGTGCGCAAGGTAGTTGGCGGCCACGCGGTTGTTTTCCACCGGTCCACAGCCTATTTTGATTCCGTTGAATTTTATGCTGTCGCGGATGGTGTTGCGTTCCACGGTGCTGTGCGAAAGGTTAAGGGCCAGCAGCCCGTCCCGGGCCCGTTCTATGAGGTTGCCCTCGATGGTCCAGGATAAATTGCCCCGGCCGGTCGAACATGGGTCGTCTTCGATACGCAATATGTTGGCATTGTCACGCAGGGAAAAACTGGCCTGGGGGCCATGCAGGGGGCGCTCGAGCAGCGGTTGATCCAGCAGCGCGATACCGTAGGTGCCACCGGTAATGTGCAACCCCCTGACCGTGATGCCCCGGGTGTCATAGGCCGCGATGCCGCTGCCCCGGCGCCACAGGCACCGCCCGGGGTCCCAGGGGTTGAGTTGGCAGGAAATCCCCTTGGCGCTGGCGATATCCGGGTTCAGGTTATCCGGGTTCAAGTCAAGCCAGATGTGCGCGATCTCCACCCCCCAGACCTTCGACAGATGGAAGATGGAGGTGGCGGGGCTCATCTGCTGGATGGTGGAAAGAAGCTCCCCGTTTGCCTGTGCGCCGCTGATGGTGGTCGATGAATGGACGATCAGTGGCTGATCGATGCAGAACTCCCCCCGGGTAAGCAAGATATTGATCGGCGCCATGTCGAGCGCGGCCTGCAGCACCGCCCGGGTCTGGCGGCAATCGCCCTGGGGTTCCACGATGATATTCCCCTTGTCCGGCGGGGTGTTTGCAATGGGCAGGTGCGGGAACATCTGGCCTTCCGGGTATTGGCGGCTGGTTTCGCCGCCGGATGCAATCCGGCTGCCCCGCGGGTCAGGCTCGAAAGCCGACGCCGCAGTGGCCAGCAGCGTGGTGAGCATTATTGTGATCAGTGCGCTTGCGTGTTTCATTGTCTCCTCCATGTCGGTTTCGGACTTGCTGCCTTCAGGGTTCTTTCTGTTTTTTCCCACACCTTGGTGAATACTCCACCGGCTAAAAGCCGGATTGGTCGGCCATGCGGCCGACTATCACACAACATAGAAGTCATCATCCGGCTCCGGGGGTGTCTGATTCTTGATGTATTCCTTCCAGACTTCATCTGTCACATTACCGCTAGTTGCTACCCAATAGCCCCTCGCCCATAGATGCTGCCCCAGTACCGCTTCCTTAGCACCTGGTACTCCGACAGCAACTTATGCGAACTCTTCCCCTTCAGATACTGCATTGCACGCGATACCGATAGCTGGGGCGGAATCCCTATCAGCATATGCACGTGATCACGATTGATTGAACCCGCATAGATGATCATCTCCTTAACTCATCGCTATCTCTCGCAACAGCTCTCGGCAACGTAGCCCAATATCCCCCGCCAAGACCTGATAACAATACTTGGTTGTCCATACCAGATGGTGCTTACAATCCCATACCGTATGACTCCCTCGCTCATAATCTTTTATCCCCTAACGATATCATTCGATCTGTACCAACGGCAAGCCGTTGATCAGCAAAATGACATCATAGCGATGATGGCTGTTATCGGTGTTGATGCGCAAGGTCAGGGTCGCAGATTGGGTGGCGGCTATGGCTTCCCCATGTTGGATATAGCGAATACTGCAAATGTACTGCAATGTACAATAACTTCCCACATAATCCAAGGCCCACATTCCGCGACCGCGGGATGTGAAACCGCTGATTTGTCTGTTTATACGGCGTTATCGGTTATTTTGCCGCTTACCGTACAGGGGAGTAGGCCCCGGTCGCCAAAACGGCCGCAGGCCGTATCTTTCAGGCGACCGGGCGGTTTCCAAAATCAATCGCTGATTTTGGGGCAACTTTGTGACTTGACCTTATGAATGCCCCGTCCGGAAGGGCGGGGATATTTGCTTGCAATCACGGTATGAGGTTTGTTTCTCTCAATGAATCAATCTCGTTTCGAGGCGCTGGTGGGTTTGTCCGGTTCGCTTGCCGTGGCTGCTTTTCCTGAATTTTCGTCGAGTGTGAGCAGGAAGTTGACTAATTTATTCAATGCGCCGACGGTGAATTTTTTGCCGTAGTCTGTCGGCATGCCGTCTCCATCTCCATAGCCTGGCACGACAAAAGCGGCGGGGTCCAGAATCGATTCAAGCACGTATTCTTTGGGGGTCTCCGCGCGGGCGCGGTGGACACGGACGGCCTTGAGATATTCTTCGGAGTTGATCCGTTTAATCGCCTTGCTTTTCATTGTCAATTCGGGTCCGATCAGGCCGGTGTTGGCAATCGGAACGGTGGGGATTTTGTGGCAGACAAAGCAGCCCATTTTTTGGATCATGACTTCGGGGGAATCTTCCAAAAGGGCTGTTTTTGAGAGATTTTCAGATGTTTTGACGGCGGGTCTTCTATCTTCTCCGATCTCAAGTTTTTTGTTGAAATAACGTTCCCAGTCTTCCCGGGCGGTGACCTTTGAATAATCTCCGGGCGTGTCCATGGCTTGAAGATAGGCCGTGACGGCGACCATTTCATAATCATTCAGCATCATGGGCATTTCCGAGACAAAAGGCATTTTGCTGACGCGTCCTTGGCTGCTGGCTTCGCCGTAGCCCTCCACAACATAACAACTGGGACAATACAGGGATTCGATCAGGTATTCGCCGCCGGTTGTGGCTTTGGGTTTGAGCTTGGATTGCGGCTCCGGGTTATCTGCGTATTTCTCAATATTTTCTTTGTAGCGGGCTTCTTTGATGCGATCATGGGAGCGGTTTTCGATGTTGATCAGGCTGGGACAGCGGGTCGATTTTTGGCCTTCCACAAACAGATGGCAAAAGGCACACTGCCCTTTCCCGACGGGCAGACGCCCCATCGCGTTGAGTTGCGGGTCATCCGTCAGGTAAATGAGCTTTTTCCCCGCGGCAACAAGGGCTTCGGGAGTCATGGCGGCTTCGGGATCTGCTTTTTTCGCATCGACCAACTGTGGGCCGTCCGGTTTTTTTTGCAGAAGGGCGGGTTTTTGTTTTTGTGTTCCCGGTGATTTGAGCGGTCTGGGTTTGAATATGATGATGGCGAGGACCAGGATCGTCAGTCCGATGGTTGACCATTTCCAGAGCGTGATGAGTTTTTGAGTCCGCGATTTAGCCATGCACAAACAATCCTTTCAGAAACACGGTACGATAAAGCCTTAAAATAAACCGTATTGAGGGGGCTTCTGTCAAGTCTTTGTCCGTGGTGCGGGCGGATGTGTTTTTTCAGGGAGAGTTTTTGGGGGAGCCTCACAGAGGCTCCCCCAAAAACGGATGTTTTTTGTTAGTCGGCGAAATATTCTTTCAAACCGGAGTCGGTCGGTTTCATGGCTTTGTCGCCTGCTTTCCAGTCTGCCGGGCAGACTTCGCCGTGCTCTTCGGTAAACTGCAGGGCATCGACCATACGCAGGGCTTCTCCCACACTGCGCCCTAAAGGCAGGTTGTTGACGACCTGATGCTGCACGACGCCGTTTTTATCAATCAGGAAAAGACCGCGATAGGCGGCGCCGAGGCCTTCAAATAAAACGTCGTAGCTTTTCGAGATGCTTTTATTGAAATCGGAAACCAGCGGGTAGGTGACGCCTTCAATCCCGCCCTGGTTTTTCGGAGTATTCAGCCAGGCGAGGTGCGAAAACCAGGAGTCCGTTGAAACGCCGATGACTTCGACGTTTCTTTTTTTGAACTCTTCTAATTTTTCCTGAAAGGCGTGCAATTCCGTCGGGCAGACAAAGGTAAAGTCGAGCGGATAGAAAAAGAGCACAACGTATTTTCCACGCTGATCCGAAAGTTTAAATCCGTCGACGACTTGTCCGTCCACAACGGCTTTTTCTGAAAAATCGGGTGCTTCCTGGTTAACTAAGACCATTTCTTTCATTCCTCCTATCAAAATGTTGCTGTGTATGGTGATTGCAAGACACTTCAAGTATAAACGGGTATTTCTATTTCAAAATCTAGCGGATCGTTCTTCCCCTTGTCAAATAAAATGATGGGTCCAAATTAAGCGATCGCGGAATTCGGGAGAGGTGGTGTTGAGGAAATCTCGGGTCCTTGCGAGGTGTGCTGATCCGGAAATTTCCCCTGAACCCAAGATCAGCGATTGATTTGGGGGGAAAGCCTCAAGTCGCCTGAAAGATACGGCCTGCGGCCGTTTTGGCGACCGGGGCCTACTCCCCTGCACGGTGAGCAGCAAAATTTCTGATAACGCCGTATAAGCAGGCGAATCGGCGGTTTCAAATTCCGCGATCGCGGAATGTGGGCTGAAATCGGGTCTTGAAGCCGGAGGCTAAGCCGTGTTAGTTTAATTTTCTTTGAGGTTTAGATGCGCGCCAAAGCAGTTCTTTACGTTTTTCTCCCCTGTAAAAAAGTATACCCCTTGGGCTTGACTTATCTCGCCCATTTTCTGCACCGGCATCATCCGGAAGCCCCACAACGGATTTTGGATCTGTCTTTGATTCAACCGGGCCGGCGCCATGCGGCCCTGCTTGAGACGGTGGCTGATTTTAAGCCCGACTTGATTGCCTTTTCCTGGCGGGATATCCAAATGTTCGCCCCGCATGAAGGGGACGGTTCACTGCAATATGCATTTGATTTTTATTATTCCTTGAATCCGATTAAAAAAACGATTGCCGCGGTGCAAGGGCTTCGGGCGCTTTGGTTGTATTACAACAATCTCCGTGAACATTTTACCTATTTTAATTTAATTGCAAAAAAACATCCCGGCTTGCAGATGGTTGTGGGCGGCGGTGCTTTTTCCGTTTTTTCAAAGGAAATCATTCGACGATTGCCTGAAGGGGTGATCGGGATCATCGGAGAAGGTGAAGACGCGCTGCTGAATATTTACGAAGACCGCTCCATTATGAATGATCGCTGTATTTTCAGGAAGGGCAAGGAGTTGATCGCGGGGACGCAGGCCGCACCGGTGAAGCTTGAATCCTCCGTGCAGGACCCGGCGTATATTGAATCCGTCTTTCCTCAGTTTGCCGCCTACAAGGGTGAAACGATCGGCATTCAAACCAAGCGCGGTTGTCCTTATGATTGTCAGTTCTGTCTTTACACCTATATTGAAGGCAAGCGTGTTTATACCCGTCCGGCAGAAAACGTGGTTGCGGAAATGAAGGCCTTTTATGATCGCTGGGGCGTGCGGCGATTTTGGTTTGCCGATGCCCAATGGATTCCCGGTTCCAAATATTACCCGCATTGCACGGAGACCTTGGCGCGCATTATTCAAAGCGGCATGAAGATTGAGTGGGGCGGTTATATCCGGACGAGCTTGCTGACAAAAGAACTGACGCAGCTCATGGTCGAATCGGGTTTAGGCGATACGGAGGTTGCGATTACTTCGGGCTCGCAAGCGGTGCTCGACGGCATGAAGATGGGTTTTCAACTCGAAAAACTTTATGAGGGCTGTCGTTACCTTAAAGAAGCCGGCTACAAAGGGCGCATCATTCTAAATTATTCACTCAATTCACCGGGCGATACGGAGGAAACTTTGCTTGAGAGTGTGGCGTCCTATAAAAAGATTGTGGGCATTATGGGGGAATCCCAGGTCTATCCCGCACTGTTTTTTCTGGGCATTCAGCCGAATACCGGGCTTTCGGAACGGCTTGTTGAATCGGGTTATTTGCCCAAGCACTATGACCCGCTTTCGATGAATCCCCTCATGATCAAAAAGTTACTCTACAATCCGGCGCCGCTCGGAAAAATGATTACGAAGGCCTGTCTGAAGGCCTGGAAGGAAAAACCTGCGCCGCCGCGTGATCCCATGAAAAAGACGGCGGGTGCAAGCTACGCAGACGATTCCATTGCGAATATTTTTGAAGGCAATACAGGACGCGATGCCCTGCTCAACCTTGAGGCCGCCTTGGCGGAACGGGGGTTTAGCCGCCCGTCTTGACGGGGGATCGGTTTTTTGAGGTCTGACAGAGTATGTTTTAGCCCTTTTCCATTCCTTAGCGAGGATTGAACTGGGGCCGTGTGTCCGATATAATCGTTTTATTTTTTGGAGGAAAGTGAATCCATGCCCAAGGTTTTGTTTTATCCCGCAGGGAAAAGTGGCGATGTGCCTGAAGGGACGTCGATTTTAGATGCCTCGGAGCAACTCGGTTTGGAGTTGCGGCACGATTGCGGGGGCTTTGCGACCTGTAGTACCTGTCGCATTATGATTGTGGACGGTGTTGAAAATCTGACACAAATTGATTTAGACGAAGAAAATATGCTTGAAGAGGCGGAGTTGCCCAAACCTTTTCGTCTTTCATGTCAGGCCGTGATCCGGGGAGATGTGGTGCTGCGCATTCCCGATCCGGAGATGAATTGGAGCAAGGGTGCGCTGAGAGAACTTGATGCCTTGTCCGCGTCGTCGCGTGCCGTCATTCGTGTAATGGTCGAGGCCAGAGCAAGAAAGGCGGGCGAAGAAGTGATTTTGCCCGACACGGCGATTCCGGCTGTTGAAAAAGCAAAAGCGGAGGTTGAGGCGACCGGACAGGATGTTGCGGCCTTAGCGGCCTTAATTAAGCAGGTTTGCGGCGACCTTTAATCTTTGATTTGATAAGGGAGATGGGTATGAAATGCGTGAATCCGGTGCATCCGGGAACAATGTCTTTTAAAGCGTTGCGTTTTTTGACCGCCCTTTTATTTCTTTCGGGGGGCGTTGTTTCTCAGTCCTTTGCGCAAGGGATAAAGCCGGTTCCGCCGGATATCCCGGAAGGGGTTGAGTTTTTTGATAATGAAGGGCACGATCATCTGCCGGAAAACAGTATTGCTTTTTACAAAACAGACCCGCCGACTTCAGGCCCGCATTCTCCCCGATGGCTGCCGCCCAGTATTTATGAAGCCAATGAAACAACACGGGAGCTTCTGGTGCATAATCTTGAGCACGGCAATATCGTGATTTATTTTAACCGGGCTTTGTTATCAGACGCGGAGTTTAAGTGGCTGAGTGAATTGACACATCAGCACATTGGCCAGTGGGACGGCATATTGATGGTGGCACGGGATGATAAGGAACACCCTCTGATTCTGACGGCCTGGCGGGCCATGCTTCGGATGAAGGGATTTGATCAGGAAAAAGTCCTTAAATTTGTTGACGCCTTTCGCGGGCGCGGCCCGGAAAATCCGGTCCGTTAAAACCGTATTCCCCCTCGCGCTTTCTTCACGCTGCTTTCGCATCTGCGTATAAAAAAGCCCTCTCCAGGCTGCTGGCTGAAGAGGGCTCGGTGTCTGCTTCTTGCGTTCACAAACGTTAAGGAGAAATAACCATGAACATAGAAATTATACCGCTTTGTTTCGGGCTGTCAAATCCGGGAATCTTGTGAAGGGCGGTTTGCATTGGAGAAGGTGCGGCCCCCGGGTTTTGATGCGCCGGAGGTCATCATGGATCAGATAACAGCGGTGTGCAAGCGGCTTGCGGCTGCAAAATCGCTCACCGTATTAAGCGGTGCAGGTATTTCCGCTGAAAGCGGCATCCCGACTTTCCGTGGCGAAGAGGGGCTTTGGAACAAGCATCGTGCGGAGGATCTGGCGACGCCGGAAGCCTTTCGGCGGGACCCGGAATTGGTTTGGGCCTGGTATCAGTGGCGGCGGACCTTGATTGCGCAAAAACAGCCGAACGCAGCACATGATGCATTGGTATCACTTGAGCGGCGGCTTGCTGCGTTTACGCTCATTACGCAAAATGTGGACGGTTTGCATGAAAGGGCCGGTAGCCGGAGCATGATCGAGTTACACGGTAATATTTGGCGGATGCGATGTACCGGCTGCGGCCTGAAAACCGAAAGCGAGGCGGCCTTGCCCGCGCTGCCTTCATGTGCATCCTGTCACGGGCTTTTGCGACCAGATATTGTTTGGTTTGGTGAAGCCGTTGATCCGGATCATCTAATACGGAGCCTTAACGCGTGTCGGGATGCGGATGTCATGCTGGTCATCGGGACTTCCGGTGTGGTCCAGCCTGCGGCGTCTTTTGCCTCTGTTGCGAAAGAGGCCGGTGCTTTTATTGTCGAAATTAACCCGGTTCCGTCTCTTTCCAATCTGGCAGACCGGGTTTTTGCTGAAAAGGCTGCGGTTTTGCTCCCGAAAATTGTTTGAGGCTTTTTTAGATCTTCATCAGAGCGTTCTGTTTTGAAATCAGACCTTGACAAGGGCCGGGTTTTTATTCTACAAAGAAAAACAATGCGCGCCAAACAAGTAAGAAAAATTTTCCCTTGGTTTATCATCCTTGCGACAGCCATTTCCCTTTGCGGCCTAGACAATTTGGCATACGATACCTCACATGCCGCTGAATCGAGGCCTGTGGCGGAAAGTTGCATGCTCGGCTCTTGTGAGACACTGACCTCCAAAACCTTTTCCACCTCCGACGCCGTTGCGGGTTTTTCGTCGCTCTTGAGTCTGGCGCTGCTTTTCTTTTTATTGCCTTTTTCCCGCTTCGGAACACCGAGCGGCACTCTGTTTTTCCAAGTCCCACAGGCGCGCAAGCGCATCACGCGCCGGCTGTACCGGCTTCACGCCTCATTCCTGATCTGATCTTCCTCGCTGCCGCTTTTTTTAAGCGCGCGGTCAATCAGAGTTCAATTGTCTTCCTTATCCTTATCAAGGAATCCTTATCAAGGAGTGCGTGATGCGAAATTTTCCTCTAAGCACGGTTGTTCTGTTGTTGATTTCGGGAGTTCTGCTCCCGCTGTTTTTCACCGATACCGCAAAGGCCATTCCCGCCTTTGCGCGGAAGTACGACATGTCCTGTACTTCCTGTCATACGAAGCCTCCCCGTTTAAATGCCTTCGGGGAAGCCTTCCATATGGCGGGTTATCAAATTCCCCAAACAAAAGAAGGGGAGTTGCGGAAGAAACGGCAAATCGGCCGTATCCATTCCGAAAAAGAATTTCTGAATATCTTCGCCATGCGGACGACGGGCAACATCCTGGAGTCCTATTCCGGCGGCAAGCCGCCCGAAAGCAATATTGCCTTCCCACGCGAAATTGAGCTGTATTTTGCCGGGAGTTTTACCGATGACATCAGTTATTTTTTTAACCTGAGCAATGAAAGCAAAACCATTTCAGGACTTGAAAACGGCAAGTTCGAGGAGAAAGCCGAGTTCGGCCTCGGCAAAGAATTTTTTATCATGTTCAATCTGGCCCCCGCCAAAAAGGATATGCCGCATAAAAAGATGGGCCGTCCCATGATGATGGGGCCCATGATTATGCTGGGAAAAATCGATCCTTCCACAAATTTTTCCTATTCGACCAACCGGCAGTTTATCATCGACAACCCCGGCCGCGTGGACTCATCGGGCACAATCCAACGCTACACACTCACGCCGTACGCCTTTTCGGCAAAATTTTTCGGTTTGAGCACAGGGGACGGTATGGCCATCGAAGTGACAAAATCCGTGCTTTATAACACACCGGGGGATTTCGGCATCGACACGCATACCATGATCGGCCCATTCATGATCCAAGCCGGTATCATGCAAGGCATCTCTGCGGGGACCTCCGACGTCAACGAAAAAAAAGACCCTTACTTGATGACACGCATGAATTTCGGCGGCACGAACTACTTTTCCGGCAGCGTCTCCGGCCTCGTCTATTGGGGCAACGACACGGCAAAAGTGGGGACGGAACTCATCGATTGGTTGCGCTACGGCTTTGCAGGCAATGTGAAGTACAAGTTGCTCGACATTTACGGCGCGATCATTTGGGACAAAATCAGCGGACTCGCCGCTTCCGATGCCGCTCAATTTGACGATACGGCGATGGGCCTGACGCTTGAGGCGGATTTGCTGCTTACGGATCAACACCTCGTTTCATTGCGCTACGATCACATGGAAGCCGGAGGCTTTAATATACAAAAGGCCAACGGCAGAGTGCTCACCCTGCAAGTCCGAAAATATCTGAGAGACAACTTCGCGCTTTTTCTGCGGGACAGCGTGAACGTGGGATCTGTCAGTGATAACCCCCTGCAGAATTTTCGGAACTTGGTTGCAGCGGGCATCGATTTTGATTTTTAAGAAAAAATTCCCCTCAATCCCCCTTATGTAAATAAGGGGAGCGTATTTATCCCTCCCCTGAGAAGTGGGGGAGGATCGGGATAGAAATAGAGACCGTAATCAAGGAGGCCAAAATGCACCTTAATAAAATGCAAATGAAGAAATGGGGCCTGTTCGTTTTTGTGACCCTGCTTTTCATCACGGCACAAGTGGGATCTCAGGAAATGGACCACTCAAAAATGAACATGGACGACACATCAACAAGCGAAGCTGCGCCTGACATGAAGACGGAAGACAATGCCATGTCGGTCATGCGCGGAAAAATGATCTATGACATGAGTTGTTTTTTGTGTCACGGCAAAAACGGTGAGGGGGACGGACCCGCCTCCCGCTTCATCGGCCCTTACTCGCATCCGCGTCCGAACCGCTTTACCTCCGGCGTGTTTAAATTCCGTTCCACCGAATCGGGCGAACTGCCCATGCTCACAGACTTGATGCGCACCATCCGCGAAGGTATTCCGGGTTACATGCCCTCCTTTCGGAATCTGGGGGAAGACGGGATCAAGGACGTCGCCCTATATATCACCGAAGCCTTTATTCAGGAAGAGTTGCCCACCACCACCACGATCAAATACGCCAAACACGTCGGCCCCTATACCTATTCGGCCGAGAGTGCCTGGCGCGGCGGTCTCTTGTACAAGATTATGAAATGCAACGAATGCCACGGTGATGACGGCAAAGCCGGACGCATGGATCTAAAAGACGACCGGCAAATCATGGTGCATCCCATTGATCTGACGCGTCAGGAAACCTTCGGCAACGGCACCAGCCACGAAGACATCTACCGCACCATCATGACGGGACTTGACGGCACCCCCATGCCCGGCTATGCGGACTCCTTCGTCGGCGAAGAAGAAAGCGCCTGGGATCTGGTGCACTTTATTTTGTCCTTACAGGGACGGTAACAAAAAGGCAGGAAGACGCTTAACGGCAATCAAAAAACCGGGAGAGACATCCAAATGAAAATGCAGAGACTATTGCTCGCGATCTTCGCAACACTTTTTAGCTTTTCGGCAGTCGATGCCGTTCCATCAAGCAAAGACCGGCCGATCCACCATATTACGCTTCGCACGGAAGCAGAAGGGGAACGCCGCTACTTTGTCGGGGTCGGCGGGCCGGTTGACGGAAAAATCAATCCCAAGCTTTTTGTAAAGGCATGGGAGGTCGTGGAGATTACCTTGATTAACAATGACGGCCTTCGGCATCACATCGGTCTGCCCGATTTTTTTATCACCTCCCATGAAGTGACGGACAAGGGCGCAAAAACGGTCGTGACTTTTGTGCCGTTTAAAACCGGCGGTTTTACCTATCTCTGCATTCTCGACAATCACCGAGAGTCGGGCATGGAGGGAGAGCTTATTGTTATCAATCAATAAAAGCAGTGCCGGGGAGACAAAATGAACGGCACCGAAAAGGGGATGCAACACCTCTTTAGCGAGCGAACGGGCGGTCTTATGTTTCCGGACTGGGTGGCGCACGGGCTGGAAATGGTCGCCGCCGCGCTCATTGTGATTGTCGGGGTCGTCCTGCTTGTCATCGGCGTTTTGTTCATCATGGATATTACGCAGCACCGGAACGCCGTCCGGCGCAACTATCCGGTGCTGGGCCATTTTCGCTATCTCTTCATTCGGGCCGGGGAATTTTTCCGGCAGTATTTTTTCGCCATGGACCGGGAAGAGATGCCCTTCAACCGTGCAGAACGGGATTGGGTCAACCGCGCGGCAAACAATGCGGACAACACCGTCCCCTTCGGGTCTACAAATAATTTAAATGTTGTCGGCACGCCGATTTTCATGAGCTGTCCTTTTCCGGCATTGGGAAGTGACGCCGTGAAATCGCTGCCGATGGAAATCGGCCCCTATTGCGATAAACCCTACCTTGCGCCTTCCCTCTTCAACATATCGGGCATGAGTTACGGCGCCCTTTCCATCCCGGCGGTTCGGGCACTCTCCCTCGGTGCCAAAACGGCGGGATGCTGGTTGAATACCGGAGAAGGCGGGCTGTCCCCCTATCATTCGGAAGGAGGTTGTGATCTCGTTTTTCAAATCGGAACCGCCAAATACGGTGTCCGTGATCCTGAGGGCCGCCTGAATGAAGAAAAACTGCGCTTGCTTGCAAAGCAGGCATCGGTCAAAATGTTTGAGATCAAACTCAGCCAGGGGGCCAAACCGGGGAAAGGCGGCATTTTGCCCGGAGCCAAAGTCACCCGTGAAATCGCGGCCATACGCGGCATTAAACCGAGGGAGGATTCCATTTCGCCGAACCGGCATCCGGAAATCGATTCCGTCGGCGCGCTTCTTGATTTTATCGGGAGGCTTAGAGCGATCACCGGAAAACCGGTGGGTTTCAAAACGGTCGTCGGGGAAAGAGATTGGTTGATTGCGTTGTGCCGGGAGATCGAGATACGGGGCTTCGAAAGCGCACCTGATTTTATCACGATCGACGGCGGTGACGGCGGCTCCGGGGCGGCCCCGATGCCTTTAATGGACAATGTGGGGCTTCCATTGAGCGAGGCCCTGCCGATGGTTGATGAGATTTTGAACCGGCACCGGCTTAAAAAGCGCATCCGTCTGATTGCTTCGGGCAAACTGATTACCCCCGCCAATGTTGCCTGGGCCTTGTGCGCCGGTGCGGATTTTGTCAACGCCGCGCGAGGGTTTATG
>JALUVJ010000090.1 GCA_027020665.1 Nitrospira sp.
GTAAAAGATTGAAATCATGCGGCATGTGCAGAGTATAACAGGGCGGCCTTCATTACTTCAAAAATTGAAAAAGGGTTGCGCCGATCGTAGTGCCGATGAGGTTGTAGCTGACATCCCACCAGTCAAAGACACGGCGAGGCAGCACCCATTGAATCAGTTCATCGCCCAATCCGATGGTCGCTCCCAGCAGGATAATCAAAGCAAAACCGCCAATACCCGAAAAGCGAGGCCTGACGGCCCAGGCGATGAGGTAACCCAGGACGCCGTATTGTAAAAAATGCATGCGTTCGGCCGGGAGATTCATACGCATGATGATAAAAAATAAAATACTGAGCATGAGAATAGACAGCAACAGATAAAAGCGGGTGGTTTTTTTGATGATCCAAAAAATAGCAAAAAACCCTGAGGCAAATAAGAGCAGGTTGATGGAGAGTCCGAAATCAGAGCCCAACTGTTTGCGCAAAAATTGTTGCCACCCGTTGCTAAAAGGCAGTGAAACATAGATGAGTCCGGTGTATATGAGAACACTCAACCAGCGATTCATACCCACTCACATGTGATGTTCAGTTTGTGCCCATCGCAGCTTACGGTGATGTCGCCATCCCGGTCTGTTCGGAAAAGAGTTTCACTCTGCGCCTGATATAATGCAAGTACCGCTTCATTGGGTGCTTGATAATGATTTTCTCCGATAGTAAGGATGGCTATTTGGGGATTGGCGCTCGCGAGAAAAGGCGCAAAAACCCGGCTATCGTTGGCGTGATGGGGGATTTTGAGCAGGTCGCATTTTAAGGCATCGCCGTAACGTGCATAGAGTTTTTTTTGCGCATTCGGATCGGCATCGGCTGCCAAAAGAAAGCGGAGATTGCCGTGGGTTATTTTAAGCACAAGCGAGTCCTCGTTTTGATTGCCGCTGAGGGTGTGCGGGTGGAGGACCGAAATTTGAAGGGTATCGGTGTGCATCAGGGTTTCGCCGCGCCGAACGATGCGAACCGCATGTTGTTTGAGTGGGGCGGTCAGCGCCGAACTTTCGGGTTTGAAAGGCATGAAGATGTTTTTGCTGCCGTTTGAAGAAAGCGGCACGAAGTTTTCCAGAATAGACGGCAGTGCGCCGACGTGGTCGCTGTGAAAATGTGTAATGATCACCTTGTCGATGGTGTGGATGTTGCGTTGTTGCAGCGCAGCGCGCAATTGTGGAAAAGCCGCTGCTTCTCCGCCATCGATTAAAATCCGTTCGCCCTCCGGAATTTCAATGAGGATGGCGTCGCCGTAACCGACATCAATAAAATGGAGCCTAAGTGGCGAGACGGGCTTTGCGGATTGTATTGCGGAAGCTGAAACGGGCTCAGGGAAGGTCACGGCTTGCCCCGAAAAAATGACTGTAAAATTTGCTGCAAAAGTTACTGAATGATATTCAGAGAAATCTTATCCGCGTTTGTTGTTGAAACGTGTGTTTCCAAATTTCGGGCAATGTCCATGAAGGCCCGGGTTTGTGCCGAGTCGGGATTGGAGATGATGATCGGTGTTCCCGTATCGCCACCTGCGCGAATGGCCGGGTCGATGGGGATTTCGCCCAAAAAGGGGAGGCCCAGTTTTTCCGCCGCGGTCCGACCGCCGCCCCGGCTAAAGATTTCGGTCGATTCATGGCAGTGCGGACATTCGAAATAACTCATATTTTCAATGATGCCCAAAAGCGGGACATTGACTTTTTTAAACATGGCCAAGCCTTTTTTGGAATCCAGCAAGGAGACTTCCTGCGGCGTTGTGACGATGATTGCGCCGGTCAGCGGCACGAGCTGCGCGATAGACAATTGCGCGTCACCCGTTCCGGGCGGCAGGTCGACCAGGAGGTAGTCCAAATCACCCCAAGCCACGTCCCGGATAAGCTGCTGAATGGCGCCGTGTATCATGGGGCCGCGCCAAATCATGGGGGTGTCTTCCGGCACAAAAAAGCCCATGGAGATAAAGCGCACGCCATGATTTTCTGCGGGCGTGACTTTTTCGCCTTTGGGTGCGGGCGGTGTTTTGATGCCCATCATAAGGGGAATATTGGGGCCGTAGATATCGGCATCCAAGAGCCCGACGCGCGCCCCCGTTTTTGCCAGGGCGACGGCCAGGTTGACACTCACGGTTGATTTTCCGACACCGCCTTTTCCGCTGCTGACGGCGATCATGTTTTGAACCCCGGGCAGCAGTTTGCCTTCAATTGCGCCTTGCGCGGCATGAGCCTCCGGAAAGATGATGTTGATGTCGCCGATACCGGGAATCGTTTCGGTGAGTGCGGCTTTGGCAAGACGGGTCACTTCGGCTTTGAGGGGGTTGCCGGGAGAGGGAAGGGCAATTTGCAGTGAGACCTTATCTCCGTTAATAAGAATATTTTTGACGCGGTTTAAGCTCACAATGTCATCGGATAGCCCGGGCTCAATAACCTGTTTGAGTGCTTTTAAGATCAAATCTTCTGTAATCTGCGACATAAGGCCCCCTCGGTCAAATAGGTACTATTTGACCAATATAGCTTGCTGTCAGATCTGTTGTAAAGAAACAATCTTTCGGGGAACTTGTTTTTTTACCTTGTCCGGAGACGTATTGGATATGGTGCTTATTTGCGTTTATGTCTCATTTTTTTGAGTTGTTTCCGGTGTTTGTGTTTTCTCATTTTTTTTCTTCTTTTTTTAACGACGCGTGACATACATTCCCTTTCTCCTTGTTTTTAATATTTTTCTTTAGTTTGTAGACTGTAACGAGATTTTACCTCGTTTTTCCCGCACAACGAGCACAGGGCATTCTCCGTACTCAATGACTTTCAAAGGCGTGCTCCCCAGAAAAAATTTTTTCACGGCGGAACTGCCGCTTGCACCCATGACGACAATGTCGTGATCCTTGGCTTCGTCGATGATCTCTTCGGAAGGGCGTCCCACCCGTACTTTTTGCTTGGCCTTAATGCCCATTTGCGCCAGAATCATATCGGCTCTCCGGGCAAGTCGCGCGGCGTTTTCCTTTTTTTCAATTTCTTCCGCGACCGAAAGAATGGTCATCTTGGCTCCCAATTTCCGGGCCATTTCCGCTCCGATAATTTCCGCACGTTCGGCCAAGCGGGAGCCGTCGGTACAGAGCAGGAAGTCATCCTCCTCTTTAATGTTTTTTGCAATCAAAACACTGCATGCGGCAAGATCAGAGACCCGCAGCGCCGTGCTGCCCACAAAGTGGGCTGAAATCCCTTTGTGCCCGCGTGCGCCGACAATGACGAGGTCGTAATTTCCCAAGTCGGTTTCTTCCAGAATTTCATCCACAGGATGTCCTTCACGCAGTCTCAATCGCACCATTTCTCCGCGAAGGCCGATCAGATGCAGTTCAGTGGCCCCATGCACATCGACGCGGAAGGCACGGCTGACTTTTTCTTCTTTAAGCGGCGCTGTTTTAGTTAATCCGATTTCTGTCAAAATTTCTTTGGCCCGGATCAGGTGATCCACCCCCGGAATTTCTAAATTCCATTCCCCCAGTTTTTTACGCGCCGTGGTGAGTTGCACACGATTTCGCGGCGAAATGGGCGGACGGACATGAAGAATACTGACATCGGCGTTCATCTCTTTTGCCAGTCGCCCGCCAAAGCGGATTGCGGCTTCGGCATAGTCTTCACCATCCGTACACATTAAGACTTTCATTTTTTAAAGACCGTTAATGTCCCAATAAACGCCAATACCCCGCTGAAATCAATTGGATGATTACAAAGGAAAGCAGGATCAGTTTCCAGCCGCCCTTTAAAAAATCACTTTTTTTAAGATAGCCGCTGCCGTAAATGATATTGCAGGCGGGCGATGCAACCGTCGTGAGAAAGCAAAAGGATGAGGAAATGACTGTGATAAAGCCGGCGGCGATTACGGAAGTGCCGGAAAGGCTTGCGATATTCAGCGTAATCGGGCCGAGAATACCGACGGTGGCCCCGCTGCTCATGACGGTTGCCGTTAAAATGGTCATCAGACTTATTACGGCCAGAAGCGGCAGACCTTCATGAATGCCGAAGGGCGCCGCCCAGGCCAGAAAGGAGTGAGAAAGCCATTCGGCGACGCCAGTGCGTTTTATCATGATTCCCAGCGAGATTGCGCCACCATAAATTAAGATTGTCCCCCAGTTTACATTGTTGTTTAAGTCTTCCCATTTGACCACACCCGCAGTCAAAAAGAGCAGCACGCCGATTAAGGCGGTAATGCCGAGGCCGATTGTATCTGAAATTGTCATCCACATCAATACTGTGAAGATAAAGATGATGATCGTGAGCCATTCTTGCTGCGACATCTTCCCGTTTTTCATGACTTTTTCTTTCAGAGCGGTGACGGCGGGTGAAAGATCTTTCACTTCCGGCGTAAAAGTACGATATAGAATAAAGGCGATCACCGGTGCGCCGATCATCAACATGGGGTAGGCCATTTTAATCCACTCGAAATAGCTGATGCGGAGGTCAAAAAGTTCTTTCCAGTAGGCGAGCATGATTGCGTTCCGTGCGCCGCCGGAAGGGGTGCCCGCGCCCGCAATCATCGCGCCGTAGGCGATGGAAAGCAGGATGATGACGGATAAGTTCCTGATCTTCCGCCAGTCCTGATGCGTGTAATTGATCAAGGCCGCGCCCACGGGCAGCATCATGGCCGCAACGGTATGTTCCCCGATAAAAGAGGACAGCAGGGCGGAAACAAGCGTCAGCCCTAAAATGATGCGATCCGCGCGCGGTCCCGTGAGGCTTACAATGGCCAAGGCAATGCGTTTGTCGAGATCTTGTTTAACCAGCGCCGTCGCAATCATGAGGGAGCCCATGATAAAAAAGACCGAATCACTCATAAAAGATTGCGCCACAACAGCGGGTTTTGCAAGGCCGAGCAGGACTTCGGCAATAGCGATAAACAGGGCGACGCCGGGCAGCGGGATCGGTTCGGTCACAAAAAAGATAAAAACGACGACGAGCAATGTCAGCGCGCGCATGCCGATGGGGGTGAGGCCTTCGGGTGTGGGGATGGAGAGCATACCCGCCCCGACGGCGAATCCGATAAAAAGCCATCTTTTTTGAAGCAATTTTGAGAGCAATGTCATGTGGTGACCGCGTGATACTCTAGGGATGCGTCTTAATACGGGATGTTGATATAGAGAATCTATAAACAGTATAACAAAAAACACCGCATTTCAGGGATGGAATTTGATGATTTAATCAGTATCGTCCGTGACGATTATCGGCAATGCCCGGCTTGATATCGGGATTGAAGAGGCCTAAAATGAGGCCGAATGCTTCTGGAGCTTGTGTCGATCTAATGAATGTTTTAGTGGATCAAAATGCTGTCGAAATAGAGGTGCTCGAACTTGTTCGTCTGCTTTTAGTCGAAAGCGGGGCCCAGCGCATGGTGCCGCTTTTATCGCCGACGGCATCGTTTGAGCGTGACTTGGGACTGGGCAGTCTCGAACGTGTCGAACTTTTGCTTCGTATTGAATCGGCTTTTTCCGTTTCTTTGCCCGATGCCACGATTGCCGAGGCCGAGACCCCGCGTGAACTTGCCCTGATTATTCGGAAAGCAGTGCCTTCAGAATTTCGACAACCCGTGGCGCGCACGAAAGGTTTGAAACAGGCGGCGCAGATTATCCGGCCCGCACGCACGCTGACCGAAGGGCTGATGCGCCACGCCGAGCTTGACCCCGATCGTCCGCATGTCTATTTGACTGCGGATACCGGTGAGGAAGAAACCCTCACCTACAGTGATTTGCTTCACGGCGCCGAGGCGATTGCGCGCGGTTTGATCAGCAAGGGCATTGAGCGTGGCGAGACAGTTGCCATTATGTTGCCGACGGGAAAAGATTTTTTTTATACCTTTTTCGGCATTCTTTTGGCCGGCGCTGTGCCGGTTCCGGTTTATCCGCCGTTTCGGCCCAATCAAATTGAGGAATACGCTGCGCGTCAGGAGGGCATCCTGAGCAATGCGGGGGCCGTCTATCTCATCACCTTTCAGCGGGTTGAAAAACTCGCGCGCCTTTTAAGGCCGCGTCTTGCGGATTTGCGCGCTGTGTTTATTCCCGAAACACTCATGGCTTTGGGTTCGGACCGAAGTGATGCGCTTCTTTCGGCCCGAGCAAGTGATGCGGGTTTAATTCAATATACTTCGGGCAGTACGGGCAGCCCTAAAGGCGTTTTTCTCACGCATGAAAATCTATTGGCGAATATTCGTTGCATGAAAGAGGCGATGGCGATTACGGCGAGTGATGTGGGCGTGAGCTGGTTGCCGCTTTATCATGACATGGGTTTGATCGGTTCGTGGCTCTTTTGCCTGATTCACGGCATTCCCATTGTGATTATGCCGCCCTTTGCTTTTTTAAGTCGCCCTGAAAAATGGCTTTGGACACTCCACCGCCACAGCGGAACGCTTTCTGCCGCGCCTAATTTTGCTTATGAAATCTGCGCAAAAAAAATCAAGGATGAAGCGATTGAAGGGCTTGATCTTAGCGCATGGCGGCTTGCCCTGAACGGAGCCGAGCCGGTAAACCCCGAAACGCTCAGTGCCTTTAGTAAACGTTTTGCGCCCTACGGTTTCCGTCCTGAAACCCATCTGCCGGTTTACGGCATGGCGGAGGCTTCTGTCGGCCTGACTTTTCCTCCCTTGGGACGCGTGCCGCGCACGGACCGCATTTCCCGTGACCGCTTTCAACGCACACATGAAGCTTTTCCGGCGCAACCTGCCGAATCCAATCCACTTGAGTTTGTATCCTGCGGTGTCGCCTTGCCGGAGCATGAAGTGCGCATTGTGGATGATGAAGGGCAAGTCTTGGGTGAACGCATGGAAGGGCAGATTGAGTTTAAAGGCCCGTCTTGCACTTCGGGTTATTATCAAAATGCGGCAGCCACGGCATCTCTTTTTCATGAGGCTTGGCTTGTTCCGGGGGACTTGGGTTACAAGGCCGAGGGTGAGCTTTTTATTACGGGCAGAAAAAAAGATCTCATTATCAAAGGGGGACGCAATCTGCATCCGCATGAAATTGAAGCGGTTACGGGTGAAGTGCCGGGGGTGCGCAAGGGTTGTGTCGCCGCTTTTGGCATCCCGGATCCGGCGCTAGGGACGGAAAAGCTGGTTGTGGTACTTGAAACGCGAGAGACAAGTGATGCAGCCGCGGCGACTTTAAATGCGATGGTGAATGAGCGCATTGTCGCTGCGCTGGGGGTGCCCGCTGACTTGATCTGTCTTGTGCCGCCCGGAAGTGTCTTAAAAACCTCCAGTGGTAAGATCGCGCGTTCGGCCTGCCGTGAGGCCTATTTGAACGGCAGTCTCACGAAGCGCCGCCGCCGTGTTCAGCTTCAGTTTTTAAACCTGGGTCTGACGTGGCTGAAATCGTGGGTTTTAAGAGGGATCAAGACCGCCGTGCGCGCATTTTACGGTGCTTACCTTATTATTTTATTAACTTTTTTACTCCCTCCGGCCTGGCTCTTGGTGTGGATGTTACCGGCAAAAGATACGGGTCGGATCTTAAAACAGGGGGCAAGGCTTTTTCTGCGTTTGGCAGGGGCCTTCCCTCAAATTCGGGGGATGGAACGGCTTAAAGATGAAGGGCCGGTCATTTGGATTGCGAATCATGCCAGTTATCTGGATGTTTCTTTTTTGATTGCGGTTTTGCCTGCAGGTGTCCATTTTGTTGGAAAGCAGGAGTTGCTCAAAGTCCCCGTTTTAAGCACGTTTATATCGAAGGGAAAACACATTACCGTGGATCGCACGAATGTGAGCAAGGGGGCCTCGGAAACACAAAAAATTGAAGCCCTTTTAAAAACAGGGGCTTCGATCCTTATTTTTCCGGAGGGGACTTTCCGCGCCACGGCGGGCATTCGGCCTTTTAAGTTGGGGGCCTTCAAAGCGGCGGTCGAAACCGGTATTGCGGTAGCGCCCGTGACCCTGAAAGGGACACGGGAATTTTTAAGAAGCGGGACCTGGCTGCCGCAGCGTGTGCCCGTGACCTTGATTTTTGGTGCTCCCTTTCACCCTGAGGGCAATGATTGGCGGGATGTGGTGCGGCTTCGGGATCTTTGCCGAGCCGAAATTGTCTCTCACTCGGAAGAAGTGTGTTTAGAATAATCAGAGCTTCCTTTTAAGGATAGTGTGAACGAGCAGAAGAAATCAGGACTAAGTCATCTTATCCATGCGACACGCTGGTCATTCGCCGGTTTTAAAGCAACACTGAAAGATGAATCTGCCTTTCGTCAAGAATGTTTCCTTTTTTTAGTTGCGATCCCTTTGGCGATTTATTGGGGCGAGACAGGGCTTGAAAAAGCCGTGATGATCGCGAGCGTGTTCTTGGTCCTTATTGTTGAGCTTTTAAATACGGCGGTTGAGGCTGCCATTGACCGTATCGGGGAAGAAAGACATTCCCTGTCGGGCAAGGCAAAAGATGCCGGTTCTGCGGCAGTGATGCTTTCCCTGATTAATGTGATTGTTGTCTGGGGTCTTATTTTAGGAAGATCTGATTAAGGTCATGTTCTGAAAACCTCAAAATCAGCGATTGATTTTGGGAAAACAGAATATCTTGACTGCGAAGTCCGGAAACTGCTATAAGCTCGCCTTGTCTCAAGCGCTGATTTTATCGCAGAAATCGCGATTCCTTGTTGCACTTTTATCCGATGCCGGAGTGGCGGAATTGGTAGACGCAAGGGACTTAAAATCCCTCGCACCGTAAGGCGCGTGCCGGTTCGATTCCGGCCTCCGGCACCACTTTCTTTCGGCACTTTTCCCACGGACTGGAGCAGAGTATCCTCAAACAGGTAGATTTGTATGTCGGTTAGATTTAATCAAATTTTTCTATGTGGATATTGCTTTGATTTCCGCCAAACCCCATTTGAATAAATATCATGTAAAGTTATAAATGTGAATAATCTTATCTTAAAATCGATCATCGAAATGACAGGCCAACGTGATGTGGATTCTTTGGAATACAGTCTTGTCGCAACTTTGGCGGAGATGCTTTCCGTCCATGAGATTTCTCTTTACAAACGCCTGCCTTACGGTCATCCGAATGAGGTAGAAGAAGTATTACATCTTTCCATTTTAAAAAATGACAAGGGAGAGGCGAGCTATCTTTGGCGTGATGCGGGACCGCTTGTCCCGGTGGATGGCTATATTGAAAAAGCTTTTTCCGTAAGAAGCCCGGTCTCTTATCGCGGTGCATGGGGAGAGTGTCTGCTCATCGGTCTGTTTTGCGAAGGAGAAGCTGTTGGCGTTCTCCGTTTAGACAGTGAGCAAAATATGCTGCAATTTACAACGCTGATAGAAGGCGTCATCAGAATTTATGAGAATTATTTGCTTATTTTAAATGAAAGCGAGCGGGATAAGTTGACCGGGCTTTTAAACAGGCGCACTTTTGACAGTAAATTGAGCCGTCTGCTCCAGATACAGCGTGCAAAAAAAGAAGAGGATATTTTGAAGACGCCGTCTGAAAAGACGAAGCGGTACTTGGGGCCGGATTCATTCGCCTGGCTTGTGATTTTGGATGTTGATCATTTTAAACGGGTCAATGATACCTTTGGCCACGTATACGGTGATGAAGTTTTGTTGACTTTGTCTCAAAAAATGGCCTGTTCTTTTCGTGCGACAGACCTGCTTTTTCGCTTTGGCGGAGAGGAATTCGTCGTGGTGTTGGAGCCGATTCCTTTTGAAATGGCGCAAAAAACAGTGGAACGTTTTAGAAAAGTGATTGCGGATCACGCTTTTCCTCAAATCGATCAAATTACGATCAGTTTAGGCTTTGCGAAGATTACCGAAAGTGACTATCCTCCGACGATACTTGAACATGCCGATAAAGCCCTTTATTACGCAAAGGAGCATGGCCGAAACTGTGCTTATAACTATGAAGTGCTGGTTGAAAAAGGGGAAATCACAACGGAGAAAGAAGGCGGTTCCATCGATTTATTTTAGCACTCCGGATTCATCCGAAGTTGCAAAAAGGTTTTTGCTTTGAGCGGGGTTTTGTCGCTTTAGGGCCGGTTTCCCGCGATGTTCCTGAGAATTTGAGCCGCTTTTTCGCGAAGCAATTCACATTCCACAACCGTGGCCTTTTTAAGGCATTTTTGCAGGGCTTCCCAGCCGGAGAGTTCTTGCAGGCGTGCCAGAGCCAGTTCCGGTACTTGGCCTTCCATCTCTCCAAAAAATTGTGTTGCATACCAGCGCGAATCCCAATCGGCAGAGTTTAAAAAGACGGTGTGGGTTTCGATTGTATCCGCACTTTCGCTCAAGGGGATGGGGGCACCCTGTTTGACACGCCAAGAAAAACTGTCTTTGTTGATTCGGACAAAATCGAGTCGCACGGGCGTGAGGCGGTTTTGATCTACTATGATACGGATCTTTTTGACGGAGCCCTCTGTGACATCAAAAACGGTGTCTACCAAGGTGTAAGGTAGCAGACGAATGACGATTTTATGGGGGCCGACGGGCAGTGCGATGCGGATTTTTTTTTCTCGTGAAGGCATTTCAACTGAATCTTGGACTCTTCTTCCCAGTATTTGTTGTGCAAGGTTGATTTGTTTTTTGCCCTCTTTTTTAATGACGGCCCAGCCCGTCATGCAGCGCATACAGTAAAATTCAACATACCCTTTTTCACGCTGAGATCGGTTATCCGGTTTCAGGCCTTGTTTTGATGTGCAGGCGCTGATGAAAAAGCCAATGAGGAGGATGGAAATAGTCCATAAGAAAGAACGGGTTTTTTTGAAGGTAGGAGCGGTCATCTTGCGCTCATGATCTATAAGGTGAAAGGCATTTTTTACAGGCGCTGTTTCATTGTGGCCATTCAAAACGACCTGTTGATCGTTTGCTGAAATTCCGATTCTGAAATTATGAGGCGTGATCTCAAATAAAAGGATAGGTTAATCCTGTGAGGCTGTCAATTCGGGTGTGTCGATAATCATGTGGAGGGATGGATTTT
>JALUVJ010000091.1 GCA_027020665.1 Nitrospira sp.
GTGTGATAGGGTAGAAGGCGACCTTAATCAATACGGTAACGAGAATAATGGAAACGCCGTAGTTATGGGTAAATTGGTAGAAAAACCGCAACAGATAAAAAATCGGCTTCGCAATCATGCGCACGGGCAGCAAGCTGCCAAAAATAAACCAGCCAAAATCAATGCTTTCGTCCAAATTAACATTTAAGGCATTGAGGCGATCATATTCCTTGGGGCCCACGTAGAACATGAAATTGTGGATGTCTACGCCACTGCCGGGCTCCAGGCGTATTTTCGCGGAAATCGCCTTTTCTCCCTCCTTTTCAAAGGAAACCGGCCCGACTTTCTTCGCTTCGCTCGGAACCAAGGCGCTGATAAAATATTTGTCCTGCAAACCGAACCACTTGGCTGTGCCGGAAAAAGCGGTGCTGGCTTCTTCCATCTTCATCGGGCTTTTACGAATCACTTCATTATCAAGCAAGGTCACGCCGCCCGCATTTTGACCAATCTGATCCCCCCAATCCCGAATACCGAAATTCGTGCCCAAAGAAAGATCATAGGCTTCTTCATAACCCTCCGTTTCAATCTTTAAATCCACAAGGTAGGTATCATGCCGAAAGCGAAGCTCTTTCACAATTTTTTTGCCATCGCGGCCAAGATAAGCCATGCGGACAAGCCCTTCAGGTGAGCTACTGTTCAGTATCAGGGGGGCATCATCCATTGTATAGACCCGGCTGCTCTCCCCGGAAAGGCTCAATGACAAAGGAAAGACGGGCATCTCTTTCTGCACAAGCTGAATGGGCTGCTCCAAATCCGTTTCAGGGTCTTTTTCCGTATATTTTTTCAATTCCCATTTTTTGATCGTTCCGCCTAAATTCGAGAGCGTCACCCGGTAATAATCACTTTCCACAACCTTCAAAACCTCCTCTACCGGAACAGCGGGCGCTGAAACAAGCGCATCAAATTGCAGATCAGGCCTTTGTTCCTCTTGAGAAGCGTCCTCGGTTTGAAGTGTTGCCGTCTCCCCTTGTCTTTCCACATCCGCCTTGGTTTCATCCCCTGAGGGTCCCGTCAGCGGCGCATTGGGGGCCTGTCCCGTCATGAGATTGATGAAATAGGGGTATAAAAAGATAATCAGCAAGGAGAAGATGATGAATACAACCAGACGTTTTTCCATAAAAGCAGTCAGTCCTTAAGTGAAATCAGTCTATTTCTTTAACAGGGTCATAGCCACCCGCGCAATAGGGGTGGCAGCGCATCAGGCGTTTCAAGGTAAAAAAAAGCCCCTTCAAAGCGCCGTGGCGATCAATCGCCTCAAGCGCATAAGAAGAACAAGAGGGATAAAACCGACACATGGGAGGGAGTATCGGAGAGATAAAACACTGATAAAACCGGACAAGCCCCTTAAAAAGAAAGCCCATTATTTTTTCCGGGTCATGCCTGTCTCAGCCAGACACCTTTCCAACAAGGACGTAATTTCAAAGGAACTCAATCCCTTTGCGGCCCGCCGGGGCGTGACAATCAAATCAAAACCCTGGAGCATCGCGGCAAGGGTCTGAAGCGACGCGCGAAAGACGCGTTTTACGCGGTTTCGCGCTACGGCATTGCCAAACTTTTTTCGGACATGAATCGCAACATGTGTTAATTCAGTCCCGTTCTGCAAATAAGTCACCACAAAACAATCTCTTACGATTTTATGTCCCTTCTGCCTGACTTCCGAGACCAAATCGCGTCGAACAAGCCGCTTAAGTCGAACCTTAGACGCTAAGACGCTTGCGCCCCTTCGCTCTTCTTCGGTTAAGCACCCGGCGACCATTCGCAGTTTCCATTCTTTTTCTAAAACCGTGTGTGCGTTTTCTTTTTAAATTACTCGGCTGACGAAACGTAAACGACATACAACACCTCTTTTTTAAATTGACCCGCAATCATCTTAAATTTTCCAAGTCTTGTCAAGCGAAAGGGCCGGCCAAAATCAACGATTGATTTTAGAAGAAACCGTCAAGTCGCCTGAAATACAAGGCCTGCGGCAATTTTGGCGACAGAGGCCTGCTCGCCCGTACGGTGAGCAGCAACATTGCCGATAAGACAGTTTACGATTTTTCGGCCGAGGGTTCCACATAAGCGCATTCTTTATTCGGGCAGAGGGTTTTCATGCCTTTATTTCGGTTGTATTTCTCAATCAATATCGGCGACTTACACTGAGGACAGGCACGGGCCACGGGGCGGTCCCAAAGGGCAAACTTGCAGTCCGGGTAATTTGTACAGGCATAGAATGTTTTACCCTTCTTACTGCGCTTCTCAGTCAGGTCTCCGCCACATCCGGATTCCGGACAGGGGACACCCAAGGGGATCGGTTCCGTGTGTTTACATTCCGGATAGCCGGAGCAGGCCAGAAAACGCCCAAAACGGCCTGTTTTGTTGAGCATGGCCTTACCGCACACTTTGCACGGCACATCCGTTTCGACTTCTTTTGCGACCACCTCGATCGCACCTTCCTTTTCAACAAATTCTTTTGTATTCTTGCATTCCGGATAGCCGGAGCAGGCCAGAAAACGCCCAAAACGGCCCCACTTGATGACCATGGCGCTGCCGCACTTTTCGCAAACGATATCGGTCGCTTGTTCTTCGCGTTTCACATCCCGCATTTCTGTTTGCGCCTTCTCAAAATTCTTCGCAAAAGGATCGTAAAATTTGCGGATCGCCTCGGTCCAATCCTTTTCGCCGGCTTCAACCTGATCCAGGCCCTGCTCCATAAGTGCGGTGAATTCGACATTCACCACACCCGGAAAATTTTCGACGAGCAAGTCATTTACCGTATTCCCCAGATCGGTCGGATATAAGCGGCCCTCCCGTTTTTCGACATATTTCCGGTCTTGAATCGTCGAGATAATCGTCGCGTACGTGCTGGGGCGACCAATGCCTTTCTCTTCCAAATCGTGAATGAGCAGGGCTTCGTTATAACGCGGCGGCGGCTGTGTAAAATGTTGTTTCGGATCAAGGCCTTCCAAAGTCAGCACCTCGCCGATACTAAGGGGCGGCAAGGCATTTTCTCCGTCCAAAACCTCTGTCGCATTCGGATTTGATTCCCGGCCTTCCGTGTAAACAACAGTAAAACCGGGAAATTTCAACACCGAACCCGTCACACGCAGGCCCAGATCATCGGCTGTCACGTCCACACGGGTCACATCAAAAACCGCAGGCCGCATTTGGCTGGCCACATAACGATTCCAAATCAACTGATAAAGCAAAAACTGGTCGTCGGACAGATCATTACGCAAACGCTCCGGCGTTCGGTCGATGGCCGTGGGACGAATTGCCTCATGGCCTTCCTGCGCACTTTTTTTACTCTTGTAAAAATTCGGAGTCTCCGGGACATACTCCCGCCCATATTTTTCCGCAATCCATGCACGCGACTCCGCCTGAAAATCAGGCGAAATCCGCACGGAATCCGTCCGCATATAAGAAATCAAACCCACGGCCCCTTCTGAGGCGACATTGATCCCTTCATACAGCTGCTGGGCCAGCATCATCGTTTTTTTCGGCGTAAAGTGGAGCTTTCGCGCGGCTTCCTGCTGCATGCGGCTGGTAATAAAAGGCGGCGAGGGATTGCGCTTTCTTTCCTTTTTTTCCACCTTTGCCACGGTGAAGGCCGCAGCTTCAAGGCGCGCTTCCAAGGCCTTGGCTTCCTCCTCATTGTGAATTTTTAAGGCCTGACCCGCATCCTGCACCAAGCGCGCAACAAAGGACGGCGGGATTTTGCCCGAAAGCGTCGCGTCAATACTCCAATACTCTTCGCAGACAAAGGCCAGGACTTCTTTTTCACGTTGACAAATAATGAGCAGGGCCACCGATTGCACACGCCCCGCAGAAAGTCCGCGCCGCACTTTCTGCCAAAGCAGCGGACTGATCTTGTAGCCCACGATGCGATCCAAAACCCGGCGCGCCTGCTGGGCATTGACCCGATCCATGTTGATTTCACTGGGCGACAATACGGCTTCCTTCACCGCCTTTTTTGTAATTTCATTAAAAAGCACGCGGTAAACTTTGTCATTGATCGGTTTGAGTTCTTCGGCAATATGCCAGGCAATCGCCTCGCCTTCCCGGTCCGGGTCAGGCGCCAGGAAAACCTGTTCGGCTTCCTTCGCCGCCTTTTTAATCTCTGTGAGGACTTTGCTTTTTCCCTTAATTACGATGTATTCGGGTTCAAAACCCTTTTCGATATCCACACCAAAACGAGACTTGGGCAAATCCTTGAGATGACCGATGGACGCCATCATTTTATATTTTCGCCCTAAATATTTGACGATGGTCTTTGCTTTCGCGGGAGACTCAACAATTACCAGGGAGCGTTTCGCTTTCGTTTTCTCAGCAGTGGCTTTTTTTGCCAACCTGACCTCCTGTGTATACTTCAAAATGAGCGGTTTGGCACATCCACTCGCTTATACTTTAACATAATATTGTCCGGCCATCTGGCGCACAAGCCCTTTTAATTCGAGGGCCAGCAACACACCCGACACGGCCGAAGCCGATTTTCGACTCTCCTGAATCAATAAATCAATGTGTTTGGGTTCAAAAGAAAGCGATTCAAAAACAAGCACTTCTTCCGGCGCCACGGCAGTCGGCGCAAGCTCAGGCACGGCCGGACGCGCGGCGTGTTGCGGCAAAACCTCCGCTAAAATATCATCCGCATTCTGCACCAGTTTGGCGCCCGATGCAATCAATTGATGCGGCCCCGCGCTCATTTTAGAATCAATGGCGCCGGGCACGGCAAAAACCTCGCGCCCCTGTTCCATCGCCAAACGCGCCGTAATGAGCGAACCGCTTTTTAAACCCGCCTCCACCACCAAACAGCCCAGCGCCAGTCCGCTGATGATGCGGTTGCGTTTGGGAAAATTGTGGGCGACAGGCGGCGTACCCAAGGGAAATTCGGATAAAACCGCACCGCTTTCGGCCAAGTCATGATACAACTTTTTATGTTCCGGCGGATAAATACAATCCACCCCGCAGCCCAAGACCGCAATCGTCTTCCCGCGCGCCGTCAATGCCGAACGGTGCGCCAGCCCGTCCACACCGCGCGCAAAACCGCTGACAATGACGACGCCCTGCTTTGCCAGTGCATGACAGAAGCGCTCCGTTTGCCGTCTGCCGTAAGCCGTCGTCTTACGTGCGCCGACCACCGCGATGGCAACGGACTCACCCTCGCAGGCCGTATTTCGCACCCTGGACCAATTCCCTTTGACGTAGAGCAGAGGCGGTGGATCGTAAATGGCTGCAAGGCGCGCGGGGTAATCCGCGTCATTCAGGGTAAGCAAAGCAACACCCGCTTTTTCAAGTGCCGCAAGCTCGCGGTCCACCGCCTCAAAACCTTCAAAGGCGTGGATCGCCTTCGCAAGCGTTATCGACATGCCTTCGATCTCGGAAAGACCCGTTTCACTCGCATCAAAGACCGCTTCGGGCTGTTTGTAGACTTGAATGAGTCGTTTAAAAAGCAAATCGCCAATGCCGGGCACCTGCTTCAAGGCAAGCCAATATCGGGATTCTTTCATGCGTCCCCTCAAAATGGGGGTTCATTATACATAAGCCGCTTAGACAGTCAAGCAAAGCGCACCGCGGGGGACTGAACACAGCCGCATAGCGGCTTACGGCGCTATTCAATCAGTTTTTCAAAATTCGCCGTGGACTCAGCGAACAACGGGTTTGCGTCTTGACAGTCAGCGTCCATGACTATCCCGGAAGAAAAAAGGGTTCTTAATTTTAAGGTTTGTTTGCACTCCCGTGCAGAAAGCAAACTCAGGCAAGAAATGTTGAACGATGTGTAAGTACTTGAAAAAATGGGTTTAATCTAGCTGAACATCAACAAAGTCATAAGGGTCAACACGGGCACTGTTTAAACGCATGCCCCAATGCAGGTGCGGACCGGTAACCCGGCCCGTTTTTCCGACTCGGCCGATTTGTTCACCGGTTTGAACCTGAGCGCCTTCTTCAACATCGACTGCGGAAAGATGAAAATACATGCTGATCAGGCCCAGACCATGATCGATCACAACGGAACGCCCGTTGAAAAAGAAGTCTCCGACGAGCACGACCCGCCCCGCATTCGGCGCCAAAACGGGTGTGCCCGTTGGCGCGGAGATGTCTTCACCGGTATGCGAACGCCTCGGTTGGCCGTTAATCAGCCGACGGCGACCAAAGGTGCCCTGAGGTTTGCCTGCAACGGGTGCGATAAAGGCACCTTTCCAAAACCTTTCCTGAACGCTTTCTGCAAAGGCGGCCTTCATCAGCCCTTTTTCCTGCTTTACCCGCTTGAGTGTGGGCGGATCCAAATCCACCTTTTTTTTGGGAAGCGTTAATTTCTGTAATCCGAATTCCGCGGCCTCCACCGTGACGATATTTTTTTGCGTGAAGGTTTTTCCCCCGCGTCGCCAAGTCGTCACGAAAGGAATCGTCCCCGGCTTCTGATCCATATCGATGCCGACCAGGGCCACATAAAGCCCTTTTTCGGTTTCAAAATAGGGAATGGTTTTGTTTTTAAATCGCCCCGAAACAGACGAGACCGCGCCCTCCGGTTTGACCGTCATGCGGACAATGCCGCCCTGTTTGACTTTAATCCGGGTTTCGGCCGATACCGTTGCAAGCATGAAGCAGATCCCGAATAAAACGGTAAGCAGGCCCGAAATGGCTTTACTTTTGGGCTTCGGCAGCCGCGATAAGCTCATTGACACGCACATTCTCTGAAGAAAAAGGGTCCATGCAGAGGATCGTTTCTTCCCAATAGCCATTGAGTTTCAAATAGGTCCAATCCACAGTATAAGATCTGTTTTTCGCTTTTGCAAAACGGATAAAATCGCCGCGGGTCTTGGCGCGGGTCGTCTGCGGCGGGGAGTCTATCGCCCGTTGAATGTCTTCCTCCGCGGCAATGCGCTCAATCATTCCGCCCCGGTCCAGCAAGTAATACAAGCCGCGATCCTGATTGATATCATGATACTGTAAATCCAACATGGCCACTCGCGCATCATCCAGGCCGCAACCCTTTTTATTCATATAAGATTGAATCAAGCCTCGTTTTGCAATCCAGTCGATTTCACGATCCAGGCGATTCGGGTCCTCCGAAAGTTCATCCAAAACAAATTCCCACCGCTCCAAAATGTCCCGGCTGATGGGGTCCTCTTCGACCAACGAGAGGTATTCTTTTGCCTTTTCCAAATAAAGCCGTTGAATATCAATGGCGGACATCTCTTTGCCCTTTTCAAGGCGCACCCGCTTTTTTAAAGTGGTGTCCCGTGAAATTTCACGCATGGCCTTTACCGGGTCATCCAGCTCAACCCCGTCGACATAAAACTTGTCCTCTATCATCGCCAAAATAATGGCGGTCGTGCCGACTTTCAAATAGGTCGCATATTCGGACATGTTTGAATCGCCTACAATGATGTGCAACCGCCGGTATTTTTCGGCATCGGCATGCGGTTCGTCCCGTGTATTGATGATGCTTCTGGAAGAAGTGGTCGAAGAAGAGGTCTTTTCGTGGATGTGCTGCGCGCGCTGGGAGATGAAATAATGACTACGGCCCGCAACTTTTAAGATCTTGCCCGCACCTGCATAAATCTGGCGGGTCACAAAAAAGGGAATCAGCTGCTCCGTGACTTTCCAGAAATCCACATCCCGGCGCATAAGATAGTTTTCATGGCAACCGTAGGTGTTGCCCATGGAATCGGTATTGTTTTTATAGATGTAAATATCGCCGGAAAGCCCTTCTTCCTGAAGTCTTTTTTGGGCAACGGGTAAACAGCGTTCCAAAAGACGTTCGCCGGCTTTGTCATGCACAACGGCGTCGAAGACCTGATCACATTCGGGCGTAGCATATTCGGGATGACAACCGGTGTCTTGGTAAAAACGCGCCCCGTTGCTCAAAAAGGCATTGGAGGGCCAAGAGTTTGGAATCAGGCCTTCAAAGACATAACCCAGGATCTTCTCCATGGGCAGATAAACCTTGCCGTGCGGCGTGAAAATGAGGCCGTACTCCGTTTCAAGACCAAAGATCCGATTTTTCATGATGACCTTGCCCTTGTCCCGAAATCCCGCGAAGCGAGAAGATGACACCGCTTGAATCGGATCGGGGCGACCGGCGTGTCCGCCCCTACTTGAAGTATGTTTCGAGGGTCGCTGCGTCAAGCCTGCGAAACTGCCTGCCTTTTTGAGTGCGGTCCAGAACAGCCGCTTCAAAGGTTCCGCGGCCGTTTTTCCGATCATCGCCTTCCGCCAAAACCTCACGGCAAAGCTGAAGCGCCCCCTTCAAAGGACTCAAAGCATAACGCGTTTTCAAGGCTTCGTTCAAGGCCTCGGAATTTCCGCCCACGACCGCAAAGGATCTTTCGTCGTGAATACTGCCATCAAATTGAATCCGATAGATGCCGTTCTCTTCCCTGCGTTCACCCACTTCGACCACCAAAATTTCGATTTCCAGGGGTTTTACTTCCTGGCTGAAGACCGAGCCGATGGTTTGGGAATAGGCATTCGCAAGAGAACGCGCCGTCACATCTTCGCGGCTGTATACATAACCCGTCATATCCGCATGACGAATGCCCGCTTTGCGCAGATGTTCAAACTCGCTGTATTTTCCCGCACCCGCAAAAGCAATGCGATCATAGATTTCGGAGATTTTGTAGAGGGTGCTGGCATTATCGGCAAAAAGCAGGATGCCCGCTTCATATTCCATCGCAATGGTTGAGCGGCCCCGTGAAATGCCTTTTCGGGCATACTCGGCCTTGTCCTGCATCATTTGTTCGGGCGAAACATAGTAGGGCATGGACATCGGCCTTATCCCCTTCCTAATTCGGCAATCATGGTTTCATAAACCGTTTTTACGGCCTCATCAGGCACATCTTCCACCCCTTGCTCACTGATGCGTTTCACATTCGGGAAAATGCCCCTGAGCATGTCGGGACCACCCGTTGCCACATCGGCCTCGGCAGCATCGTAAATCGCCTCAAGCGCGATGCGGGTCGCACCTTCTCCGGAGAGGTCCGTCTTAAAAAGGCGTTTGAGCGTGGCTTTTGCGTCGCGACCGCCCGAACCCGTTGCGTAATAGTCTCGTTCTTCGTAGCGGCCGCCCGCGACATCATATTTAAAAATGCGGCCTATTTTCCGCTTCAGATCATAACCCGCATAAATCGGAATCACTACTAAGCCCTGCATCGCCATGGGCAAGTTCGTCTTAATCATTTGAGAGAGTTTATTGGCTTTGCCTTCCATCGAAAGCAGCGTACCTTCCAGCTTTTCGTAATGCTCCAACTCCACCTGGAAAAGCCGGGTCATTTCAATGCACGGCCCCGCAGCGCCGGAAATGGCAATCGCCGAGGTTTCATCGGTTTTATACACTTTTTCGATGCGGCGTTCCGAAATGGTGTAGCCCTCTGTCGCCCTGCGGTCCCCGCAGATAACGACGCCGTCCCGGTAACGCAAGGCCAAGATCGTTGTCCCGTGCGGAACGGATTGCAGCAATTGAGCATTGTCCGTCAAGGCATGGGCCGTATCGGAACGGCCTAAAAAAAGTCGGGGATATTGAGATTGTAACAAATCATGGAAACTGGAACCCGGATCATTCAACTGGAATGGGCTCACTACTCTCCTCCTTTTTGCACGTAATTTTTAACAAATTCCTCCGCGTTCTCCTCCAGAACGTCATCAATTTCATCCATGACTTTGTCAAGATCTTCCTTAATTTTCTTTCCTTTTTCAACAACTTCGGGATTTGCTTCGACTTCAGCCGCCTCTTTTTCGGCCACTTGCTTTTCATCCCTTTTTTTATCTTGTTTTTTCATACCGCCCCCTTACGCACCAATCCGGTCAAGTAAGGTCCCAACCGAGTTGGCCTCTTTCAAAAGCGGACCGACCAAGGCCTCGCTGCCTTTCCAAGGATCCATCAATGGCACTTTTTTCATGACCGCCTCACCCACATCAAACAACACGGAAGTCCAACTGGCCGAATAAATTTCTTTGCCGAATTTTTTAAGACAAACGCCTCTAAAATAGGCACGGGTGTCATGCGGGGGATGTTTTTCCGCAAACATGACCTGCTCCGGGGAAACCAGGGTTTCGACATAGCCCCCGCGTTCAAGCGGAAAAAAGAGCCCTTTTTTACGATCCAAATTATGATACTGCAAATCCATCAAGGCAATGCGCGAATCCTTCCAGTCGCAGCCTTTGCGTTCAATATACGACTCAATCAAGGCTTTTTTAATAACCCAGTCCAGCTCGCGTGTCAACTGCATGGGGTCTTCTTCCAGCTTATCCAGAATGACACGCCACCGTGTTAAAATCTCCCGGGTAACGGGATCTTCGTCTTTTTCAAAATGACGCGCCGCCGCCTCAAGATAAACACGCTGGATTTCGATCGCTGTCGCAGACTTGCCTCGTAAAAGCGGAATTTTTTCTTTCAAAGCCAGGTCCCGCGACACGGCCTTGATACTCCTGACCGGATCCTGAAGATCCACCCCTTTCACCTCGCAGCCCGCTTCGAACATGGCCAATACCAAGGAAAGCGTGCCCACTTTGAGAAAAGTAGAGACTTCCGCCATGTTGGTATCGCCTACAATGACATGCAGCCTTCGGTAACGCTCCCGATCCGCGTGCGGCTCGTCGCGGGTATTGATGATGGGCCGTTTCACCATCGTATTGAGATCCACCAGGGTTTCAAAAAAGTCCGCGCGCTGCGAAAGCTGATAATGAACCGGGTCGGTCTTGTTTTCATAACCCACTTTTCCGGATCCCGCAAAAATCT
>JALUVJ010000092.1 GCA_027020665.1 Nitrospira sp.
ATGAAGCGCTATGGATGGGGGTGCCCGTGGTGACCTTGGTCGGAGATATTTATCCGCATCGGCTTTCTTACACGATTTTAAGCAACGCCGGCATGGATTTAAGTGAACTGATCGCTTTTTCGGAAAGTGAATATCGTGACAAAGTGCTGGCCCTCGCGCGCAAGCCCGAGCGAATTGAAGCGCTTCATCATTTAATCCCGAATGCATTGGATGCTTCGATTCAATGCGATCCCATCCGTCATACGCGCCAAATGGAAAGGGCCTACATTGAGGCCTGGAATCAAAAATTTCCGATGCATCAGATCGAGTGGCTCAGCGAAATCAGCACACCCAAGGATTTAAGGGCGATGCTCGAAAAGGCGGTCGCGTCGGTAAAAAGGGGGGAGATGAATCAAGGCAAGACCCTTTGCCGAAAGATTTTCAAGATCGATCCGGAAAACATTGAAGCCCTTAATTTACTGGGAACGATCCATTTAATGGAGAAAAACTACAAAATCGCGACCGAATGTTTTGAAACGGTATTGTCGGTTTACCCGGAAGACATCAAAGCGTTAAACAACTTGGGGCTGGTTTGTTTGGAATATGACCGGGACTTAGATCAAGCGCGAATGTATTTTGAACGTGTATTGGCACACGCACCGGATCATTTGAACGCCCGGATGAATTTAGGGAATGTTTACCGTGCATTGCACCGGCTTCAAAATGCCGAAGACCATTATAAAAAGGCACTTGAGATCGACCCGGAGAACGGGAACGTGCTCAATAATCTGGGGAGTCTTTCGGTAAAAAGGGGATATTTTGCCCAAGCAAAAGCCTACTATGAGCGAGCGCAGCGTCGGCTTCCCCATCAACCCGAGGTGCTTTCGAACCTGATGGCGGTGAATCGCATCATGGGGAAACACGATCAGGCGGCGGATCTTGTTCCGCAAGTACTGAAAATGTCCAAGCCGGGTGGCGCTGTTTTTCCGGCCTATGGTGCCGCAAAGTCCTATTGCCTTTGGGATGCGGCCGCGCAATTACTGCCTCAAGTTCAGGAATTGATCTGGGAGGCAGATGCTTCGTTTGGCGGCTTGATTGAACAGAACAACCTATCTCTTTTGGCGACACCGGGCCTTTCTTCTGAAACCTTATTTGAGATCCACAAAAAAACGGGAACGATTGTTGATCAGCGGCGGGAGGGAGCACCGTTTGTTGAATATCCCCGGGCCATGCAAAAGAGGGACAAAATACGGATTGGCTACCTATCTCCCGATCTATATCGGCATGTTTTGAATGCGGGGTTTCGCGGATTAATGAGCTTTCACGATCCATCCCGTTTTGAAATCTACTGTTATTCCAATTCAAATATTGAAGATGAAGTCACCGCGCAGTACAGAGCGAAAAGTAGTGCTTTTGTGAACGTCACGGGCTTGTCCGACCGGGAGCTGGCGGAGCGTATATGGGATGACGGCATTCATTTTTTAGTGGATCTTGCCGGCTATACGACCAATACGAGGATCGGCGTCATGAGTTACCGGCCTGCCCCCGTACAACTGATGTATTTAGGCTATTCCTATACCTCCGGCTTGTCTTCGGTGGATTATTTTATCACGGATCCGTATTTGGACGGCCCAGACAATGCCCGGTATTTTACAGAGAAACAGCTTCGCCTCCCCGAATCTTTTTTTGCGGTGGGGCACCTTGCGGACGCTCACATTGAAAAAGAGATTCCTTTTACGCGAAATGCGGCCATTACCTTTGGCTCAATGAATAACACCTATAAGCTGAGCCCTGAATTGATTTCTGTCTGGGCCGAAATATTAAAAGAGGTGCCCAACGCGAAGCTGGTTTTGAATCATCCGAATATGAGTCAGCTGGACACACGGGAAAACATTCTTTTCGTTTTCAAAGAAAATGGTGTCGATTTGAAACGTATCGAAATGATATGGGACCCGCACCCGGAAGGCAGTCACCTTTTATATTACAACGATTTTGATATTGTTTTGGATTCGTTTCCCGTGACGGGAGGGACAAGCACCATCGAAGCGGTGTGGATGGGTGTGCCCGTAATAAGCCTGGTCGGCGAAATTTATCCCCACCGGCTATCTTATTCCATCCTGAAAAATATCGGCCTGAATGTGGATGACCTCATTGCTTTTGACCGGAATGCTTATATTCGCAAGGCGGTCGCACTTGCAAAACAGCCGGAGCGGATTTCCGAGTTGCACCAAAAGATTCCGCGCCAATTGCGAAAATCCATTTTTTGCGACCCTTATCGTTTGACTCGCCAAATGGAGGCCGCCTACATTCGCGGCTGGAACGAAAAATTTCCAGATCGGCCGATCGAGATGGAAATTGAAGATAAAACGGTCACGACCGTTCCCGTTAGAGGCAATGTCGATATCGCGGTTCCCGATTCGATTGATGACCCGGATCGCTATATTTTGGCGGAACAGGCCGGGTGGTTTGATCCTGAGTATGATTTTCTCCGCAAAATCCTGCAAGCCGGCATGAAGGTCTTGGATGTCGATGCGGGCATTGGCAGTTTTGCAATTCCGCTTGCCCGAAAAGTCGGCAGCGAGGGCATCTGTTGGGCTGTCGCTGCTTCCGAGACGGAAGCGCAATATCTCCATTACAGCAAAACACACAATGATTTGACATCGTTGAAAATCGGCGTGCGTGCCGCGGCACACTATGATTTTGCGAAGGAAACACAGGCCATGGACCGGCATGATTTGGATTTTGTCCGTATCGGCTCCGCAAAATATCTTGATCGGCTTTTTTTGACGGGCATCGATTTGTTGAATAAAAATTCGCCCTTGATGATGTTTCGCGTCAAATCAGAAGCCGAAGTGATTGCAACGGAAGCCGTTTCGCGGTTTAAGGCATTGGGATATCAGGCCTATCGTTTTGTGCCGGGTTTGCAGCTGCTTGTCCCATTTGAGTCGGATCGGGAATTGGATGCTTTCGCACTCAACTTATTTGCCTGCAAAGCCGACCGCGCCGATAAACTCGACCGGCAGGGTGTGTTGTTAACATCGTTTAGCCCGCTTGCTGAGCTTCCGGGGTTTGAGGAGAAGCTGTGGCATGACTATATCGCGGCCTGCCCTTATGCAAGCGCTTTGATCGATGACTGGAAAAATCATCCCGTTCAACGTGAGTCTTGGGAAAATTACCGGATAGCCCTGAATTTATTCGCACAATCAAAAGAGGCTTCAAACGCGTCGTCCGTGCGTTATGCGGCCTTAAATTCATCTTTTGGCCTGCTGGCGATGATTTTAAAAACAAAAGTGACTTTGCCGCGCTTGTTTTCGATGATTCGGGTTATGCTCGAGCTTGGGAAACGGGAAGCGTCCATCCGTTTTTTGAATCAGATCCTGGCCCGTTTTGAATCCGGCGAAAAAATTGAAATGAATGAACCCTTCCTTGCACTTTCGGATGAAGATGCCTCCGTTGATCCGGCTGCGGATTTTGCCCAATGGCTTTTTGCATCCGTCCTGAAAACCCGGGAAAAAAACCGGGCCTTTTCGACGTATTTTTCAGAAACAGAGGCCCTGCCCATTTTGAAAGCCATTCGAGACACGGAGTTCGGCAATGCGCAGATCGACGGGCAAATTAAGCTCATTCATGAGCGCTTCCCGCAATTAAAGTCAGAAAGATTTTTAGAAAATAAGAAGGCTTCTACGTGCTGATTTTAAGACGAAAAGCGGGGGAAGCTATTTCGATCGGTGATGAAATCCGTGTTGTGATTATTCAGGTGAAAGGCAATCAGGTCAAGATCGGCGTAGAGGCACCGCCGGGTATTGCGATTTATCGTGATGAATTGCTGCGAAAAATTCTCGCGGAAAATCAAGAAGCGGCCCAGGCCTTGCCGGATGCCTTGCAGGCGCATACAATTCAAGAAATGTTTAAAGGGATTCAAAAAAGAAATCCGGGCAAGAAGGACCTTTTTTCGAGGGATAAAGACGATGAGCATTGAAATTGAGAGTGCCAAACTTGGAAAATTGTCGGTTAACCCTGATTTGTTACTCACTTTTCCGGAAGGCATTCCAGGGTTTCAGCGCATCAAGGAATATGCCTTGATCGAACCGGGGAACGATAGCCCTTTTTATTGGCTTCAGGCCTTTAAAGATCCGGAACTGGCCTTTGTCGTAACAGACCCCTTGTTTTTTAAAGCAGATTATCATCCGAGCTATCCTGAAGAAGAAATAAAATTATTAAATGTTGATGATCCGAAATCATTGATTACACTCGTTCTTGTGACGATTCCTCAGGGGGAGCCGCAGCGTTCTACCGCAAATTTAATGGCCCCCATTTGCATCAATCCGGCTAATCGTACCGGCAAGCAGGTCATTCTTTACCACTGTGATTATTCTCACCAAACCCCGCTTTTTTTACAAAAAACCTAAAGTTTTTTTCTCATCTTCCGATAAGACAGAGTGAAAGTAAGGAGAATGTCTTATGCGATCTCCGATTTGGGCACGGATGCCCGTCACGATCATCAAGGAGGATAAGAAATGGCTCTTACAGTTAATGTCAACATTCCTTCGCTCAATGCGCAGAGGAATTTAAATAAATCCCAAGGTGCCTTGGCCACCGCGCTTCAGCGTTTGTCTTCAGGGCTTCGCCTGAACAGTGCAAAAGATGACGCAGCCGGGATCGCCATCGCGACCCGTTTTACCACGCAGATTCGAGGTTTGAATGTGGCAGCCCGAAACGCGAATGACGGTATTTCGCTATCACAGACCGCAGAGGGGGCTTTGGACGAGGTCGTCAACAACCTTCAGCGTATTCGTGAGCTGGCGGTGCAATCAGCCAACTCGACAAACAGTGCAACGGATAGAAAGGCACTGAATGCAGAGGCAACGGCATTGATTGCCGAAATTGACCGTGTTGCGCAAAATACAAACTTTAACGGAGTGAACCTGCTGGACGGAACCTTTACCTCTCAGGATTTCCAGGTGGGTGCAAACGGCGGGGGATCGAATGTCGTTTCGATTACCTCTATTGCCAGTGCGCGAACGGCTGCTTTGGGGGTGGGGTCCGGCTCCAGTTACTCCACGACAGACCTCAATAATCAGGCGACCACAACGACGCTCGCGGCCGGTGACGTGTCTATTAACGGCTATCAAGTGGGCGCGACTTCCACCGACGGGGTTTCTTACTCCAATGCGGCCGGAAGCGCCATTGCCAAGGTTGCGGCGATTAACGCGATTTCGGGGAACACGAACGTCACCGCAACGGTAGACGCCACGTCAGTCAACGGTTCCGCGATCGGCAGCACTTCGGCCATTTCAGCCGGTGATATCTCGATCAATGGGGTTGACCTGGGCGCTTTCGCGGCGGCCACCGAGATTACGCGCAGCCAGGATTTGGCTGCAAAGATCAATTCCCTCAGCGCGCAAACGGGTGTGACGGCCACCTTCGGAACCTCCGGCAGTGCCGGCGTCAGTTTGAGTGCGGCGGACGGCCGAAATATTACGATCGAAGTCAACAATACCACGACACAATCCAGAACGGGTTTTAGTTCGGGAACCAATACAACCGTGTCTACCTTTGATCTCAGCTCGACGGATTCGGCCGGGATTACTATTGGAGGCACTTCTGACGGTTTAACCGCATCCGGTTTTGGTTCGGGGGGGTATCAATCCGCAACGGCAACGGTCGGCGCGGGCGTTTCGTCATTGGATTTAACCACCTCTTCGGGGGCGACAAATGCCTTGACGATCATTGATGCGGCCTTGGCCACAGTGAATAGTTCTCGAGGGGACTTAGGGGCGATTCAGAATAGATTCGCATCGACTATTGTGAGTATTCAAACGACCTCTGAAAACCTCTCGGCCTCCAGAAGCCGTATTCAGGATGCGGATTTTGCCCAGGAAACGGCGGCATTGGCGCGCGGTCAGATTTTGCAACAATCGGGTATTGCCATTTTGGCACAGGCGAATTCACTGCCGCAAAGTGTTTTGGCGCTGCTGCAATAATGGCAAGTCAATCGACAATATTAAAGAATGATTTTTCGGGGGCGGGCAAGCCCGCCCCCGAAAAATCTTAGAGATGAAGTCGGAGGATAAGATGGAAACAATTAATCCAATCCCCCAGGCTGTAACGCCGTTGACAGGCCCGAACCCATCATCGCAGACCGGTCGTAGAGGGAAATTGCCCACTACCGGGCAAAATGTGCCCGATACGTCTGTAAATCATGAGTCTGAAAGGCCGGAAGAAAATAAAGCGTCTGCTGAAGAAAGCCGCGAGGCGCTTCAAAAAACGGTAGATAACCTGAATGGGTATGCGCAAAATTTAAAACGGAATCTGCAGTTTAGTGTGGATAAAGAACTGGATCGCACGATTATTCGTGTCGTGGACACGGATACGAAACAAGTGATTCGCCAGATTCCATCCGAAGAGATGCTCGCGATTGCACGAAGGACAGATGCCGCGACGAGCGCGATTCTTGATGTTCTGGCCTAAAAGCATTTAGGTATCAAAACTGCATTACCTCAGTCCGGGTTTTTAAGAGACTTCGGGATAAAGTGGCTTGAAACCGTGAAGGTTCAACACAATTCTTGTCTCTCAATCCGGGAAGTGAAGACAGTATTTTAATTGTCAGTACTGATAAATTTTATGATGCAGAGGGAAATATAATATGAATATTGCTACACCGGGAGTGGGTTCAAATCTCGATGTGACTGGAATCATTCAATCCCTCATGGATTTTGAAAGTCGGCCGCTGCTTTTGCTTGATCAAAAAGAGGCGGCTTTTCAGGCCGAGTTGAGCGGATACGGCAGTTTAAGTTCTGCGATTTCTTCATTCCAAACGGCAGTTACCGGTTTAAGTGACGTTTCGAAATATATTAATTTACTTGCGACTTCTTCTGATGTCACTCTGTTTACGGCAACAGCCGATGCATCTGCAAATCCGGGGGCCTACTCCATTGAGACTACTGCTCTTGCGGCCAATCAAAAATTAGTTGCGACAGGCCAGGCAGATACCACGTCTTCGATCGGCACAGGGACTTTAACCTTTGATTTCGGCACCATCAGTGGCGGAAGTTTTGACTCCGGCACCGGGAAGTACACGGGGGCGAGTTTTGCCAGCAACGGGGCCGGGGTTAAAACGGTTACGATTGACAGCACGAATGATTCCCTCTCCGGCATCCGGGATGCCATCAATGCGGCAAATATCGGCGTAACGGCTACGATTGTAAATGATGGCAGCGCCTCAACCCCCTATCGGCTTTCTCTCACTTCAGACAACATCGGTTTAAAAAACAGCATCAAAATTTCAGTGAGCGGGGATGCGGCACTGGATACCTTATTGGGGCAAGATCCCGCAGCGACCCAAAATCTCTCGGAAACAGTGACTGCGGCCGATTCTGCGTTTCAGGTTGATGGTGTCCCTATTACAAAGTCCTCAAATACGATCACCGACGTTATTGAAGGCGTGACACTTAACCTTGTCAAAACCAATAATGGCTCACCTGCGACCCTCACGATCACACGAGATACGACAACCGTCACGGGTTCTGTGGGTTCTTTTGTCGCAGCCTACAATACGGTAAAGGCTGCGCTTGATGAATTAACCGCCTATGATCCGACGACAAGAGCCACAGGTTTGCTGCAAGGCGATACCTCGGTGATTAATATGGAAACACAGATTAATCGGATTTTAACCTCTTCTATCACCGCTTTGAGCGGTTCATTAACGACATTGAATGATGTCGGCATTTCTTTTCAGGAAGACGGTACGCTGGAACTCGATTCGGCAAAGTTGCAAACAGCCATCGACAATAACTATGACGATATCGCAGGGATTTTTATCGCACAAGGCAAACCGACGGACAGCTTAATCAAGTACGTGAGTGGGACGGATGAGACCGAAGCCGGCAACTATGCAGTGAATATAACGACTTTAGCAACCCAAGGAAAAGAAGTCGGCAGCGCCGCAGCAGGCCTTACGATTACCTTGGGTGTCAATGATACGATTGATCTTACGGTGGACAGCACAAGCGGCACGATTACCCTCGCGGCAGGCACCTATGCCAGCGCTGCTGCACTTGCCACTGAGGTTCAGTCCAAAATCAACGGCTTGAGTACTTTTTCCGATGCCGGTGTTTCGGTCTCTGTGACGGAATCCGCTGGTGTCCTGACAATTACTTCAACAGGCTACGGTTCCGCCTCTAGAGTGGATGTGACCGGCGGGAACGGCGAAACGAATTTGGTCGGGGCGAGTGCAACAACGACGAACGGCGTCAATGTGGCGGGGACAATCAATGGGGCCGCCACAACAGGATTTGGGCAGTTTCTGACTGTAAATACGGGAAATGAGGCCGCGGGACTTCAGATTCAGGTGACCGGCGGTGCGACGGGCAGTCGTGGCACCTTAGCGTATTCCGAAGGATATGCCTATCAACTTGATAAATTAACAACACAGATCCTTGCTTCCGACGGCACGATCAATACCCGAACAAACGGGATTAATGCCAGCATTGACGATATCAACGAAAAAAGAATCGAAATTAATGCGCGTTTAGTGAATATCGAAGCGCGTTATCGTAAACAATATACATCACTCGATGTTCTATTGAGCCAATTTCAGGCGCAAAGCGACTTTTTAACCCAGCAACTGGCCTCACTTGCAACACTCCCCAAAACGGGCCGTAAATAGTCGCCGGATACGCAAAAGAGGAGACTGAAGACTGTGCAGAACAACTACGTCCAGCAATATTCGAAAGTCGGAATGCAAACCGGTGTGGCTTCTGCGGACCCGCACCGCTTGATTCTCATGTTGCTTGAAGGCGCAAAGGCGTCCATTTTATTTGCAAAAAAAGAAATGGATACCGGAAATATTGCTGCGAAGGGAGAGGCGATCTCAAAGGCGATTCGTATTATCGGCGAATTGGATGCGAGTTTGAACATGGAAGCGGGCGGGGAAATCGCAGCAAACTTAAGAGCGTTGTACGATTATATGTCCGTTACCTTGCTTGAAGCGAATTTAAAAAATGATGTCAAGCGCTTGCTTGAAGTCATGCGGCTGCTTTCCGAATTAAAAGCGGGATGGGAAGGCATCGCCAATGAAGTCCGGAAAACAAGCGAAGCCGCAGAAAGCAAACCTTCAAAGGCGGTGCTGAGTTATGGCCTTGCTTAAAGAGGGGGAATTGAGTGAATTGAAGGTTTACGAATCGATTTGTGCTTTGTCGGAAGAAATGCGCTCACTCGCAAAAACAGGGGCATGGGATCAAATGATTGCGCTTGAAGAAAAACGACGCCCTTTGATTGAACAGGTAAAAGCGGTGAGCAAAAGGACGAGTCTTAAGCAAGAAGAAAGCGGACGGAAAGTAGACTTCATTCAGAGGATTCTCTCAGCGGATACCGAAACAAAAATCTGGGTGGAGCAACGGATGACGCTATTGCAAAACGGGTTCAAATCGGAAAGAAGATTGCTCGAAACCTACGGCAGTCACGCTTAAACAAGGGCAAACTCCCGTATCTGCCGGGGGACTCGAAGCCTTTGAGAAATCCGGCAATATAAAAGCCTCCAAACTGTGAAGCGCTCAAGGTGTACAGTAAGCGAAACCGGATCGGAATTTATCGTAAAATGCCGCTCACTCAGCTTGCTTTCGCATCGCGTCACACTTGAGACAATACGAGCTTCACGCAATCATTTTCTTGAAAAATTTACCCCAAACGTTATCCGCACGGCCTCAAGACGAACAAACGCTAAAAAGGATTGAGGCTTAAATAATCCTTAGGCGGGTCGAATGCATCGGGCGCAGGAGGCGCTTCGCGGCTGGGATCGAAATCGACAATAATGGTTTCTCTGCCGGAGGAGGTATAAATGGCACGTAAGGGGAGGGGGGCGGCTTCGTCGCTCATCCAACGCATCAGGTAGGCGGTTTGATTCCCCCGGTGAATCGTAACAAAATAAAGCCGGGCGGCACGCCCTTTGAATTGTCCTTTGCGCAGCAATACGCTTTTTTCATGAAAAGATGCGGGCATCGGACCCCAGCCCTGTTTTGCCGCTTTGACTTGTTTGGCTAAGGACAGGGGTTTTTTAAAATAAATCTGGTCTTCCGGGAAAATGCGCACTTCGCTCAAAGTTTCAAAATTGTAAAGGTTGATCTCCTTTGACTCACCGGTTTCAATGCGAGCCTTCAAATGGTGTACAGCGAGTTTCCCCGCGTAAAAAATGGGCTTTACTTTTGGAGACAGCACACGAATTTTGAAATCCGCTTGCCAGGTCTCCGCGTATGCCTGTGCCAGCGGCGAAAGCAGGAGCAGGGATAGAAAGAATACTGAGATTGCAGGGCGGGTCTTAAAGATCTTCACGGATGATGGATTCGATGAGAAAGTGAATTTAACGGAAGGGCCTTCCTTTGCCGTTGATGTTGATTTCGGATTGTCTGCCAACCACGATCAGGCTGTAATGATCGGGATCAAGGTAACGTTGGGCGACACGCTGAATATCTTCCTGTGTCACGGCTTGAATGGCTTTGACATGGTTTTCAAAATAGTTGAGACCCAGCGCATAAAATTCTATCTGTGTCAGCAGGCGCGCAACCTTGTTGCTGCTGTCGATACGCAGGGGAAAACTACCTGCGAGATAGGCTTTTGCCTCCTCAAGTTCAAGGGCGGTGACGGGTGTTTTTCGGATTTTTGACATTTCCTGAAGCACGCCGTCAATCGCTTCGCCGACGCTGCTGTTTTTTGTTTGCAGGGAAACACGGAAGTCGCCCGGCCACAAGTTGCTTGAAAACCGCGAGTAAATCGAATAAACCAAACCCCGGTTGTCTCGGATATCGGTCATCATACGTGATGAAAATCCTCCGCCGCCTAAAATATAGTTCATGACGAGCACGGGATAATAGTCGGGGTTTGTGCGTTGAATGCCGAGATGTCCAAGCAGGACGGTCGCTTGCATGAGGTTTTTTTCAATGTATTGAACAATCTTTTTTTCAAGCGGCGCGATGGGCGGAGGTTTGGGAAAACGGACCGGGGCACTTTCCCAATTCCCCAAATAATCGTTCAGTAATTTTCCGGCCTCGGGTTCCGTGATATCTCCGACAATGGCAATGATGGTATTGTTTGGTCGGTAATAGTGTTTGTGAAAGGACAAGAGATCCGCTCGACTGATCTTCGGCACACTGTCTTCGTCGCCCGCAACGGCGTGACGGTAAGGATGATCCCCGTACACGGCGGCCTGAAAGGCACGCATCGCAATGGCGCCGGGCCGATCTTTTTCAGCACGGATACCGCCAAGCACTTGTTTTTGAATGCGGGCCACTTCTGCTTCATCAAATTGCGGATGCACGAGCATGTCGGACAAAAGTTCAAAACCTGTTGCGAGTTCTTTTTTTAAAACGCGCAGTTGCACCGTGGTGTAATCTTTTCCTGCGCGGGCGCCAAGACGTGCGCCGATGAAATCGGCGGTTTCGGACATTTCCGTGGCACTGCGGGTCTGCGTGCCTTCTTCAAGCAGGCTTGCCGTCATATTTGCGAGCCCCGCCTTGTCTTGCGGGTCGAGCAGGGCACCTGCCCGCACCAAGACCTGCACGGAAACAATTGGAAGCGAGCTTTGTTGAAGCCAAAGCAGGGTGATACCGTTTTGAGTGACGCTGCGTTTGGGAGACAAGGGGGCAGCTTGTAAAAAAGCTGGAAAATAAAGGATGGAAAAAGAAAACAGCGCCGTGAAAACAAGACGTCGAAATGTCAAGGAAACGAGCTTCATTCCGGCCCGCCCTTCGATTGCGGGATGAGCACACCGACGTTTTTGCCGTCTTCAATCAAATAGTTCCGGGCCGCGCGCCGGATGTCGTCTCGGCTGACTTTGCGGATATTTTGTGTGTAGTCGAGCACATATTCATATCCGGCTCCGACAGTTTCCGCTTTGCCGACTTGCATGGCGCGAAAAAAGTTGGAATCGGACCCCATGAGGTACTCGGCTTCGATTTGATTTTTAGCTTTTTCGAGTTCCCGCGCCGTCACACCTTCGTCTTGAATCCGATGGATTTCGGTGGTCAATGCGGCTTCCAAATCATCCGTCGTTTTCCCTTCTTGTGCCGTGGCGTAAACATAAAATAGCTCAGGGTCGGTGGTCAGCCCGTTGTAATATCCCCCCGCATCCAGTGCGACTTCCTGCTCATACACCAGGCTGCGATAGAGGCGCGCACTTTTACCGTTTGAAAGAATGCCCGAGAGCAGGGTCAATGCATAATGATCGGGGCTTTGATAATTCGGCGTATGGTAGGCAATAAAAACAAAAGGAAGCTGGGCTTCTCTTTTTACGACGCTGCGGCGCGCGCCCAATTGTTTCGGCTCCGGAGAAACCGTTTGTGTGATCGCGTCGCCTTTGGGAATTGTCCCAAAATGCAGCTTGATTTTTTCAAGCAGCGCATCACTTTCAAAATCACCCACCACGACAATGCTTGCATTATTCGGCACATAATAACGTTCATAGTGTCGGCGCACGTCGGCATGCAAGAGAGTTTCGAGGTCACGCATCCAGCCGATGATGGGTGTGCGGTAGGGGTGAACCAAAAAGGCAATGGCATAAAGATTTTCGATGAGATAAGCATAAGGATCGTCGTCTGTGCGGGAGCGGCGCTCTTCCATCACGACGGAGCGTTCCAGTTGAAATTCTTTCGGGTCGAGGATGAGGTTTTGCATGCGGTCGGCTTCCAGTTCCAGCGAAAGATCGATGCGATTTGCTGCGAAACTTTCGAAATATGCGGTATAGTCTTTGCCCGTAAAGGCATTTTCCGTGCCGCCATTTTTGGCGACGATACGCGAAAAGGCACCCTTGCCGTATTTTTGCGTGCCTTTAAACATCATGTGCTCGGTCAGGTGCGAAAGCCCGGTTTTCCCATTAACCTCGTTGCGCGAGCCGACCTTGTACCAAATTTGAAACGTCACGACCGGCGCTTTGCTTTCCTCCCACAATATGACGGTGAGGCCGTTTTCCAAGACGACTTTTTGAGGGTTTTCCGCACGAAGTGCCGCAGGCAATACGAGTAAAAAGAATATGATGATCAGGAAGAAAACCGTTTGTCGCATCTCTTTCCACTCTTTCCATTTCGGGATAAAATCAAAAACGCATCGTAGCAGATGCAAAAAAAATCTGTCAAGAAATCCTAAGGTCCCAAGAACGGCGATAGGCATTGGAGATGGGGCAAGTGTTCATCATCTGAGCATTTAAAATACCGAGACGGGAGGGGCAGCGGTTTTTATTCTTGAGCGTCCCTCGTAATGGCGGTTTCCAAGGGATCCGCCCCTTATTTTCAGACAAAGGACGCCTTCACGCTCCGCCAGATGTCCCGCCATCGGCATGTATCCGCATTATTTCACCGCGTTGGTATCGGTTTGAGGGTCCTTCAGAACCCCGATCTTCCCAAGCTGACGGGGTTTTTTCATGAACGCTTTCATTCAATCGCTTATTTGGGGGTGTTTTATAAAATTCACAATCGAATATGCAAAAACCCGCCGATTCCCGCCTTGCCTTGTGAAGAGGACTTGGCTACAATAATCCACTTCAAAAAATCAAGATTTATCCCATATCTGCGCTCGTAGCTCAATCGGATAGAGCAACGGCCTTCTAAGCCGTAGGTTGCAGGTTCGATTCCTGCCGGGCGCACCATCCGGAGCGACGATTGTGAGGCAAAGCTTCCATTGATTCAGAATCAGCTTGGCTGCGGCTTGACCTTCTATTTAAGGGAGAATATGTTGAATAAAAGTATGATCACCAATCTTGTGGCCTTGCTTTTACTCCTGGGCGGGTATTTTCTAAAACAGGCCCTCGTTCTGCATATCGGACTCTTTGCCTGGGCGGGTGCGCTGACCAATTGGATTGCGATCCACATGTTGTTTGAAAAGGTGCCGGGTTTTTACGGCTCCGGCGTTATCCCCGCGCGATTCGAAGAATTCAAAGCAGGCATTCGGCATTTGATGATGACGCAGTTTTTTACCGATGAAAACATCGACCGATTTTTAGGGGGCGGCAATGGACCGCGCCCCGATCTGCACTTGGCCCCGGTCATCGAAAAGGTCGATCTTTCGCCTGCCTTTGATGCCTTTGTCACCGTGATTAAAGAATCTTCTTTCGGCGGCATGTTGGGTTTTGTGGGCGGTGAGGCCGCGCTCAAACCGCTCAAAACCCCCTTTGTCAAAACCATGAAAAAATCGCTGATCCGCATGACGCAGGACGACGCCTTTATCGAAAATTTGCGCGAAGAATTGGAACAACCTGATGTCATGGCCGACATCAAACGCCAAATTGAAGAAATCATCGAAAAACGCCTGGATGAATTGACCCCTCAAATTGTGAAAGAAATCATTCAAGAGATGATCAAAACACATTTGGGTTGGTTGGTCGTATGGGGCGGTGTGTTTGGTGGATTGATTGGCTTGATTGCGGCGTTATTAAAGGTTTGAGTTGTTGAATATTGTCGGTTGTGTTTTTTTAAGGAACCTTGAAAAATCCAAACATCAAAAAATCCAAATCCCCCCTCTTGACATCTGCCTTTTGAATTATTATTTTTTTTAAGTGCCTGTCCCTTTGGGCGCTGAACGACATCGCAGCTTTCGCTGCGGTTCCCTGATCGGCATGCAGCCGACTGCGCCCACGCGGCAGAGACCCGGCAGGCCCGAATATTCATGAGATTAAAAATTTGGATCGTCGTTTTGTGTGCCTTTTTAGGAGATGAGCATGATTGAGATTGAAAATCTCTCACGCGCTTACGGTGATTTTTTCGCGGTGCGAGATGTAAGTTTTAGCATTGAGGCCGGAGAAATTGTCGGCCTCTTGGGGCACAACGGTGCCGGAAAAACCACGGTCATGAAAATGATCAGCGGCTATTTGGAACCCGGTAAGGGCCGGATTGAAGTGGACGGCATTAACCTTGCGCAAGACCGTGCTGCCGTGCAAGCCCGGCTGGGCTACTTGCCCGAAAACCTGCCGATTTACCCTGAAATGACTGTTGCCGATTATCTGGATTATGCCGCCCGACTGAAAGGCTTGCACGGATCAGCCTGCACTGTTGAAGTCCGCCGTGTTATTCGGGCGACTGAAATCGGGGCCAAGTTGCTGGCCCCGATTAGCACGCTGTCGCGCGGATACAAACAAAGGGTCGGCGTTGCACAAGCCTTGCTGGGCAAACCTAAGTTATTGATTTTAGACGAACCTACGAACGGGCTTGATCCCACGCAAACCCAGCACATGCGCACACTCATCAAAAACATTGCGAGCGAGGCGACAGTGATTCTTTCGACGCATATCATGCAGGAGGTGGATGCGCTTTGCGATCGTGTGTTGATCCTCAGAAACGGTGTGCTGGCGCTGGACGCCAAGCTGGAAGATTTGCGCAAAAGCCAGACCTTGCACATCGATACAGACCTGCCTGATTTGCCGCGCGCAAGACAATTACTTACCGGGATCGACGGCCTGGTCTCCATCGAAGCCCTTGCTCCGGAGAACGCGGTGCGGCGTTACAAGCTTCATTTAAATGCGGATGCGGATGCGAAGCGCACGGGTGCCGCCATCGCCAGGGCTTTAGTTGCATCTGAGCACGCGCTTTTTGAATTGGCGCTGGAACACCGTGATCTCGAAACGGTCTTCCGTGAAGTCAACGAAAGCGAGGAGGTCGCCCATGTTGCTTGATACACGCATACGTCGTATTGCGGCCAAAGAACTCACACTCTTTTTTGCCTCCCCCGTCGCCTACCTTTTTCTCGGTACGTTTGCGGCCGTGACATTATTTATCTTTTTTTGGGGCGAAGCCTTTTTTTCACGCAACATCGCCGATGTGCGGCCGCTTTTTGAGTGGATGCCGGTCCTGCTTATTTTTCTTACGAGCGCACTCACCATGCGCATGTGGAGTGAAGAGCGCCGAAGCGGCACCTTGGAACACGTACTCACACAGCCCATCGGTATCGCCGCTTTTGTGATCGGGAAATTTTTGGCCTGCCTCATTTTGTTGAGCATTGCGCTGGCGGTCACGCTGGCCTTGCCTCTTACGGTGTCCCTGTTGGGGGACTTGGACTGGGGGCCGGTAAGCAGCGGATATCTGGCGACACTCTTGCTGGGTGCGGCTTACTTGAGTGTCGGGCTGTTTGTCTCCGCGCGCAGTGACAATCAAATCGTCAGCCTCATCATCAGCGTGGCTTTGTGCGGACTGCTTTACTTGGTCGGCGCGCCGACGCTAACGAATTTTTTTGGCAACCAAGTCGGGGAGTGGCTTCGTCTGATCGGCACGGGCGCACGATTCGACGCCATCACGCGCGGCGTGATTGATGTACGGGATTTTGTCTATTATTTGAGTCTCATTGCCGTTTTTCTCATCTTGAATACCGATGCCCTGGAGCGCGAACGCTGGGCAGCCACAGGGGATAAAACACAACATCGGGCCTGGCGCATTGCGACAATCCTCCTCATCGCCAATGCCCTGAGCTTCAACCTTTGGTTGGGCCAAATTAACCGTCTGCGCATCGACACCACAGAAGGCAAGATGTATTCGATTTCCGAATCCACGCACAACTACCTGGCGCAGCTTCAGGAGCCGCTGCTCATTCGAGGCTATTTCAGCGGAAAGACACATCCCTTGCTGGCGCCGCTTGTGCCGCAGATACGGGATTTGATTCGGGAATACGAAGTGGCCGGGGACGGCCGGGTGCGAGCGGAATTTATCGACCCGATGCGCACACCGGAATTGGAGGAAGAAGCCAACCAGAAATACGGCATCCGCCCGGTCCCTTTTCAAGTGGCCGACCGCTATCAGGCCTCACTCGTGAATTCTTATTTCGATGTATTGGTGCAATACGGTGATGCCTTTCAGGTACTGAGTTTTCGTGATTTGATTGAAATCAAGGCCTCCGGCAATGCGGACTTGGATGTGAAACTGCGCAATCCGGAATACGATCTCACCCGCGCGGTGAAAAAGGTGTTGCAGGATTATCAAAGCGGCGGCAATCTCTTTGATACCGTGAAAGGCGATCTGGAATTTACGGCTTACGTGTCGGAAGACGCACAATTGCCGCAGGCCTTGGCGGAGTTTAAAAATACGATGAACAGCGTTTTGGAAGGGATACAGCAAGATGCAAAGGGGCGTTTGAAAACCCGCTTTGTGGATCCCGACGCAAACCAGGGAGAAGTCGCGCGGAAAATCGAGGCCGACTATGGGTTCCGGGCGATGCGCGCCGGTTTGTTTGATGCCGGGACCTTCTATTTTTACATGACATTGGCCAAGGACAAACAAGTCATGCAAATTCCCTTGGGGGATTTGAGCGAAGGCGAGTTCAAGCGTAATCTGGAAAGCGCCATCAAACGTTTCTCCAGCGGGTTTACCAAAACTGTGGCCTTGGTCGCGCCCGCGCACGATCCGCAAATGGCCCGTTTCGGCCGGGGCGGGGTTCAGTTTTCGCAACTGCGTCAGGTACTGGATTCGGAGATGAATGTGCGGTCTGCGGATTTAAAGGACGGTAAACTGGCCGGTGAAACCGACCTTTTGTTTCTCGTTGCTCCCGATCAACTGGATGAGAAACAATTGTTTGCGGTGGATCAGTTTTTGATGCGCGGCGGCACAGTCGTCATTGCCACCGCGCCGTTTCGCGCGGAAATGGCCATGCAGCGTCTGAGTCTCGTGGAGCGCAAAAGCGGCTTGCAGGACTGGCTTGATCATCACGGCCTGTCTATTGAAAAACAAGTGGTGCTTGATCCGCAAAATGCGGCCTTTCCGATACCGGTCACGCGACAGGCCGGAGGTTTCAGTTTTCAGGAAATTCGCATGTTGGACTATCCCTATTTCATCGACATTCGCGGTGAAGGCATGAATACGGAAAGTATCATTACGCGCGATTTAAATCAGCTCTCTCTGGCCTGGGCTTCGCCCATTCAGGTGGACATGGAAAAAAACAAAGCACGCACGGTCACCGAATTACTCCACAGCTCGGAAGGGGCCTGGCTTTCAGACTCCCTTAATATCATGCCTCAGATCACACGGGCCGGGATGATGCCCTTCACGCCCAGCGGGGATCGCGGACGTCAGCTTTTGGGTGTGGTCAGCGAAGGACGCTTTGATTCCTATTTTTCGGGCAAAGACTCGCCTCTTTTAGAAGAGAATGCAGAAGCTTCTCCAACAAGCGATGCCGAGAAAAAGAACGCGGGTGCCGGCATCATCAGCGCCGTGATCGAACGTTCACCGGAATCGGCGCGCATCGTTTTATTCAGTTCAAATGATTTTTTGAGCGATCAAGTACTGCAATTGTCCGGCGCGATAGATGGAAGCGCGGCTTTGGGCGGTTTGCAGTTGGCGGCGAACACCGTCGAGTGGGCTTTGGAGGAGCAGGGCCTGCTCGGTATCCGCAGCCGCGGACACTTTAATCGCACACTGCCGTCAATGGGTCAAAGTGCACGGCAATTTTGGGAGTACTTGAATTACGGCCTTGCGATTTTTTCCATTGCCCTGCTGGCCCTGGTGCAGCGCCTTCGGCGCCGAGTCCGTAATCGCGCTTATATGGCGAGTCTTGCGGTCTCGGGAGGTATGAAATGAAGGGACTCAATCAGAAACTCGCTGTTTTGTTGATTCTTCAAGTGCTGATTGCCGCCGGACTTTTTTTGGGCGGCAAAACGGATGAGCCCGAAGCGGCGCAGCGTTCTTTAATGACGATCGAAACCGCGGAAATTGATGGCATCATCATTTCGGACAGCGCAGAGAATACGGTGACACTGAAAAAGACCGGAACAGCCTGGCAATTGCCTGACTATTATAATCTTCCGGTTGAAGACGGAAAGGTGGAGTCCATCATCGAAAAACTCAAAACCGGCCGCACCGGTTGGCCCGTGGCCAGGACGACCGCGGCACAAAACCGTTTTGAAGTGGCCGATGAAAAATACCAACGCCACGTGCGCTTCTTGAAAGGAAAAACCGACTTGGCGGCACTTTACATCGGTACTTCGCCGGGCTTCCGAAAAGTCCACGTGCGAAAATCGAAGGATGATGAAATCTACGCAGTCGTGTTGAACACTTTTGATTTTCCGGCACAGGCCAAGGCATGGTTTGACAAAAACTTGGCGCAGCCCAAAGGCCCGATCGGCACGATTGAGGGTCCCGATTTTCATATTGTGAAAAAAGACGATCAGTGGGTCTTTAAAACAGGGGAAGCAAAAGTCAATCAAGATGCCTTCCGGAAGTTGCTCAATGCCCTCCGCAATCTGCGTGTCAGCGCTGCGGCGGCCGACGAAATAACCGTGCCGGCCGAAACATACCGCCTGAAAGTCATTGCCAAAGGCAAAAATTTGGATTACCAGTTTTTTGAAGAGAAGGGGTCTTTTTATGTGCGCCATCCGGATTACAGAAAGCCTTTTCAATTGTCGAAGCCGGACTACGATCAAATCATTGCCCAAACAGCAGAAAGTTTGACAAAAACAGAAGCGGCGGAAGACATTCAAGCAGGGCCGGACGTATTATCCGATGCGGCAGCGCCTTCAGGCAGCGAATGAACTGCCCGCCGAAACAGTGACGAGTCTATTTATGTTGAGGAAACGCTGATTTCCCCAAATTTCGCGATTTGATTTTAATGAAGCAAATCGGATATAGTCGCAAAACGCTTCTCAAAATCCGGAAAGACTCGTGAAGCGCCACCTTAACTTCTATGTAATAGGAGATTCATTGATGAGGAAATTTGCCCTGTTTGTTGTTGCATTTTCTGTCGTTTTAAGTGTTGCGGTTGTTGGTTTTGCAGGAGGTAAACACTCTGGCGGTCATGGCGATATGATTGTCGGTGAGGTCGTTAAAGCTGAAGGGGCATTTGTGACCGTGAAAGACGATCATGGGAAGTCCCACAAGTTTCATGTCGATAAATCCACACATCTTGAGGGAAAAATTAAAGCCGGCGTAAAAGTGGAAGTCGAAGCAACCGACGGCGGACATGCTATTTCCATGATGGTGAAAAAATAAGGGGTAAAGCGAATCACGTTTTTGTCGATGTGTTGAAACGCCCCGGCCTCATTAAACAGGCCGGGGCGTTTTTTTTGGGGATTTTGGTTTCGAAAAAACGATTCCGGACTTAATCAGCGCTTCTTTAGGAAAGCATGGATGCCGTGTAAGTTTCGGATACTTCTGTGGGCTTTGTATGTGCCGTTAAGGCCTTTCCGGTTGAGGAAAAGGGCCTTTATGCCGACGGCTTGCGGGCCGGTGACATCATTTTCAAAGTGATCGCCGACGTGAACGGATTCGGAAGGAGACAAGCCCGTTTTTTTCAGGCTGTGTTTGAAAATGCCCGGGGCGGGTTTGGCGACCGCGCTTTGACTTGAAAAGACAATCACATCGAAAAAATCGTGAATTCCCAAGTGTCGGCAAATGGTGACGAGACGCGAATCAAAGTTTGAGATAATCCCCAAGGTGAAGCCTGATTTTTTTAGCGCAGCCAGGACGGACTTTGTTTCAGGGAAGAGTTGCCAGGCGCTTTCGCTTTCAAAAAACGCATAGAGTTCGTCAAAAAAAAGATCGAAGTGTGGAAAGTCGATTCCTGAAAAAACATGACCGACAAGTCTTCGCCACCATTGATATTCCAATCCCGGCAGTGCGTTTTCAGACGCATCGGGAAAAGCCAAGGGTGGCGCTTTTTGGAAGGCCTCTTTAAAACGCGGGCCCAAGGTTTCTGCGCCGATATCAAGGCCGTGCCGCGCGGCGAATCGACTGTAGTAGGTGCCGATGGGTGCTTTTGCTTCAAAAAGCGTGTCGCCCGCATCAAAAAAAATGCCCTTGATCGGCTTGTCCCGTGTCACCTTGTGTTCCTTTTGAGGTGATTTTTCATCTCCAAACCCTTAACCAAGGTATACAGGACTTCGTTCACGGGGGTGGGCACGCCGTATTTTTTCCCACGCCGGATTAAATCGCCGTTGAGGTATTCGATCTCCGTCTCTTTACCGCGCCGGTAATCTTCATACATGGAGGTGTAAAAGTCTTTCAAATCATGGGAGACTTTAATCGTCTGATCCGCGAGCTCCGGGTTTAAAACGATGCCTTCCGAAGCGGCGACGGCGATGATTTCGGCAATGGCTTTTTGCACAAGGGCGCTAAGTGCCGAATGTTGCAGAACCAATGAAACGGGATGATCCAAAATAACGGAAAGCGGATTGAATGTGGCGTTCCAACACAATTTTTCCCATTTGGCCCGGCGGATATCCGTTGAGAGACGGCAGGAAATGCCGGCCCCGGATAAAAGCCGGTGAATCTGCTCAGCCCGCGCGCTTTTTTTTCCTGAAAGTTCACCCAGTGCAATAATGCCCCTGCGGCGGTGTTCAATGACGCCCGGCTGCGCCAAGCGGGCGGTGATATAGGCCACGCCTGCGACCACGCAGGGTTTCCCGTAAAAGGCAAGGATTTCGTCTTCCGACCGCACACCATTTTGAAGGGTGAGTATGACGGCGCCTTTTTCAACCTGTGCTGCGAGTTGAGGCAGAAGGGGAGCAAGGTCTTGGCATTTGACCGTGAGCAGGATGAGGTCAGGCGTATCGATTTCATCGGGATGGGTGATAAGGGACGGATGGATGAGAAAATCGCCCTGTGTGCTGTCAATTTTAAGGCCTTTTTCCCGAATGACTTGTAATGTGCGTTTTCGCACCAGGAAGCTTAGGTCCACACCTGATTTGGCAAGCTGCGCCCCAAAATATCCGCCGACCGCACCCGCGCCAACAACGAGTACTTTTTGAAGTTGCTTTGTTTTGTGCACGATATGGCCTTATCCCGTAAAAAGGTAATCATACTCGAAATGATACCTTAGAACAATCGCTAATTCGCCATCCGGGAAATGACGGAATCGTGCTGTTGTTTTTAGTGTCGCGATCGGGTATGGTTGAAAGCCCTCGCCTTGAGGCGAAGAAAAGTTATCGCTTTGCGACTTGTCATTTCGAGCGAAGGGAGAAATCTTGCAGTTCAGCATTTGTCGTTTAAGATTTCTCAGTCACTTCGTTTCTTCGAAATGACAGGCAAGGTTTTTCACCGTGTTGGCATCGGATCGCGTCGATTGAGACGCGTTTTATCTCATTGCGTCTTATTTGTTGTATTGAACCCAAAATCAGCGATTGATTTTAGGAAAAACGGCCAAACCACCTGAAAAACAAGGCGTGAATCGGCGGTTTCAAATTCCGAAATCGCAGAATTTGGATTGAAATCCTCTGTTGACAAAGTTGATGTGAAGGTTTAGATTTACGAAAATTTCAACCGGATGAGGGACATATGGATTTGGAATATTTAGGCATATTGGAAACGCGTGTTCAGGAGATGATTCGTCTGCTTCAGTCAACACGAGAGGAAAAGCGCATGCTCGAAGCGCGGCTTGCGGAGCAGGCAGAGGCCTTCCAAGGGCTGCAAGCGGAACGCGAGGAAGTGCGCCAACGCATCGAACGTATTTTAGGTAACCTAAGCCATGTCAATCAAGAGGCAGAAAGCGTCATGGCCGAGCAGGGAGCGGATCAGGAGGGTGGACAAGAAACTGCATATTGAAATCTTCGGGCGTCAATACACCCTTCGCGGACAATCGGATCAAGCCTACGCGGATGAACTGGTTGCCTTAGTTGATAAAAAGATGCGCGAGATTTCAAAACACTCCCCCGGCAGCCCTTTTTCAAAGCTTGCGGTGCTGGCTGCGATTAATATTGCGCACGAGCTTGTTCAGGCCAACAATGCCCAAGCGGCGCAGCAAACGGCCCTTGACGGGAGAACGCGTGCTATAATCAAAAGTATCGAAGAATCCTTCGAGACCTTTCCTTCCACATAAGTCTTGTTTGTCAGTTTTATATCTCGTTCAAATTCCGCGATTGCGGAATTTGAAGCCGCCGATTCGCCTGCTTACACTGCGTTATCGGCAATGTTACTGTTCACCGTACAGGCAAGTATGCCTTGGTCGCCAAAATTGCCTCCGGCCTTATCTTTTTAGGCGACTTGACGGTTTCTCCCAAAATTGTTCGCAGGTTTTGGGAAGCCCATCGTTTTGTTGATAAACATGCCCATCTTTGATAGTCTTACCCCAGCATAGAATACATCCCTGCTTTGTGCGTGGGCGGGTAATCCTCGAACCTAAGTTTTTTGTAAGGGAGCTGAGTTCAAGGGGGCGGTGAGCATGTTCCACCTGGATTGGAAAAGCCTAAAGTCTCCATCTCAGCGCCCACCTGGTGACCCAGGTTTGATCTGATCTCCTTCTCACGGCAAAGCGGGGATCTTTTTATCCCCGAAATCGATGTTTTTAAACGGCCTGATTCCCTCTTATTTTTCCAGGATTTTCGTCTGTCTCAATCCTAAAACAGGGGTTTAATGGGGTAATGGGTCTTTTCAAAGATCACGCTTCGGCGCAGGGAAACAAAGCGGAAGCCTCCGCGCCCTTGGCTTGGCGCATGCGGCCGAGAGATTTTTCGGAGTATGCCGGACAAGACCATCTCCTCGGCCCCGGTTGTTTTCTGCGCCGTGCGATTGAAGCCGACCGCGTTGCCTCCTTGATCCTCTACGGTCCGCCGGGCTGTGGAAAAACAGCTTTGGCGCACCTGATTGCCGACTACAGTCAGTCTGTTTTTACAGATCTGAACGCGGTTACCTCCGGCATCGCCGAGATTCGTCAAGTCATATCAAATGCCCGGAAGACAAAAGAACACTCAGGGCAAAAAACCCTTGTACTCATTGATGAAATTCATCGCTTTAACAAAGTTCAGCAATCCGCCCTGCTGCCCGATGTGGAACGCGGCACCATAACCCTGGTCGGCGCGTCAACACAAAACCCTTTTTTCAGTATCATCCCCGCGCTTTCTTCCCGTTCTCAAATTGTCGAACTCAAGCCTTTAAGCTCCGAAGCCCTTTTATTTTTACTGAATCGGGCGATTTCCGACTTGGAACGCGGGCTGGGCAAGATGAAACTCATCGTGACGCCGGAAGCCGGGACGCACCTCATCGAAACGACAGAAGGGGATGCTCGCAAACTCCTGAACGCACTTGAGATTGCTTCGGTCTCGACGCCGCCCGATGCCGAAGGCGTCGTTCATGTTGATCGTGCGGCGGCCGAGGCTTCGATTCAAAAAAAAAGCCTGGTCTATGAAAACAAAGACGATCATTACGACACGATATCGGCTTTTATCAAGAGCATTCGCGGCTCCGATCCCGACGCGGCCGTTTATTGGCTGAGCAAGATGATTTATGCGGGAGAAGACCCGCTGTTTATCGCCCGGAGGCTGATTGTTTCCGCGTCTGAGGATATCGGAAATGCCGATCCGGACGCGCTGGGCCTTGCGGTGTCCGCTCATCAGGCGATTGAGGCCGTCGGCATGCCTGAGGGCCGTATCCCCTTGGCGCAGGCAGTCACCTACCTTGCAACGGCACCAAAGAGTAATGCGGCTTGTCTTGCGATTGAGGCCGCTTTAAATGAAGTCGAAAGCGGTCGCGTGATGGCCGTCCCGCCCTATCTGAAAGATGCCCATTACAGGGGTGCGAAAGGGATGGACAGAGGCAAGGGCTATCTTTATCCGCACGACCATCCGGGCCATTTTGTTCCGCAGGATTACCTGCCTGAAGCCCGCGTTTTTTACCGACCCGACAAACAAGGCCGGGAAGAAGCAATTGCGGCGCGGCTTGCAGAATGGCGAAAAATCCGTCTTGCTTCCAAACCCGGCGTATCCCCCAAAAAGAAAGATTAAAGACGTTTTTTGAATGGAAAATCCCACTGAAAAACAGCCCCCCGTGCGAAGAATTTTAAGAGTCCGGGAACTTACCGGGGCCATTCGGTCCCTGCTCGAAAGTCGCTTTTCAGACCTGTGGGTTGAGGGGGAGGTTTCGGATTTGAGAAGCCCTCGTTCGGGACACCTTTATTTTACCTTGAAAGATGCCGATGCGATACTGAAGGCGGTCATTTTCAAGTCGCATGTGCGTTTTATGCGCTTTCTCCCGAAAGAAGGCACACAGGTGTTGATTCGAGGCCATTTGAGCCTCTATGAACCCAGAGGCGAATATCAGTTGATTTGCGACTATATTGAGCCAAAGGGGGCGGGGGCGCTCCAGGCGGCTTTTGACGCCCTGAAAGAAAAGCTGCGCCTCGAAGGCCTGTTCGATCTTGCGCGGAAACGACCGATCCCTTTGCTGCCTTTAAGGGTCGGTATTATCACTTCGCCCTCCGGCGCAGCCATTCAGGATATCATTAAGATCATTCGGCAGGGAGATTTTAAGTGTCAGCTTCTGCTCTATCCCGTCTCTGTCCAGGGTTGGGGGGCGGGGGCTCAAATTGCGGAAGCCTTGGATTACTTCAATCGGTATGCGGCGCAAATACCTCAGGAGATCGATCTTTTAATTTTGACACGCGGCGGCGGTTCCCTCAAAGACCTTTGGGCGTTTAATGAAGAAATCGTCGCAAGGGCCATTGCCCGTTCAAAACTCCCCGTCATCTCCGCCGTAGGTCACGAAAGTGATACCAGCATTTCAGATCATGTGGCTGATCTGCGCGTGCCCACCCCTTCGGCGGCGGCCCACTTTATTGTTCAGCGCGGCGTGGATGCCGAGACGATGTGTCACCGGCTGCATGAAAGGCTCATTGAAAAAATCGAGTCTCTCAGGACAGAAAACAAAGGTCGCTTGGATATGGCGCTTCGTCTGCTCGTCGCGCCGACCCGGCAGATGACTTTTCTGAAAGGGCAATATGCTCACTTCGTTGTCCGCCTGCATCAATCCCTTGCGCGTTACTTGGATGAAGGCCGCAGCACGCTGAAAAAAGCACAGCAAGGACTTCAGCACCTGAACCCCGTGAAACGCATTGCCACCTTAAAAGGTCAACATGTGCAATTGCAACACCGTCTGGCGCAGCAGGGGCGGGGTCTTATTCAATTGAAAAAACAGCGTTTTCAGACCGTGCTGGAGCAACTTGATCTCGTCAGCCCGCTCAATATTCTTTCACGCGGCTACAGCATCACACAAAAAGAAGCGGACCGGTCGATTGTCCGGGAAGCCGAAGGGGTTTCCATCGGAGATATTTTGCGGATCACCTTACACCAAGGCACATTGGCGTGCAGCGTGGCGGATAAAAAAGAAGCTCGGCCCGCTCCGGAAAAATAAGAAGCGTTTTTGGTTTTGCAGGGAATCAGTCGTTTGCGGAAAACGCGCCAAAACAGACCGATGTTTCGGTTGCCGCCTCCCCCCGGACTTAATCAGAGATTTTTAGATTTTACCGATTTTGTACAAGGAGTTTTGGGCCGTCCTTAAAAAGGATTTCCACTTTTTTCGATTCGACCACGTTTAAAATAAAACCAATGCCAAAATCCGAATGTTCAATAATCTGTTCCTTTTTGAAATTCCCCTTCATGCTGTATTTTTTTGCTTTGGAAAAGTCGTAATCCTCTTCCAAGCGGGACATGTGGGTTTCAAAATCCGTCTTTTTCGTTTTCCGCGTGCCGCCGGGGGGCTTTGCTTTCGGCTCTTGGTCTCGGTAGTTGTGATTTCCGTTACAAGTCTTGCATTTTGCTTTTTTCGGAAGATCATCAACCAAGGCGACGATGGTATGGTCCAACATCAACTTGCACTTGGTGCACCATGAAACAATGTCTCCTCCTACAGCATACTTTTCTTTCACGTCTTGTATCATAATCGTGTCTTTCTTAGTCTAAAAGAGGCGGTTTTCTTGAATTCGGACAGCCCTATAATCTGCTAATTCCGCAAAATAGTCAAGAAATCCTTTGCCACCCAAAATCAGCGATTGATTGTGGGTGGCAAGAGGCGTGCCTCTGTTTGGAGATGGATCGCATGTTTGAATTAAAAGGATTTTGCGGGGAATGAGCAGACGGGGTTTCAATGGTTTTAGGAAGCTCTGATGAAGTCCGGGTTGATTTTTGCGAGGCAGAAATTTTCGACGGACTAAAATCAGAACCTCCTTTGCTGAAACTACTGAAACGTTCGCGGACTCAATGCGTATTTTCGGACAAGACGCTGGAGGGCGCGACGGTCTGTGCCGCCGGCCCGTGCGGCTTGACTGACGTTCCCGTGATGCCGGGCCAAAAGATCGACCAGGTAACTGCGCTCAAATTGTGCGATGGCGCGAAGCTTGGCCTCCCGAAAAGTTCCTTTCGGGAGCGTGCTTTTATGACAAACCGGAAGTTCAACCGTTTCCGCTTCAATCACCGGGGATGGACTCATCAGGACGGCCCGATGAATCATGGCCTCCAATTCACGGACGTTCCCCGGCCAGGCATAGGACAGTAATTTTCGCAGGGCTTCGCGCGAAAAATAAAGGTCGGATCGCCCGTATTGCCGGGCATAACGTGCCAGAAAATAACGCGAAAGGCCCGGAATATCATCAAGCCGGTCGCGCAAGGTCGGCAGGGAAAGGGAAAGCAGGTTGAGCCGGTAATATACATCTTCCCGGAAGCGACCTGCTTTGACTTCACCGGCAAGATCCCGGTTTGTTGCAGCAATAATCCGCACGTCGGCAAGCAAGGTTTTGGGTTGGCCCAAGGGGCGATAGGCGCAATCTTGTAAAAAACGCAGGAGCTTGACTTGAGCGGCGGGGCTTAAGGCATCCACTTCATCCAAAAGCAGCGTACCGCCTTCCGCTTCGCTCAATACCCCTTTTCCAAGAGCGGACGCATCCGTAAATGCCCCTTTTTCATGTCCGAAGAGTTCATTTTCAAAAAGATGATCGGGAATGGCACCGCAATTAAGCGGCACGAACGCGTTCTCCCGGCGCGGGCTAAGGGCGTGAATCGCACGCGCAAAAAGCTCTTTCCCTGTGCCTGTTTCGCCAAGCAGCAGCAAATTTGCATCACTCTTTGCCAGTCGCGGAATTTTATGCACGGCCTTGAGAAAATTGCGACTCTTTCCCAATAGCGGGGCCAAGGCTTTTGAGATTAATGCTTGATCGGATCTGGGGAAATCAAGACTTTTGGCATCTTCATTCAAAATAGAGGGCTTTACCTGAGAAAAGAGACTCTGAATACGCGGTGCAATGTCAGACGACTCAAAAGGACAGGCCAGATAATCATCCAGATCTTGCGTTGCGACTTGAGGAAGCGGTGCATCTGCTTCGGTGTTGCTACAAAAAAGCCCTAAAATCATGGCGTTGGTCCATCGTTTTCGAATATAGGCCGCCGCCTCGGCAAAAAGGCCCGGTCGGGAAACCCGCACCACAACGAGGTCGGGCGGCACATTGATGCGTCTTTCCGGGAAAAAACGTGTGGATTGAAGGAGAACACGCCAACCCGGCACCGTGAGCGATTTTTGAATCAGGTCTTGCAAATGACCGCAGTTGTGCGTTGGACAGGCATGGCGTTCAAGATTCATCATTAGAACAGAATAAAATGCCATCACGTCCTCTTAAGAACAAACTGAAGCAGAATAACGTTTTTAAGGCATATCCGAAATTGCGATATATCCGGTGAGGGATCCCCGTAAAAATATGATCCTAAAAAATTCTATTTAAGTGCTGAGAAAAATGTCAAGAAATCAGGAAAGAAAAGCAGGTATTGCAACGATATTTAAAAAAACCTTTCTAATTTACCTGTTTGACTTGAATTAGCGTTTCTCCGTGATAAGGACGGAGGGGCGGAGAATACGGCGCCGGTGAAAAAATATCCGCATTCAAGCCGAATATGTTGAGAAGTGCCGGCACTTGCCTTTTCAATCCATGCGGAGCGTTGTTCTAAATATATTTTGGTGACGCGACACTAGCCGTTGTTTTCCGCTTCCTGAAGCACTTCGATCAATTGCGGCCCTTCAAACTGGAAAGGATAGACGGGATCTTCCGCTTCCTGCCAGGGATCTTTGTAGGCATCCACGGCTTCCTGCATTTTTTCTTCGAGTCCGGCGCAAATGCCTAAGGAATCCTCTATCAAAATGCCTTTTAAGAGATCAATGCCCATGCGCTCCACAAAACCGTAAGTGCGCTCCAGGTATTTTGCATGTTGACGGTAATATTCCAGAAAACGGCCGGTGTATTTGAGGACCTCTTCATGGCTCTCTACGGTACAGAGCAGGTCGCCTTTGCGAATTGTGCTTCCGGCGGCGCCGCCGATGTAGATTTCCCATCGCCCCCCTTCAATCGCCACAACCCCCACGTCTTTCACATAGGCTTCCGCGCAGTTTCTCGGACAACCTGTCACCGCCATCTTTACTTTGTGCGGCGCTTCCACACCCTGAAACCGCAGCTCAACCTGCTTCGCCAGTGAGATGGCGTCTCCCAAACCAAAACGGCAAAAATCCGTGCCGACGCAGCTTTTCACCGTGCGGAAGGCCTTCGTATAAGCGTGCCCGCTGGGCAGACCGATATCTTTCCAAATATCCGGTAGGTCTTCTTTTTTGATCCCCAGCAGGTCAATCCGCTGACCGCCTGTGAATTTCACCATTTTTGCTTTGTATTTGACCGCCGCTTCTGCGATACGCAGCAATTCCTCCGGGGTCGTGACGCCGGCCACGATGCGCGGCACAACCGAAAAAGTGCCGTCTTTTTGGATGTTGGCATGCACGCGGTCATTGATAAAACGCGCGTCGCGCTCATCTTCATACACTTTGGGCCACAGTGTTTTTAATAAAGAAGCCAAGCCTGTTTTTGTCGTGGGATCTTCCTTGCCTTCTCCCAGCTTTTCCAAGACGCCGCTAACGGATTTCAGGCCTTGTGAACGAATCTCCCGCACCAGCTGTGATTTTTCAAGCGGCACACCGGGCACATAATAGTGTTCGCCGGCATCGTATCCGACTTCGCCGACAACGGATGAAATAATTTGGGCAATCGAGCCGCGGCAGGATCCGCAGCCCTGGCCCGCCTTCGTTTCCGTGCCGATCGCGGCCACGCTGCTGCATTTTTTTTCTTCGATGGCCGTCAGGATATCACCCTTGCAGATGCCGTTGCAGTTGCAGATCTGTGCCGTATCGGGTAAATCCGCGGCATCAAACAACCGTGTGCCGTCAACGGCGCCAAAGAGGATTTCGCCCCGGTTTTCCGGCAGGGGTTTTTCATTCATAAAAAGCCGCATCAATGGGTCGCTCAGTTCCGTATCGCCCAATAAAATCGCCCCGTGAATCTTATCGTCCCGCACAATCAATTTTTTATAAACACCCCGGTTGGGGTCGCGATAGACCAAAATTTCATCGTCCGTTTCTTCGGTCTCTTTTTCACCCATAGAGGTGAGATCAACCCCCATGACTTTTAATTTTGTGCCGGTTTTGGAGCCCAAGTAAACTGCATCCGGATTGACACCGGTCAGGATATCCGCCAGAACGTTCACCTGTTGCCAAATCGGATCGACCAGTCCGTAAGTCACGCCCCGGTGTTCAACACATTCACCCACGGCATAAATATCGGGATCGCTGGTGCGCATCCGATCATCACAAAGAATCCCGCGGTTGACTTTCAAACCGCTCTTTTGCGCGACTTCGGTGATGGGCACAATGCCCGCACTGATGACGACCAGGTCGGTTTCCAACACGCCCCCGTCACGAAAGACCATGCGGGCCACTTTGCCGTTTTTTTGCACAATCTGCGAGATCAGGGTTTTGGTCAGCACGCGCAGTCCCATCGCGCCCATGGCCCGTTCCAATATTTTTGCCGCTTCGGTATCGAGCTGAGAGGGCATCAATTGATCGGCGGCCTCAATCACCGAGACTTCCAAATCGTGTGTCATCAAACCGCGCGCTGCTTCAAGTCCCAAGAGGCCGCCGCCGATAACGCTTGCCTTGCGGCAATTTTTTGCGTAGTCGGCAATCAGGTCGCAGTCGTCAATCGTGCGAAACAAAAAGACCCCGGGAAAATCGCTGCCTCTTATGCGCGGCACAAAAGGTCGTGCCCCGGTGGCGATAATGACTTCATCGTAAGAAACCGAAATAAAATCCGCGCCGCTTGCGTCGGAAATACCTGTTGTGTAGGGGACATCGCCCTCGGCAAGTTTGAGGCCGTAAACCTTCTTTTCATTCCGATCAATGTGTGTGACCTTTACTCCCGTATGCAGTGTGATGTTGTTTTCGACGTACCAATCCAGCGTATTCAAAAAGATGGCATCGGGCGCTTGTGTTTGATTCAGCACATTACTGAGTAAAATGCGATTGTAATTTCCGTAAGGCTCCGCCCCAAACATCACGATTTCATAGGCCCCGCAGTCGCGTTTTAAAATTTCCTCCACCATGCGCGCACCCGCCATGCCGTTTCCGATGACCACCAATCTTTTTTTCACACACTTCTCCTTCACTATCCCTCAATTAAAACAACCAGGATTTTTCAAAAATACAGCAACAAGCAATCGAAGTCTTTTGGGACGGCTCAAATTAACAATGCACATTTTCTGCTGATTCGGGTGTATACGCAATAAAAATAGTGCCGTTTTCCAGCGAAGCCTCAAAGGTCCGCACGCATTCCGGGGTTTCACTGCCTTTCCCCGTTTTGAGATCAAAACGGTGACCGTGTAGAGGACAAACGACTTTGCCGTCGCCGATAATGCCTTCGGCCAAGGGCCCTTTCAAGTGCGGACAAGTGTTTTCAATCGCAGAGATGGAGCCGTCCCGTCCCCGGAAGACCGCTATATCTTCTCCCTCAATGCGGAAACAATGCCCCTGTCCCATCGGGATGCCCTCGACCGGCCCTAAATTGATGCGAATAATTTTATTCATGGTGTCCTCCTCAAGTTTAAACTTTGTGCGATTAATGTCCGTCGAGCAAAACGCCCACTTGCGGTTTTTCAGCCAAACCGCTTGTTCGCGCGAGCGATTCAAAGGTCTGATTACCCCAAAAAAAACCGCGCGGCACCGTGGTCGGGACCACAATCACGTAAAACAGTGCGCGGCCCACCGTCTCATGGGCGACGGCAATCAAAAAAATCGCGCTCCATGCGGTCATGCCGAGTGCGCCGGCGGGCGGGAAAAAGCAAAAAACCAGAGTCGCGCCCATCAATAGCGCCCAAGTGTAAAAGCGCGCGCGATTGATTTTTCCAAAAACAGTTTCCATCCGCATGCGGGAAACCGCAGCCTCTTCTCCCGTTGCTTTTAAATAAGACAAAAGTTGAATCCGTGCGATTTGTTGCAAAATCAATCCTCCGGCGAGAAAAACCGCGAGCAAGCGGAGTACCGGGGCAATCTCTTCGCCTTTTGCCAGTCCGCTTAGTCCGAAAACCGTGCCGATGGCCGTGCTGCCTAAAATCAAAGCACTGGAGAAAAACACGCCGCCGGAATGCCAATGATCCCAAAAAGGGCGAGCCGGAATACGGTAACAGCGGTACATGCAATAGAGGCCCAGCGGCCCCAAAATACCGGCCCCGGCCCCCAGCATGATCGGTGCAAGCTTTGCGGGTGTTTCGGGCAACCATGCCGTCAGCACCGGGAAAACGCTTACGAAAGTATAGGCCGTCATCAATCCGTAAAAAGCGCCCATCGTGGCAATTTCGCGGCTGACCCAGGAATGACGCAGATTATTCATCGCCCGATAAAAATATTGCGGTTTGCCGAGATGCAATGTCGATAAAACAAGCGCAAAGCTTTGCAAGCCGACCAGCACAAAAAGGGTGAGCCCCAGCATCACAGCATTATTTTGTGGAGACAACAGCACCGCCGCTGTGCGGCTCCATTGCGGCAATAAAAAGAGCAAAGCAAATGCGCCCACGGCAAACTGAGAAATGAGTGTGAACAGCACGAGCGGATCTTCTCTTGAACGGAGTTTGCCGATATTCCAGGCCGCCGCCGAAGGGCCGCTTTCTTTTTCTTTAATCTTAAAGGCGGGCTGTGCCGCAGATGCCGATGTAAATGCTCTATTTTGAGGCTTCTCTTGATCGTAAGACACCGGCGCATCGTCCATGCGATGAAAACGGTCCGGCAAAGTTTGCTTGAGCTGAAATCGGATATTCGGACGCGAGATGCTTGGATTTGTGAATGACGGCATGTTCAGTACCGCCTCCTGCTGTTTTTTCGGAATTTCATCAATCACTCCAAAATCCAATGCATTGCCCAGACAGGCATCCACGCAGGCGGGCTGCAAGCCGGCTTCCAGTCGATCCACACACATATTGCATTTTTGAACCTGACCCTTTTCCGTATCCAATTGCGGCGCATTATAGGGACACACCCAAGTGCAATAGCCGCAGCCGAAACAAATCTCAGGATCTTGCAGCACGGCCCCGTATTCCAAATACTTTGTGTAGGCGCGTGTCGGACAGCCTTTGAGGCAGACGGGGTCTTCACAATGATTGCAGGCCATGGAGATATTAATGCGTGTGACATCGGGGTAAGTGCCGCCTTCGATCACCCCGACACGCCGGTAGGCCATGTGGGGGGGCAAATCGTTTTTTTCGGAGCAGGCGGATTCACAGGCGTGGCAGGCGATGCAATTATCGGCATTAAAGTGAAAGCCGTGTTGTTTGTAACGGTTTGGATTTTTGCCCTTCGACGCCCCGCAGGCGTAAGCGTTGATTTCGAGCGGGACATCAATCAAGTGCGGATAAAGTTCGTCGAGCGCGATGTTTGTCCCGTGCCGGCTCAGCTTGGGCTTTGGTATTTCAGTCTGATGCGGATTGGCCATAGGGCTCCTAATATGTCCTCAAGCGTGCAGCCGTTTTCGCCGCCGCATCCTGATCCATCAACAGTTCGATGCGCACGGCGGATTGTTTGTAAGCGGGTTGTCTGGAATAAGGATCGAGCAAGCCTTTTACAAGCCGATTCACACAGTTGTAATAATGCATGGGGATGAAGACCGCATCCGGCGCGACCCGTTCCGTCAACTGGACCAATACAATCGCCGAGGAGCGGCGTGAAATCACCCGCACAAAATCCATCGCGCGAACGCCCAGTTCCTCTGCCGTGCGCGGATTCATTTCCATGTAGGGTGCCGGGCTGAATTTATTCAGATTGCCGATCTTTCCCGTTTTGGTCCGCGTGTGCCAATGTTCAATCACCCGGCCCGAATTGAGCCAAAAGGGATATTCTTCACAAGGCACTTCATTATTGTCCACAAAAGGCAGGGCGATGAGTTTGGCTTTTCCGTCGGGATATTGAAACCGGCCCTCGGTGTAAAGCCGGGGGCTGCCTGTTTGGTTTTTAGTATTGCAGGGCCACTGAATGCCACGCGCCGCTTCGATTTTTTCATGCGTCATGGCCGAATAATCACAAAGCCGTCCTTTGGAGGCCGCACGGATTTCGTCAAAAACTGCGGCGGGCGTGTCTGCAAAGTGCAGGTCTTTTGCACGTTCAAAGCGTTTGGCGAGTTGTGTGAAAATCCAGAGATCGGGTTTTGCCTGTCCCGGCGGTTCGACGACTTTTCGCACGAGATTCACGCGACGCTCGGTGTTTGTAAATACGCCTGTTTTTTCACCCCATAGCGCCGCAGGCAAATAAACATGAGCCGATTCTACCGTTTCAACATCGGCGTAAGCATCCTGAACGACTAGAAATTCCAGTTGATCCAATATGTTACGAATCTGCGGGCTGTTCGGCATCGAAGTCATGGGGTTGGTGGCGATGAGCCATAGGCCCTTGATTTCACCGCGTTCAATTGCGGGGAAGATGTCTGTTTCGGTGAGGCCGCGCTTTTCAGGAAAATAGCGCGCGTCCACACCCCAAAAATCAGCGGCAAAAGCGCGGTCGGCTTTATTTTCCAAAGTCCGATAAGCCGGCAGTCCGGAGCAGGAAGAAAACTCGCGCGTGCCCATGGCGTTGCACTGGCCGGTAATCGAAAGCGAAGTGCCGCCGGGTTTGCCGATGTTGCCCGTAATCAGGTTCAAATTGTTGATGGCAGCCACGCCGTCGGAGCCGTGTGTGGACTGATTGATGCCCATCGTCCAAATCGTCATAGCCGCATTTGCCTCAGCGTAAATCCGCGCCGTTTTACGAATCAGGTCCGCCGTGATGCCGCAAATCGCTTCGGCCTTCTCCGGGCTGCACTCCTCGATCAATTTTTTGAAATTGTCAAAACCGTTGGTATGGGCGCGAATGTAGGCCTCGTCCTGTAAACCTTCTTTGAGGATGACATGGGCCATCGCGTTGAGCAGGGCTAAATCCGTGCCGGGAGTTACCGGAAGATGGATGTCCGCCATTTGCGCCAACATGGTCACACGCGGATCAACCACGATCATCGGGAAAGGGCGGCGATCGCGGGCCTCTTTGAGGCGATAGTAGATAATAGGGTGTTGCTCCGGCAGGTTGGAGCCGAGGGCTAAAAGGCAGCCCGTGTGTTCAAAATCCTCATAACAACCCGGCGGGCCGTCGCTGCCGAAGGAACGTTTATAACCGGAGACGGCGGAGGCCATGCACAGCGTGGTATTGCCGTCGTAATTGTTGGTGCCGATGACGCCCCGGACGAGTTTGCCGAGGGTGTAAAATTCTTCGGTGTAGAGCTGGCCGGTCGAAACAATGGCGAAGCTGTCGCGACCGTAAAGGGCCTGGATGCGGCTGATCTCGGCAGCGGTTTTGTTGAGGGTTTCGTCCCAAGTGCTTTTTTGATAGGGGTCGGCGCGATCTTTCCGAATAAGCGGGACGGTCCCCCGGTTTTTAGATTCAAAAACCTCGTACTCAAAAATGCCTTTCAAACACAGCTTGCCGCGATTGACATCGGCATCGTTCACACCGCGTGCGGTAACGGCTTTGCCTTCGGCATTGACACCCACTTCCAGCGAGCAGCCTGTGGAACAATAACCGCAGGTGGTGTAGACCCATTTTTCAATCGGTTTGACCGGAAGCTTGATTTCATTTTTGTGTGTACGTCCGAACAACATCGATCTTTACCCGGCATTTTCAAGGTTAAAAAAAAGCACATGGACCGTCTTTGTGATCCAGGCGCCTTCGCCAAGCAAAACACGACATTGTGTTTTGTTATTCCCCTTTTAAGGTAAAGCAATGTCTGTGCCTATTTTCTTGGGTGCGAAAAAACTAAAAATTGCTTTAGATTACAAGGAGGTTAATCAAAAGCCGGTTTAGAATCCTCGCAATTTTGAATGCAAAGTACGACATTTTTGTCTGCTTTCCAACAAAAAAGAGGGGCGGGTTTTAATCGGTTAAATCCTTCAATTTCTTTTTAGCTTTGTCCAGGGTTTTTTTGATTTCCTTTTCCGCTTTTTCAGTCGGTGTTTCTTTTTTGCAGCCGAGATAAAAAAAGGGCAGGGAGATCAACAGCGAACAAAGCAAAATACTTTTTATGACTTCTTTCATCAGGTCTTTGTCTCTGCTCAAAACGCCCGGACCAGTTTGAAACGCGGGCCTTTGTAATCCGGTTTTTCGACTTCTTCCATAAACATGTTTTTTGGCCGAATGCATAGGGTGTATGCGCCATAAAGGGCGCGATACACAACATGGGCTTCTTCGGTTTCGCTATGAATTGCGACACCGAGGACTTCGTAGTCTTTTCCCTTGTAGTGACGGTAAATGCCGGGTTTGAGTGCATCATCCATGTTCAGGAATCTCCGATTAAGTCATGAATTGTTTTCTCAAGGCAAAAATTCCCGGCTTTTGTGTTACAAATTTTGTCAATAGCGGGCTGTTTCCTGCAAGTTGCGCCTTGAATCTGAACATTTTATCTCTTGAAAAATGCAATACGGATTTAATCAGCGCTTCCCTAAAAATCTTTCAGCAAGGATTGTTTTTTTTCGCGGTATTCTTCTTCCGTAATCAGGTCTTCGTCGCGAAAGCGTTTCAAGGTTCGGAGCCGTTCTTCAAGTGTCGCCGGCGGCAGGGCGGGGGAGCGGACTGTTGTCGGCGATTCGGGGTTTGGAAAATCGGCATAGTCAATCACGAGCCAGTGACGGTCTGAACCGGGAAGTCCCAGTACGTTTTTATAGCTGCGATAGGCCATTTTTTTACCTTCGACCAGTTCAAAGGCGTAACGCCCTTTTTCGGATTGTTTTAACCCGAGTCCCGCTCTTGAAGGATGACGGCCTTTGAGAAGCGGGACTTGGTAATGATTGACTTTGAGGTGAAGTTTTCCGTTTTTGACTAAGAAAAATCCGGAGGTGACGGCAACGGTATTGCCGTCGCCCGGCGTCATCTGATAAAAATTAATTTTTTCATGGGGACTTGCCTCGGCAAGGGCTTGAGAAAACCGTATTGCAATTTTCTCGGTGGTGTTCGGGGCGAATAACGGGTTTGTTTCATCTTTTGAAAAAAAAGACATCAGCATACCGGTCTGAGGCCCCACCTTGAGCGAGGCAAGAACCTTTTTCATTTCAGATGCCGGAATTTGTGCGGGATGTGCATAGGGTGCTTCAAGCTCGGGGACATCTAAAATTGCCTGCTGATCCAGTACAATCAGAAGGTCGTCCTCTTCCAGCGCCACCCGCTGTAAATGGCTCGGGCCGGCACAAGCTGTTATCAATATAAAAAAACTAAAAAAAATAAAATACCGCATGAATTTTCTCCAAATGGCTCGATGGTTCTTAAAGCGGGGCGGGTATTGCGTCTCGCAGCATTGTAATTGAGAAGGCAGACTTTCTTCAACTGTGCGAATGTTCTGAAAATTGCTCAACCCACATCACCGTCGCCCCTGCAACGGCGGTCGGCATGGCCAAAAAATTCAGCACGGGGATCATAAGTAATAGCAAAATCGACGCACCAAAGCCCCAAACCATGAGCCGTTTTTTTTGGAGCAGGGTGCGCTGTTCTGAAAAGAGAATATCGTGATTGGCCATCGGGTAATCCGCATATTCGAGGGCCAACATCCAGGCACTGAAGAGAAGCCAGAGCACGGATGCAACAATATTGACCCCCGGAACCAGAAAAAGCAGCAGCAAGGGCAGTGCGCGCAAGGCAAAATAAGCCAGCTTTTTAAACTCCGAAATCAGGGCGGGCCAAAGCATGCGCAGGGTTTGCGCAAGATCAAAGGCCGTTTCCCGACCGCGGTTTCGGAGCCGTTGTTCCACACGTTCGGCTAGCAAACCGTTAAAAGGTGCGCCAATGAAGTTACAGACGTAAATAAAGGTAAAAAAGACGATGCCGGAAACAGTGAGGGCAAAAAGCGGCCAGAGCAACCAACTCAGCCAATCCAGCCACGCGGGCAGCAGCCAGGCCACCAAACGATTAAACTGTTGCGCGCCAAAAAAAATCAATGCCGAAAAAAGCGCAATGTTGATTAAAAGCGGTACAAATACATAACGGCGGAGACCGGGTTGCAGCATGAAGAAAAAACCGCGTAATAAATAGTGTGCCCCCAAAAAAGGATTGCCGTTCAAGTGACTCCCTCGAATGAAGCTCGTTGCGCTTAAAACCAAAATGCGAAACAGTATATCGCAATCGTGGAATCTTGTGAAATCTCAAATTCCACAATCGCGGAATTTGGTGAAAGCCCCTTGATTGAACTTGATCTGTGTTTTTTGATAGGCTTCTTTTTACGGCGCGTGCGTGAAATTCTTAGGGGGGCTCAACGAATCGAAGCCTTTTGATGCAAAGGCTTTCATGATAGGGAGGAGGAGAAAATGTCAAAAAAAATCGGGGTGATTTTATCCGGATGCGGCTATCTGGACGGCGCGGAAATACAAGAATCGGTGTTGACCTTGTTGGCGATTGATCGTGAAGGGGCATCCGCTGTTTGCATGGCGCCCGATGTTGATCAAATGCATGTCGTAAACCACATCAGCCAAGAGGAAATGCCGGGGCAGCGCAATGTTTTGACCGAAGCCGGCCGCATTGTGCGCGGTCAAATACAAGATATCAAAACCGTGTCCGCTTCCGACTTGGATGCGCTCATTTTGCCCGGCGGCTACGGTGTGGCTAAAAACCTTTCTGATTTTGCCGTAAAAGGCGCGGATTGCAGCGTGCAGGCTGATGTGGCCCGCTTACTTCGCGACATATTGAAAGCAAACAAACCCATCGGCGTGATTTGCATCGCACCGGCGGTGATGGCGAAAGTCGCGCAAGATTCGGGCGAGGCCGTGACTTTGACGATTGGAAACGATGCGGACACGGCGGCGGCTTTGGGAGAAATGGGTGTGCAACATGTCGATCGTCCCGTTGAGGACATCGTCATTGATGAAGCACATAAAATTGTCTCGACACCGGCTTACATGCTGCCCGATCGTCTTTCAAAGATCGAAGAAGGCATCAGTAAGCTTGTGCATGCCGTTATCGAAATGAGCTGAACAAAAGCAGCTTCAAATATAGAAGGTTTCATCCGCTCGTTTTTAACCTCCGTTGCGCCTAAATATCCGGGGCCTTTTATCATTCAGGATTTGCGGGGTCCTGCGCGGATTGCTTGCCAATGACCGGATCTCGCGTTAAAATATAGAAGCATTGCAAGAGATTTATGAAGGCGTTTTGATGGCGATATTTTTCTGAGTGTCCTTGTTTTTCTCGATATGCAGTGTTTTAAGGAGGATAGATGAGCAATGAAATCACTCAGGTGGTTTCCAAGGGCAAGCTGTTGGTTGCCATGCCAAAGCTGAATGATCCTAATTTTCGTCAAACCGTTATTTTGCTTTGCGAATATAGTTCCGACGGTGCTTTGGGTGTTGTCTTAAATCGCCCGACGGAAATGGCCGTTTCCATGCTGATGGATGGTTTCCAAGATGTCTCCGGTGAAAAAAAAGTCTATGCAGGTGGCCCCGTGGCAAGAAACGGCATGCTCGTCCTCTGCCGCAGTGATGAAACCTCCTACGACGGACACAATATTCTTGATGGTGTTTTTGTGCCGAAGGACCTGGATCGCATCAAAATCGCCGGCGCCTTGGGTGACAGCGGTGAAGTGCGGTGTTATCTCGGTTATGCAGGCTGGGCGCCCGGTCAATTAGAAGAAGAACTCTCTGAAGGCGCTTGGAGCCTGTTGCCTTCCGACCCCACACTGGTTTTTGACGCCGATCCTTCATTTCTCTGGTCGCAGATGATGCGCCGTTTGGGTGATCGATGGGCATTTTACGCGACGATGCCGGCCGATCCGAGTTTGAACTAAGGGCGCTGAGCGACATCCCTCAACCTTTTCGTTTCCGGACGCTTTTATAAAGTGCGCGGCTGCCGCCCTGGCTTTTTACAGCTTCTTTTTGACTCCCGTTTTTGCTGCTGATTTCTATCACGGGACGGACAAAAGCGGCGGCGCCGTATCGCGAAGCAAAAAAGTTCCTGAAAAAACTTACCCGCTACACCGCTTTAAACCAAGTGCCGGTTTCCTGGCGGCGACTGAAGCACTGATGTTACATACGCCATTCCCGCGAAGGCGGAAGTGAGGTATTGATTATGCCAATAAAATCATGAAGAAGCACAGGATGACCGCTTGCGTAATAGGCGATTGGAAGCGTTCAATCCGCTTGGCGGACGGCGAGTTTTTGATTCACCGTGAGCCGCCAGGCCTTGAGCTTTTTTTCAAGCAGCGGTGCGCGATGGATTTGCGGTTCTGAATGTGGAAAGTTGCCTTCTTTTTCCCAGTTCCGCACGATTTTTTTTGCTTCTGAAAAGGCATCCGCAAAACTGGGGGCCTGATCCAGTGCGTATTGGAAAAACGCCCGGCCGAAATAAGTCATCTCAGAATCATCACCGCATCCGAAAGAAGCCCGATCCGCGTGCGCGGAGGTCATGACCATTGTGTGTTCATCTTTGAGATGATCGATGAAGCCACCGGAATAACAGGCGGAAATGGCGACGACTTTCCACTTAATGCCGGATTCCTGAAGGATTTCCGAGAGTGTCTCTGCAGACAGGTTCATCAAAGGCACCCCGCCGAGCGAAACAGAGAGGGTGTGCGTCTTCGAACCGTGACTTGTGAGGTACAAAAAGAGAATGTCTTCTTCGGTATCCATTCGGGCGGCGAGAATTTGCAGCGCCACACGAAGATTAATGACACTTGCGATCGGCACTTCATTCACAATCGCCGGATGATTGATGAGGTACATCGTCCGGTTTTGCATGCTGAATTTGGTTTCAAAGCGGGCCGTTGTATAAAGGGCCTCGTTCATGAAGACGTCCTGATGGCTGTCTGCTCCGAAAGACAGGAAGTATAAATCCGGCACACCGGGTCGTGAAGCGGCGATGCGGCTCATGGATTCGCTGAGCAACTGGTATTGATAAAACAACACGACTTCGGGATTCATGATGTCGCCGTCTTGAGGTTCACGCACAAACTGCGTATTTTTATCCAGCAAACCGTGATTCCACTCGCCGGCCAAGGTCTTTGCATTGCCTTCGGAATCAACAAATGAAAGGATGCCTTTTCCGTGGAACTCGTTGTTTTCAAACTCGCCGACATACTTATCGCCATTGCCTCGCGTCAGCATGCCGTAGCCGTAGAATCTCCCTTCTTTAAAATCGCCGGTGTATTTTGAGCCTTCTGCAAAAAAATACACCCCTTCGCCGTGAATGAGCCCATTCGAAAACTCGCCAACGTAACGGTCTCCGTTGAGGGTGAGCAAGGTTCCTTTGCCGTGCGGTATCCCGCCCTCAAAGGTGCCTTCGTAAAGTGAGCCGTCCATCAAGGTGACCTTGCAGATGCCGGCACAAGATAAGTGTGCGTTTGCCTCGGTTCTCTTGCCGGTGTCGTGGGTCTTTAGGGTTGTACAGGCGGTTAAGGTGGTCAGAAAAAATAAGGGTAAGAGTATTTTTATCTCCTGAAAAACGTGCATTACCGAAGCCCCCTCGTTCCAGTATATCAGGCAATCGGAAAAACGGAGGGCGGTTTGGGGGAAAGGCCGGAACGGATCGGTGTTTGTCAGGCCGGGGCGATGTTGCCGTCCACCATTGTGATCAGGCGGTCTGACTGAAGGGAAAGTTTTTCATTGTGGGTGACCAGCACAAAGGTCATGCCGCGTTGTTGATTGAGGGTGCGCAAAAGGCCAAAAACCTCATCGCTGGTCTGGGTATCCAGGTTTCCCGTCGGCTCATCGGCCAAAATAAGTTTGGGGCCAAGCGCTAAGGCTCTTGCGATGGCCACGCGTTGTTGCTCTCCGCCGGAGAGCTCACCCGGTTTGTGATGCACCCGGTCTGCCAAACCCACGGCATCCAGCAAGGCCAAGGCATCTGCTTTGAGTTTTTTTTGCGGCATGCGACGGATGAGGCCGGGCATCATGGTATTTTCCAGGGCGGAAAATTCGTGCAAGAGGTGGTGGAATTGAAAAATGAACCCGACCTTTTCGTTGCGAAAGCGGGCCAATTCGCTGTCGGATTGTGCAAAAAGGTCGATCCCTTCAAACAAAATCTTCCCCGAAGTGGGTCGATCCAAAGCACCCAGCAGGGTCAGCAGCGTGCTTTTTCCCACCCCGGAAGGCCCCACGATCGCCAGCATTTCACCCGCTTTAATTTCAAAAGACACGCCTTTTAGAATGTGCAGCGCCTTGTCCGGCATGGGAAAAGATCTATGGAGATCAATGACTTGAATCATGCCCTGCACGCCGAACGGTTGCGGATTCCGGGTTTATTCATAACGCAGCCCCTCAACGGGCTCCATTTTAGCCGCCTGCCATGAAGGGTAAAGTGTCGCCAACAAGGTAATCAGAAAGGCCGATCCTGTTACGAGCACCACGTCAATGAGATGAAGGCGCATGGGCAGATTGCTGATATAGTACACATCTCCCGGCAATTGATAGAAGGTTTCCAGGGCCAAACTGATACCCAGCCCCAACGGAAGCCCCACGGCCACACCGATGCCGCCGATGATGAGGCCCTCAAAAATAAAGATGTGGCGAATGGATTTCTGGGTCGCCCCCATGGCCTTTAAAATCGAAATTTCACGTGCCTTTTCCGAAACCGTCATCGTCAAAGTGCCCACAATATTAAAAGAAGCCACCAAAATGATGAGTACTAAAATGACAAACATCATATCTTTCTCGAGTTCCAGCGCCGAAAAAAGGTTGCGATTGAGTGCCTTCCAGTCGCGTGCCTGATAAGGAAAATCCAGGCGGGCCTCGATTTCTTCCGCAACCGCATCGGCCAAAAAGATATCCTTGACCTTCACTTCAATTCCGGATGCAACATCTGCAAGATTAAAAAAACGCTGCGCCTCGGCCATCGCAATATAGGCCAGAGAAGAATCATATTCATACATGCCCGAATCAAAGAGGCCCACGACCTGAAATTTCCGAATCTTGGGGGTAAAGCCGCTTGGTGCGCCCAAGGCCTGACCGATAGATGCGCCTTGTTTCAGAACGGGAGAGACGACATGGATCACATCGCCCCAAAACACACCCAAGCGATTGGCCAACTCCTGTCCCAGCACAATGCCGGGCAGAATTTTTTCGGGGCCGTCCTTGCCTTCGTTTGCCTTTGTTTGCGGCGGCAAATTGGGCGGGGGCGTGTTCAAAAATTCCAAGCGGCCTTCGACCATGTTTTCCCCAAGCTTCGTGACCGTGCCCTCTTTTGCGGGATCAATGCCGCGCAAGGCAACACCAAAAGCACTGGACGGTGAAGACAATAAGACCTGTCTGAAAATGAAGGGCGTGGCCGAGACAACCTGAGGGACTTCAAGAACCGCATCAATGAGA